>JBBQPM010000023.1:0-53642 GCA_038217425.1 Gemmatales bacterium
GCGGTTACTCCAGGCGCTTACGCGACCTGGCTCGCCGATTATGCCGGGACGAGTGCCGGAAACCATTGGCGCGCCCCCCTGGGCTTTACAGCCACATCCCCCTTGTTCGCGAACCGTCGTTTGTGGTATGAAACGGCACAGTCTAGGAAGACGAGATGATCCACACGGAGGTTGAACGATGGCCCTTCTGGAGGTTCGCGGACTGGTCAAGCGGTTCGGCAGACGCACCGTCGTCGACGACGTCGCGTTCGAGGTCAACGCCGGCGAAGTCGTCGGACTCCTCGGACCCAACGGCGCCGGCAAAACCACCAGCTTTCGCATGGCCACCGGCCAGATCACGCCCAACGAGGGACACGTCTACTTCAACGGGCAAGACGTCACCGAACTCCCCATGTATCTCCGCGCTCGACTCGGCATGGGCTACCTTGCCCAGGAAACGAGCGTCTTTCGCAAGCTCACCTGCGAGCAAAATATCCTCGCTATCCTCGAGATGATGCCCAAGTCCCGCACCCTGGGTCGGGCGCTCACACGCAGGGAACGCCTGGAGCGGACCGAAGAAGTGCTGGAAAAGTTCGGCCTGGTCAAGGTCCGCAAGACGACCTCGGCTACGCTTTCCGGCGGCGAAAAACGTCGACTCGAAATCGCCCGCTGTCTCGTGTGCGAGCCTCTGCTCATTCTGCTCGACGAACCCTTCACCGGCATCGATCCGATCACCATCGCCGAGATTCGCACGATTGTCGAAGACCTCCGCGGTCACGGCATCGGCGTCTTGCTCACCGATCACAACGTGCACGAAGCCCTGCGCCTCACGAGCCGAAGTTATCTCCTCAAGGACGGCAAAGTCCGCACTCACGGCACGCCGGCGGAAATCGTGCGCGATCCGGTTGCGATCAACGAATACCTCGGCTCCGGATTCAGCGATATGTCCTACGGCGGCGAAACTCGGCCGGCTTCGGCGCCGATCGCTCCCCCCGCGCCGATCGCTCCGCCGGTGACGATCGAGATGACGCCCAAGCCGCAACCGCCGACGCCTGCGATCAACGCGGTGCTCGAGCAGGAGAAGATGCAGCGCTGGATTGAAGGGCTCAAGACGCCGGACCACGCGTTGGCGGCAGCGGAGTTGACGGCGCGCGGACACGCCGCAACGCCTCACTTGATCGCGGCGCTGGAACGTCGCGACGTCGAACTCAGGCGCCAGGCGCTCGCGGTGTTGCAAGCCGTCTGGAAGCGCCCGGTGGCGTTCGATCCGTACGCGCCGGAAGCGATGCGTCGGCAGCAGCTCGTCAGTCTGAAGGAACAGGTCGAACGCAAGGCGGGATAGCGGTTGCAATGATGCAAGGAAAAATCACGCGGGGTCGCTAAATCCCAGGGGTCCGGAGCACCTCACCCGTTGGGCTTGTCGATAGCGCACCGGGACGCTGTTGAATTTACTTGTTGCTCGATTTGGCCTCGGGCAGCTTCGGTTTGTCTTTGTTGGCGATGATTCCTTTGACGTCGCCGCCGCCGCAACCGGCGAGGGTGAATAGTCCGAGAAGTAGGAGAAGATAGAAGCGGCGCATGATAGTCTCGGGAAAGGGGAAAAGCCGACATCCCGGAAGGGAGGTCGGCTTTCGGCATTGATCGATCCGGGAATTTACTTGGCCGGGGCGTTGGTGGCGGGAGCGTTGGTGGCCGGGCCGTTGGTGGCCTTGTTGCCGGCGGGGGTGTTGCTGGCGTTCGGCTTGGTGCAGCCGACGATCGCGAACGCGGTGGTGAAGCTGAGGAGGGAGAACAGGAACAGGCCGGTAACTTTCTTCATGTGAACAGTCCTTTCAAGGAAACGAATAAATCCCATAACCAAACGAGTTACAGGGTGAGTCACGAAAGCGAAACAATACGACGGACGGAGAATTCACTGCGGGGGATATAGAACATCCGCGACTGCGATGCGGGCTTGGTCACGGCGGGCTCCACGTTGGGGAGCTTGGGCAGAGCGGGCAATTCGCTGGTGCTGCCGGGCTTCTTTTCTTCGGTGGACTTCTTCTCTTCTGTAGTCTTCTTCTCTTCGGTCACCTTCTTGGTTTCCGTGCCAGCCTTCTTCTCTTCAGTGGTGGTGGTGGTCTTCTTCTCTTCAGTGGTGGTGGTGGTCTTCTTCTTCTCTTCGTCGCTCGTTTTCTTCTTCTCTTCAGTCGGAGTCGGGGTCGGGGTGGGAGTGGGCAGCGGGGTCGGGGCCGGAGTGACCGTGTTGGCGGCTTTCGGGGGCGTCGGCCTGTTGGCGGGGGCGTTGTTCGACGCGCCGGGAGCATTGGCGGAGGTGTTAGCCTTCTTGCAGGCAGTCGAGGTGAACAACAGCGACAGGCTCACGCAGAGGACCGCGCCGAAGCCGAGGAAACTTTTCATAATCGAACACCTGAAAAAAGAAGGAAGAGGTAATCTCTACCCAAGGTTGGATGCACAGGGCATAACTTTATTCCCAAAAACCTCTAAAGCAAGAAAAAATTTGCGAAAATGTTAAAGCTCGGCCGACGAATAACCGAGTGAGCGGCGCCGTGCGGCGCGCGAATTCTTGATAAAATCCGAGGTTTTTGGCGGCCGACGCGCGATTGGCCGAGCCGCTCGGAGTTCCGTAAAATCACATAACCAAATTGTTGCGCCGCACGGCATTAGAAAAACTTAAGGCGACCGGGGCGGAAATCTTGCGTTCCGACCGGCAACTTTGTGCGAAATCGGGAATAAAAGCGGGCAACAGTGGATCTTCTCTGGTAGGGAGTGAAGGATGTTTTGGCCTATTCGCTCGCCGATCGCGATGGAGCAGCTGGTAAAAGAACATTCCCAGTTGCTGTATCGCCTGGCCTATCGACTCTCCGGCTCGAAGTCGGATGCGGAAGACCTCACGCAAGAGACGTTTTGCCAGGCGTACGACAAGATGCATCAGTTGCGGCAAGCGGATAAGGCGAAGTCCTGGCTGTGCACCATTCTGCGGAACTGCTTCTTACAGCGGAAACGCCATAGCGATCGGGAAGTCAATCTGCCGGTCGAGGAGCAAAACGAGCTTCCCGACCGGGCGCCGTTCGAGGTGCCGGAGTTTGACTCGGTGCAGCTTCAGCAAGCTTTGAGCGAGATGCCGGAGGCGTATCGGACGCCGATCCTGCTATATTTTTTCGAAGAGTTCAGTTACAAGGAAATTGCGGAGCAGATGAGTTTGCCGATGGGGACGGTGATGTCTCGGCTGGCGCGTGCGAAGGGATTTCTTCGCCAACGGCTCGCCGGTCTGGTTCCTGACGCGAGAAAGGAGGGGGCGTAATGGATTGTTTTCAAGCAAGGTTCTTGGGTCTCCTCAGCCGGCGCGACGGCAATGAACTAGCGCTCGCGGAGCGTCAAGCGTTCGTGCGCCATCTGCAAAGCTGCCCGGAGTGTCAGACGTGGGATCGGAACGATCGGGCGTTCGAAACGCAGGTGACGGCAGTCCTCAATGAGACGCCGATGCCGGTTCAGCTCGAGAGCCAAATTTTGCGGAAGTTGGCGGAACGCGCCCGGCCTCGTCCCTGGTTATGGGGGGCGGCGGCGGCGCTGTTCCTCTTCTTCAGCGGCATCGGCGGCCTCGTCTACTGGTGGGCCGCGCCCGGCAAGATCGACCTTTCCCCCAACCGCCTGGCCGAGCTGCACGCCAAGGTCGGCGATCGCCAGGGGGCGCAGTCCTGGTTGCTGTCTCAGGGCTACAAGGCGATGCCCAGCGACCTCCGCAGCGAGTTTCTGGTGAACTACGAACTCATCGACTTTCAGAATCGCCGGGTGCCGCGTCTGACGTACCTCTACAACGGCGAACGCCAGGTGCTTGCGTACGTCTACGTCTTCAAGGACAGCCAGTGCCGGATCGCCAGCGATCTCGAGGAGAGCCTGCTCTCGCACGGCGGCGGTCAGTCGGCGTCGCTGAGTCGGCAGCCGGGCTATCTCTTCCTGACGATCTCGCTGGGCGGCTCGCTCGAACCGCTCCGGAACAACAACATTCAGTAACGCCGCGACCACTTTTTGTCTGCATTTCAAGTACCGGGGGACTCACGTCCCCCGCTCGCCTACAATTGCCCTGGCACATTCGACTCCCCTCTCACCCAAGGGCTCGACCATGGCTCGGCTACTCATTCTCGGTCTGCTGATCGCGACTCACCCCGCAACGGCGCAAGACGCCGTGCCGCGTAAACCGCTCGACGTCGAATGGCAGCGTTCGGTCTTCCACGCGGAAGAAACGCCCGGCGAAACCGAAGCGAAGAACCTGGCGCAGAAACACGTTCGCGAGCAGACAAAGTTTCTGTTCGGAGCGGCGCCTGTTTTTCAGGGAAATGCCGTATGCATTCGCACCTTTGCCGACGTTCAAGTTAGGAACATTCGAAGCCTGCCCGAGCAGAAAACGAAGCCTGGCGATTTGCGGTGGATCGTGAACTATTTCGACGGTCCGTTGGCGGTGCTTCTGGACGATCCGAAGACCAAGTCGATTGTTGCATCGATCGCAGCGACGCATTTCGCCCGCATCGCGCTGGAGAATCAACTACTCGGCTCGATCTCGTCGGATAAGGATCATTCGTATATCGTGGACGACGCGGGGATCGCCGCTTCGCTGCTCGCGCAGGTCGGTCCCTTTGGCCAACCCTTGCCCAAGCCGGCGCGCGTCAAGGAGTTGGTCGAGGAAAATGCGTTGCTCGGTTTTATCGTCGACGGCAGAGTTGTCTGGTCACTGGGCGGCGAGAGCATTCGCAGCGAAAAGAATATTGAGAGCAAGAAGGCAACGGATTTTACAGGGACGCATTTTCTCGGGACGCCGTTGATTCGGGACAAGCACCTTTGGGTTCTCAATGAGAGAGCCGGCGGGGGGCAGTGCCGATTGGTGCAGATCAATCCGAATAAGATCGTCGACGGCAAGCCGGAGGTGGTCAGTACGACCGGTCTCGACGAGTTCGACCCGCGGCGTCGGTTCGGCTTCGATCTTCGCCGTCGCATGTTCAATGCCCAGCCGATTGCCGCGGGAGATTTGATTCTCTGTCCCACCGCCGCTTGCGTACTGGCCGCCTGGAACGCGAAACAACAGCAGTGGGCGTGGAAGTACAAATACCTGTCCGAAGGAGAAGAAAAGCCCGTGCCACAGCCGTTTCCCGGCGCCGTGCCCCTGCCGCATTTCCACTGGAAGCCGAGCGCTCCGTTCGTTCATGGCGAGCACGTCATTTTCGCTTCCACGGAAGAGGAGCATTTGCACTGCGTGAAGCTCAAAGACGGCACGTCGGCGTGGAAGGTCAAACAGCAGCCGAACGATTGGTATCCCGCCGGCGCCGTCGGTAAACACGTGCTCGTCATCCACGAGACCGGCTGCCGATTCGTGAAAGCCGAGGACGGCAGCGACGTCAAGAATCTCGAGTTGGGAGCGGTGAGCGGACGAGGCGTGCTGGTCGCGGGGGATTTCTACCTGCCGCTCGCGGAGATCTCCGGCAAAGGCCCTGGCATCGCGGTCGTCGACGTCGCCAACCTGCGCGTGCGAAGTTACCTGGAGACCAAGGACGTGCCGCGCAATCTGGCCTGGCACGACGGCCAACTCTTTTCGCAGGGCTTGACGGAGATCGCCGCGTTCAAGAAGTGACGCGAAAACCGCCAGTATTACGTCCTTGACATTCGTAATAGCGACGGTAGAATCGTCGTCAGTGCATTGATGACTTCACCTCGCTTGTCGAAAGGGGCACTCATGATTCACACCACGGGCCGGTTGCGTCGCTTCGGTTTGACCCTGATGGAACTCATGGTCGTGCTCATCATCCTGATCGCGGTGGCGGGCATCATTGTCGTCTCGTTCCCGAGCATGCTGACGCGGGCGAACGTCGCCAGTTGCTCCACGAACATTTCGGAGACGGCCCGCGCCTTTGTTGCCTATGAGGCGCATCACGGCGTTTATCCCGACCACTACGATTCGCTCACCGACGATTCCGGCGCCATCATCGACAACATGCTCAATAACGCCGGCGGCGGCGTCTTTAACGGCATCGCGACGACGACGCTGACGGCGGCGCAGGCGGGGGCGCTTCACGAGGCCGGCATTGCCAACATGCACGTCCACGCTCCCACGGGAACCGCGGAACCTTACCATCTGACCTTCAATCCGTACAAGAACGCCGTCACCGCGCCGACTCCGATCGCAACCGGGTCCAAGGTCGTCGTTCTCGATAACGCGTGGGCGTCGGAACTCGGACTCCCCGCCACCAATCACACCTACGCTGTGTTCGGCATCGGCAAACGCTGCACCATCATCGGCCGTATGATCATGGAGCCGCCCGTTCACTTCGCCGACGTCCCCGACGAGAACCCCGACCAGAAGTACGGCCGATTCGCCGCCGTGTACTCGATCGGAACGGCGACGAATCCGTTGCACAAAGCCAAGTTCGTACGCATTCTGACCTTCCACCCCGAAGGCCCCGTCGGCACGGGCGAGCATATCTCCGAGTACTGGAAGATTCAAAGCGACAACAAGTAAGTCGACATGTCGAAAGCCCAGGGATGGCGATCCCTGGGGAACAGACGGCTTCATGGTCCCGTTCGCAGGACCATGAAGCCGTCTTTGCCGGTAATGAAGTTCGCCCCGCCTCCGCGAAGTTGATACACTAATTTCGCTGGATACCAAAGGAATTGGGAGCTGCCAGGCGATGGATGTGTTTCCGCTGCGCCGCGACAAGTTGTTGACTCATTTTCGCGAAGACGGACTGGACGCGTTTCTGGTCACGCAGCCGATCAACGTCACCTATCTCACCGGATTCACCGGCGAAGCCAGCACGCTCCTCGTCACGCCGAACAAGGCGCTCCTCATCAGCGACGGCCGATTCCTCACGCAGCTCGAAGAAGAATGCCCTGGGCTGCCACTGCATATCCGCCCGCCGGCGCAGACGCTGCTCGAAGCGACGTGCGAGGTGCTCGGTAAAATGCCGGACCTGCAGACCGTCGGCTTCGAGGCGGGCCATCTGACGGTGGCGGAGTTCGAGGCCCTCAAGTCGCAAACGACGAAGGCGCTGAAGCCGGGCGCCAATCGCATTGAGGCGTTCCGCGCCATCAAGGATGCCGGCGAACTGGCGACGATCCGCCAGTCAATCTCCGTGGCCGAGGGGGCGTTCGCGAACTTCCGCAAACGGCTGCATCCCGAGGCGAGCGAGAAGGAACTGGCCGATCTGCTGGAGATGGAGCTTCGGCGCCGCGGAGCGCGGTGGTCGGCCTTCACGCCGATCGTCGCTGTCGGCGCCCGGTCGGCGTTGCCGCACGCCCCGGCCACGAACAAAAAGGTCGCGGACGAAGCGCTGGTTCTGGTCGATTGGGGCGCCGACTTCGCCGGGTACAAGAGCGACCTGACGCGCGTCCTTTTTCCGCGCCCGGACGTGCCGGCCAAGATCCGCGAAATTTACGACGTCGTGCTGCGCGCCCAGCAAGCGGCCATCGCCCAGCTTCGCCCCGGCGCCGTCGCGCACGACATCGATCAGGCGGCGCGCTCGGTCATCGCAGACGCGGGTTTCGGCGAGTTTTTCAATCACAGCGTCGGCCATGGCTTCGGATTGCAGATCCACGAAACGCCGCTCATGAAGCAAAACAGTAAGATCGTTCTGCAGGCCGGCATGGTGGTGACGGTGGAGCCGGGGATTTACTTGCCGGGCCAGGGGGGCGTCCGTATCGAGGACGACGTGCTCATCACGCCCGACGGGGCGCAGGTCTTGACCTCCGTCGCCCGGCAGTTTGACGAGATGTTCGAAGGGAACTCCGCGTAAAGGAGACGAGGGTGGCTGACGAAAGTATGAAATCGCCCAGCAGTCCGGCGCCGTTCGACGTGCGGACGATCAAGCAGCTGGTCGGGCTGATGGCGCAGAACGACCTGAGCGAGATCGATCTGCGCGACGGCGAACAGCGCGTGCGCATTCGCCGAGGCGGACGCCCCGCCGTGACGATGGCGCCGACGGCGAGCTATGCGCTCCCCACGGCGTCAGCGCCCGTCGCGCCGACGAGCGCTCCCGCGACTCCTTCGGCGCCGGTCAAGCCGTCGCGCAATTTGCTCGAGATCAAGAGCGAGACCGTCGGCACCTTCTACGCCCGGCCCAATCCGGAATCGCCGCCGTACGTGTCGGTCGGCTCGCGTGTGACTCCGAGCACGGTCGTCTGCCAAATCGAGGCGATGAAGCTCTACAACGCCATCGAATCGGGCGTCGCCGGCGTCATTGCCGAGCTTTGCGTCGAGAACGCTCAGCCGGTCGAGTTCGGGCAGGTGCTCTTCCGCGTCGATCCGGCGGGTTGATGCGAGACGCAAAATGCGAATTGAGCCACAGAGAGCACAGAGGACACAGAGTCGGAACTAGAAGAAAGCGATGCTCGTTCTGCATTTGCTTTCTCGGTGTCCTCCGTGCTCTCTGTGGCTGGTTTGTTCTTCGCTTCGGCGCACACGAAATTCACTCGAGTGGGACGTCATGTTTCAACGCATCCTGGTAGCCAATCGCGGCGAAATTGCCCTGCGCGTCATCCGCGCTTGCCGAGATCTCGGCGTCGAAGTCGTCGCCGTCTACAGCGAGGCCGACCGAGGGGCCCCGTACCTAGATCTGGCCGACGACAAGATTTGCATCGGCCCCGCCGTCTCCACCGAGAGCTACCTCAATATCCCACGCATCATCAGCGCCGCCGAGGTCGCCAATGCCCAGGCGATCCATCCGGGTTACGGCTTCCTCTCCGAAAACGCCCACTTCGCCGAGGTCTGCCGCGATTGCAAGATCGAGTTCATCGGCCCGCCCCACCAGGCGATGAACAAGCTAGGGAACAAGAACGAGGCGCGGAAAGTCGCCAAGGAGGTCGGCGTCCCCGTCGTCCCCGGCAGCGAAGGGCTCCTCACCAGCGAAGCCGAGGCGCTCAAGCTCGCCAACGACATGGGCTATCCCGTGCTGATCAAGGCCTCCGCAGGCGGCGGCGGCCGCGGCATGCGCGTCGGCCGGGACGACGCGTCTTTGTCCGCCGGCTATCACTCCGCCAAGGCCGAGGCCGAGAAGGCGTTCAAGGACGGCAGCATCTATCTCGAAAAGTACATCGAGAAGCCGCGCCACATCGAAGTGCAAGTCCTGGGCGACAAGCATGGCAACGTCGTCCATCTCTGGGAGCGCGATTGTTCCCTGCAGCGTCGCCATCAGAAACTCGTCGAGGAATCGCCGGCCCCGAACCTGCCCCAGACGGTCCGCGAAGACATCTGCAACACCGCGGTCAAGCTCGTCAAGGGCGTCGGCTACTACAGTGCGGGAACCTGCGAGTTCCTCGTCGACAAGGACAATCGCTTCTACTTCATCGAACTCAACGCCCGCATCCAGGTCGAGCATCCCGTCTCCGAACTGGTCACCGGCATCGACCTCGTCCGCGAGCAAATCCGCGTCGCGGCCGGCGAAAAATTGCCGTTCGCGCAGAAAGACATCGTTCATCGCGGCTGCGCCATCGAGTGCCGCATTAACGCCGAGGATCCCGCGCACGACTTCCGCCCGTCGCCGGGGCTCATCACCAAATGGCAACCCGCCGGCGGCCCGGGCGTACGGCTTGACACCCATGTGTCGCAAGGCTACCGCGTGCCCCCCAACTACGATTCGATGATCGCCAAGCTCCTCGTGTATCAGCCGACGCGTGCCGAAGCCTTCGCCGTCATGCGCCGCGCGCTGAAAGAGTTCGTCATCGAAGGCATCAAGACCACCATCCCCATCCACCAGAAGATCTTCGACAATCCGTCGTTCATCGAGGGCAAGGTCGACACGACGTTCATCGAGCGCACGTGGATGAACAAGTAGGGCAGCGAAAGCCCAGGGATGGCTATCCCTGGGGAAGCGCCAGGCGACGTCATTTTCTCGATGATCGCGAACAAATCTCGGTTCGGACGCTTCCCCAGGGATCGCCATCCCTGGGCTTTCACACGCGCTTACTCCGGATCGAGCGAATCTTGATCGTGGGCGCCTGCCACGACATAGCTGCGCGTCGTGCTGTCGTAGTAAACCTCCGCCATCGACCAGCCCGGAACCTGTCCTTGATTGATGGTCTGGGCGATGCGCTCGGCATGCTGCTTGGTTTGGGTGCGGGTGTAGGTCTCGATCAGGATCGAGTCGGCCTGCGCGGGCAGCGCCAGGGCGAATGCAAGGGCCAGGGCGCTCAGGAAAAAAGTCAGCGTCTTCATCGTCGCCTCCGAGGTTCGTTGGTTGCGTTTCCCAACCGGGCATTGCCGAAGCGGCTGCGGGCCGGCCAATCTTTTTCGATTGCCGCTGGCAATGCGCTCTCGGCTTTGTCACAATATCTTCTGCCTACCTCGTTTTTCACACCTTTGTTCCCCGTTATGGAGATTGTTTCATGCGTCGTTTCCTCTTCAGTTTGGCCATCGCTCTCACGGCCTTGGCCACGTCCGTTTCCGCCCAGGAGAAAAAAGTGAAAGTCGGCGACAAGGCCCCCGCGTTCTCCGCGCCCGATGAGACCGGCAAGACCTTCGATTCCAAGGACGTCGTCGGCAAGAAGGTCGTCGTGCTGTACTTCTACCCCGCCGACTTCACCGGCGGCTGCACGAAGCAAGCCTGCGGCTACCGCGATGAAACCGTCAAGCTCAAGGACGTCGTCGTCCTGGGCGTCAGCGGCGATTCCGTCAAGACGCACGCCCTGTTCAAAAAGGACCACATGTTGCCGTTCACGCTGCTCGCCGACGAAAAGGGCGAAGTCGCCAAGGCGTTCGGCGTGCCGGTCAAGGTCGGCGAGTTCAAGGCCACGGGCAAAGACTCCGCGGGCAAGGCGATCGAGCTGGTCCGTTCCGCATCCGCCGAGCGTTACACGGTGGTGATCGACAAGTCGGGCAAGATCGCGGACGTCCACGCGGTCGGCAAAGGCGCCGCGGAAGATCCGAAGCGCGTGACCAAGATCGTCGAGAATCTGAAGTAGATCGCATGATGCGCCGACGCGTGAATCCGCGTCGGCGTACTCCTTTAGGTGGACTATGAATGTTTTTCGCGAACGCTACCCCGATCTGCACGCGCTCTTGGTTGCCATCCGGAGACGTCCGGGAATGTTCTTGGGACAACAAACGATCGCCGGTTTAAGCCTCCATTTGGGAGGCATCGCGTTCGCTGAAATTTACCACGAAATCGCTCCCGAACGGCAGATAGTAGGAGTTCAGCTCAACGATTTTGAACGTTGGGTCGAGGCGACGTACAACCCTCGGAAATTGTCCCACAATTCAATGAGTCTTGCCGAGTACTTAGCAGGATCGAGTTCAGCGGGTTTCGATTTGTGGTTTCTCTGGTACGATGAATATCGAAGCCATCCCTAGAAGTCGAATTGATGGGCTCAGGCGAATTAGCAGATGCCGACCGTACTGCGCGTAGGACGCTTTCGCTTTGCTTTCTTCAGCAATGAAGGAGAAGAACCTCCGCACATCCATGTAAAGGCGAGCGGCGACGAAGCGAAGTTCTGGCTCGATCCAATCGAGTTAGCGGCAAATCACGGCTTCAACGGACGCGAATTGCAGCAAATCAGGCGAGAAGTTGAGAAGCATCGGGACCAACTCTTGGAGGCGTGGAATGAGCACTTCAGCACGTAAGCCGACGCGGTCAGTGCAGAAGCAACCGAAATTTCAGCGGGCGTTTGTCCCGACAACGGCACTCGCCAAAAAAGTCGAATGCGACGACGCCATGATGCACGTCACCTTCACGGACGGACGCGTACTCAGCGTGCCGCTTGCCTGGTTCCCGATTCTGCGGCGAGGTACTCCCGACCAACGTTCGCATTACGAAATCAGCGGCGGCGGCGTCAGTTTGCATTGGCCGGAACTGGACGAGGATCTTTCAATCGCTGGGCTCATGGCCGGTGTGGATCCGCAGTCGGCGTAGGTAAGGCGAGTATTGACGTCAGCGAAGCCGAACACGAACAACAACGAAAGATATCGGCCCGGTTCTGCGGGGCGCTACGAACTCTTGGATCGCACTGCGAGCATGATGACTCCTGGCGCCCCGTCCAAAAGGCCGTCGCCACTCCTGTGATGCTGGACGATTCACTGCGGGCATATCACGTCCGCTCTCGGCTCAAACGGCGTAAGTCGATACAATATAGTCAGGCAATTCGGTACCCGAAGTGGAGTTGGCCATGGTGATTACTCTTGGTCCCGAACTGGAAACCGCCTTGAGCGAACAGGCTCGCCAGCGCGGTATGCCGGCGGAAACGTTGGCGCTCAACGCATTGCGAGAACGTTTTCTTCCCGCTCGCCGGCCTCGGCTCGAACCTCAGGACGAGTGGGAGCGTGGTCTGCTCGAATTGTCGATGGACTGCGGGATTTCCCTTTCGGATGAAGCCCTAAGCCGCGACGCGATGTACGATTAGTGGCCTACCTGATTGACACCAATGTATTGGTGAGAATCGCAAACGTAGCGGATGTCGATCATTTGACGGCTTCCGACGCTGTGCTGGAATTGCATCGGCGCGGGGATGCGTTACATGTCACGGGCCAAGTCCTCATCGAGTTTCGGAACGCGGCTACTCGTCCGAAGACGATGAATGGACTGGGAATGTCGATCGCGAAAGCAGAAGCCTTTGCTGCTCGTTTTGAATCGACTTTTCCTCTGGCGCCAGATACTCCGGCCGTCTATCCTAACTGGAAAGCGATGGTCGAAGCTCTCGGAGTGATCGGCAAACGGGTGCACGACGCCCGGTTGGTCGCCGTCTGCCACACGCACCAAATCTCGCACCTGCTCACGTTCAACGTCGCGAACTTCAAGGGACTAGCCAGTTTTGGGCCGGGCGTCTTCATCGTCCATCCCGCGAACGTCTGAGCCCTTCTTCCGTTGAGATCCCTGCATGACCGAGCTGCGCGCCTTCAATCTGATTCACTTCCTCGACTTCTACTTCGCTCTCATGTTCTTCTACGGCACCATTCGCCGTTGGCGGCAGTACCGGAGCATGGCCCAGATCGCGGTGAGCGGTCCCAAACGCTGGCCGAAATTGCTCCAGCTCATCAAGGAACATCGCACCCTCTTCATGACCTGGGCCACCGTCGCGCCGCTCGCCCTGGCCCTCGGCGTCTGGATGATTCAACTCTCGCTTTCGCGCTTCCTCTTCCCTGAAGCAGGTAACCCCCCCCACGGTCTCACCCTCGGCGGACTCCTGGACAACTGGCCCTTCCTCATTCCCGCGACGATCTTCGCCATTGCCATGTTCAGCGTCGATCTTTACTTCATCATTTGCATCGGCCAGGTCGATCAGGCCGAAACCGAGACCTACTTCGACCAGGCCGAATATTGGCTCAACTCGGCCACCGCGCATGTCGTCCGCATCGCGACCTTCGGCTTCGTCAATCCCCGCCGTATGGTGCGCGACGAGGTGCAGAAGGCTTTGGTGAGCGCCAGCGGCCTGCTCAACGCCTCGCTCTGGTGGTGGAATCTACAGGTGACGCTGCGACTGGCGTTCGCGTTCATTTTGTGGCTCGCCTGGGCGCTGTCGTAGCATAAGATATCCTCGTCCCACCCGCCTTGCTCGCTCCCTCCTGGATTCTCGATGCCTCTCAAACTTTCGATGTCATGGTTGCGCGGCCTGGGCCGACAAGCTCAGATGCTGTTCCAAAAAGTTCACCGCGCCGTTCTCGCCGGCGACGGTCCCAAACTCGCCGAGGCGCTGGGCGGGAACGATCCGCAACGCTATCTCGATCCCGGCATCCTCGCGCGCGTCGGCTTCTCGCCGCTGCTGGCCAAGGTCGTTGTCGAAGGCTTCCTCAACGGACTGCACAAAAGTCCCTTTCACGGCTTCTCCGTCGAGTTCGCCGAGCACCGCGAATACGTCCCCGGCGACGATCTCAAATATCTCGACTGGGCCCTCTACGCCCGCACCGATCACTTCTACATCAAACGCTTCGAGGAAGAAACCAACCTCCGGGCGTATATCCTCCTCGACTCTTCCGCGTCGATGGGCTACGGTACCGGGCTGCTCACGAAATGGGACTACTCCTGCTTTCTGGCGACGTGCCTGGCGTATCTCATGGTTCGGCAACAGGACGCCGCGGGGCTGATGCTGTTCGGCGAAAAGGCGGGCCTGATCGTGCCGCCGCGCTGTCGGCGCTCGCATCTTCGGCAACTCATGCTGACGCTCGTCAATCAGAAGCCGGCGGGCGAAACGAAGCTCGAGACGGCCATCCGCGGCATGGTCCGCAACATCAAACGCCGGGGGCTCGTCGTCCTCATCAGCGATCTCATCGACGATCCGCAAGAGACGATCCGGGCGATAAAGCTGCTGGCCGGGCATCGGCACGACGTCATCGTCTTCCACGTGCAGGACGCGACCGAGCAGGAGTTTAACTTCACCAGCCCCGCCTTGCTCCGCGATCTCGAGACCGGCGAGGACATGGAAGTCGACCCCGCCACGCTGCGCTCGGCGTATCTCGAGCAGATGCGCGAACTGACCGCCTTCTACAAGAAAGGCCTGACGGAGATGGGCATTGACTATCAACTCGTGAACACGAAGCAGACATACGACCAGGCCCTCACCGCGTACCTCAATCGCCGTAGCCGGAGCCGCAAATGAGTTTCCTCGTTCCTGGCGCCTTGCTCGGCCTGACGCTGTTGGCGATCCCGATCATCGTGCATCTGTTCAAGCCGCGGAAGATGAAGCCGACGCCGTTCAGCTCGCTGCGCTGGCTGCGGGCGTCGCATCAGAAGATGTCGCGGCGCATCCAGTGGCATCAGTGGATCCTGTTCCTGATGCGGGCCGGGATCATCACGTTCCTCGTACTGGCGCTGGCGCAGCCGTTCTTTCGCGGCAGTGATTCGGGCGTGCCGACCGATCGCATCGTCATCGTCGACGTGAGCCGAAGCATGGGCTACACGACCGGCACGCAAATGACGCCCGGGAAGCTGGCGCGCGAGCTGGCGCTGGCGCGGCTCGACAAGGCGATCGCCGGCGACCGCACGGCGCTGGTCGCGGTCGATAGCCGGGCGCGTGTGATCTCGCCCTGGGTCGACGATGCCCTCAGCCTCAAGGGGAAGCTCGCGGCCCTGCAACCGGGGTTGCTCGATACGCAGCTCAGTGCGGTGCTGCCGGCGCTGCAGTCGCTGGTCTCGGCCGGGGACGACGTTCGGCCGATCGAACTCGTCTTCTTCACGGACAATCCCGAAGCGGGCTGGCAACAGTCGGCGATCCAGGATTTCGTCGGCTATCTCAAGACGACGCCGCGCCAGGTCCGTCTCGAGATCATCGACGTCGGATTGCCGGCGCCCGCGAACGCCTGGATCGCCTCCGCGAGTTCCTACGGCTACGGCGAGAAGCAGTTCGTCGAAATCGACGTCGGCTCCAATGCCGAGATCAAAGGCAAACATTACGTCGTGATCGGCGGCGACTTCCCCGAGCAGCGTCAAGAAATCGAACTGGTCCCCGGCCGGGTGGCGCGGAGCGAGTTTCAGTTGCCGGCACTTGAGTTGAAGGGGAAGATCGTCAAGATCCACCTGGAACCGGGCGATGGGCTCGCCAGCGACGACACGTTTTACCTGCCGCTCTCGGACGTGGGGCAGCGTGGCGTACTCGTGCTCGAATCGGACAACGACCGCGATACCGACGGGCGACTCACGTCCGTCTTCGTCAAGACGGCACTGCAGTCGCTCAAGGACAAGGGGAAGCAGAGCGTCGAAATCCTCGAAAAACAGTCGGGCCAGGCGCTGCCCGACGACGTGAGCCAGGCGCAGGTAATATTTCTGACCGGCGTGAGCGATCTCAGCGAACCGTTGGTCGAGAAACTGGAGCAGCGCGTGCGCGCGGGCGCGGGGCTCGTTCTCTTTCTGGGCGGGGATCTGACCAAGTACAACGCCAAGCTCTTCAATGCGGCCCAGCCGGAGCTGGGGCTGCTGCCGTTCAAACTCAAGTTCGGCAACGCCAGCGAGGAACCGAGCCTGTGGACCGAAGTGCGCTGGTCGCATCCGGTGCTGGCGGCACTCGCGGATCCCAAGCTCAGCGATCTGGCCAAGGTCATCTACCACCAACATGCCGAGATGGAAGGCGAACTCGCCCCCGCCGACCGCGTGCTCGCCCGCTTCCAGGACGGCACTCCGGCGCTGGTGGAACGTCCGCTAGCGGCCGGGCGCGTCGTCTTTTTCAACACCAGCGCGAGCACCGACCTGAGCGGCCTTGCCAAGACCGCCGCCTTCACGCCGCTCATCGATCGCCTGGTCGCCTACCTCGCCGGCGGCGTCGGCAAATCGAGCTGGCTCGTCGGCGACGATGTTCAGCTTCTCCTTAAAGACTGGGATCGCCAGGCGCCGATCGAGGTCGTGACGCCCGCCGGCCAAACGCGCACCGCCAACGCCCGCGTCCTCCGCGGCGATCCCTGGCTGCACCTGGAAAACGCCGACGAAACGGGCATTTATGTCGTGAAGCAAGCCGACAAGGAGCTGCGCTTTGTCGTCAACGTCCCTCGCGGCGACAGCCTGCTCGCGCCGATGGACCCGGCCGCCCTCAAGAGTTGGTGGCAGCCCGTCGACGTGCAGACGCTCACGCCCGATGAAGTTCGCGAGCGCTGGAAGACGGGCGAGCAATCCTGGCCCTGGCTGCTGCTCCTGGTCGGGGTGTTGCTCCTGGTCGAAACTATTTACGGATATTGGCTGTGCCCACGCGTCAATCCGACGGCGACGGCATCGGTGATTTATCAGCGCGGGCTGTTTCGGCCCAGCGAGGAGGCAAGCGTATGAGCCCCAGCCAAATTTTCTCCACGCCTCCTCTATTTCCCGCCTGGATCAGTCTCTCGCTGCTCGGCGCCCTCGTCGCGGCCGTCATCTTCGGCGTCCTCGTGCTGGCGCAGCGCGGCATCGACTGGCGCTGGAACGCCTTCCTCGCCGGCGTCCGTCTGCTGGCGATCGCCGTCTTCGCCCTCATCCTCTTCCCGCCTCATCTCACCTTCAATCGCAGCCGGGTCCTCCTCCCCGAACTCGTCGTCCTCGTCGACGGCACCGGCAGCATGAACGCTGCCGATCGCTGGAGCAAGCTGACCGCCGAACTCGACGACGGCGAATTAGGCCGAACCCTCCGCGAGCGCTTTCAAATTCGCCAATACACGTTCGACTCCAAGGCGCGCAGCCTGAAGAACGGCCCGTTTGCCGCGATTAAACCCGAGGGCAAGACGACGCTGCTGGCGGAGAGTTTGCAGTCGCTGTTCGCGCAGGAGGAGGCGCAGGGCCGCAAGCCGCGTCATATCCTGCTGGCGAGCGACGGGATCGATCAGAGTCTGAACGATCCGCTCACGGTGGCTGTCGATCGTTTCGCGAAGATCGACGTGTTAGCTCCGCCGGCGGGTTCCAGGCCGCGTGCGGCCCGCGTCGAGATCGTCCGCGTGCAAAGTCCGCCGCGGGTGCTACTCGGCTCGGAGACGCCGCTGCGCGTCACCATTCGGAATCTGCCGGCGACGGCGCGGAAGGTGACGCTCAAGTTGATGGAAGAGGGCAAGACGCTGCTCGAGAAAGAAGAAACGCTGACCGCGGGCAAATCTGAGCAGTCGCTCGACGTCGCGCTTCGGCCCGTGGGGAGCGGCTTGCACACATACGAAGTCGCGATTTCGTCCGCGGACGCCGAGGCTGGCCCAGCCCACAAGCATGCGGTGCAGGTGCTCGATCAGAAGTACGAGATTCTCATTCTCGAAGACACCTGGCGCTGGGAGTACAAATACCTACAGCAGGTAGTCGACAACGATCCGAGCTTTCGCTTCACCGCCATGCTGCCGCGCGGGCGAAAGACGTTCTCGCAGTTCGCATCGCCCGACCGGCGCGTGACGCTCACCGACTATCCGGAGAACCCGGCCGACCTGGAAGCGTTCGATGTATTCATCCTGGGCGACGCGGAAGTTTCGAAGTGGAAGCGCGGGCTGGCGTCCGCGTTGGCGCGACTGGTGCACGACGAGGGCAAATCGCTGGTGGTGATCGCCGGACCAAGGCTCGGAACGCTCGCTACGATTCGGGAGTTCGACGGACTGTTGCCGGTTCGGCTCACGACCGATTCGGGCAAACCGATCGAAGCACCGGCCGAGTCGCGGTTGCGTCCGGATGCGGCCGACTCGCCGTTCTTCTTCAAGCTCCCCGGCGGGACCGACAATCTGGCGCTGGTCGATCGCATCTATCCCGTGCAGGGCAAGACGCCGCAGGCGACGGTGCTGATCGAGGCGCGAGAATATAAGAAGGAAAAGGCTCAGCCATATATACTTCTCGCGGAACACACGGTGGGCAAGGGCCGGGTATTGTTCGTAGGGACCGACACGTTGTACAAGTGGCACACGATGGCGGCGGTGGGGGAGGCGGTGACGCCGTACACGGTGTTCTGGCAGCAGGCGCTGCGCGCCTTGACGCCGACGCGTCCGCTGCTAGGCCCGGTGCAAATTTGGCTCACGCCGCTGCGGAGTAAGGCTTCGGTCGGAGGGAAGATCGCCGTCGAGGCGGAGATTCAGACTCGGCAAAAGATGGAGCAGCCGATTCTGAAAGGAAGCGTCACGCTCCCCGACGGCAGTTTGGCGCCGCTGGTCTTCGTCGCCGACCCTGCGGATGCGCTGCGCTACCGTACGGAGTTCGTCTCCGAGCAGGTCGGCATGCATACGGTCTCCGCCCAGCTTATGCTCGAAGGCAAGATCAGCGCCAAGGGAACCGTTCTGGTCGAGTTCGACGAACCGACCAGCGAAACCGAGCCGCAAGACGCGGATCGCGCCGGCCTTTTGCGGCTGGCAGAAGGGACCGGCGGCAGCCTGATCGATCTGACGTCGCCCGAAACCTGGCCCGTCGCCGCCGGCGCCTCCCAGACGCAGATCGAACGCGACAGCATCGACCTGTGGAACAACGGCACGCTGCTGCTTCTGCTCGTGGGATTGCTGGCAATCGACTGGTTCGGCCGACTCTGGCGCGGATTGGTGTGATTCGTGGCCGAACCGTGCGTTCCATGATTCGGTTCATGCGGCCGCCAGACAAAGTGTCTGGCCTACCGCGGAATGGAATACTTAACCGCGCGGTAACGGTAGGCCAGACACTCTGTCTGGCCCGCAGGAGCGGACGGTCTTGCGGCAGGCCTAACCGTGCGGTAACGGTAGGCCAGACACTCTGTCTGGCCCGCAGGAGCGGACGGTCTTGCGGCAGGCCAGATTCTCTGTCTGGCCCGCCCAATATCGGCGATTGCCCGCCTTAATACACGCCGACGACCGTCGTCGAGGCGAACGCGCGGTACGGCTTCACGCCGCTGCACCCGTCCCACGGGTACTTCGCCGACGGCTTCTCGCGCACCGCCTCGTCGCGTTCCTGGAAGCCCGGCACGAACAACTCCTTTGTGAGCGTCGTCAACTTCACCCGGCCGTCCTGACCGTACGGCACCACCTTCATCGGATCCTCGAAGTCGACGATCTCGACCACGGCCCGCGGCTGCGGCGCGTAGTAGGCGATCTTGTACCCGTCGGCTGCGGTCGGCTGTTCCGACGCGGCGAGCCCCATCAGCGTGTTGCCGTAGGTGGGAGCGATGTAGATGTCGGGGCCTAGATACTCTTCCATCGCGAAGCGAATCCACTGCGACGTCATTTCGGTGCCGCCGCAGAAGATGCCGGTGAAGCCCGCCTTGGACAAACTCGAACCTTCCTTCTCCAGGCGACCGGCGAGCGCGTCGAGCAGCTTGGGCGTCATGAAGGCGCACTTGATGTCGTGCCCGGCGGAGAGGATCGACATCACCTGGTCGATGATGTGTTCCTGGTAGGCCTTGAGGTGCTCCATCCAACCCTTCTTGATGAGCTTGACGACCCAGCGCGGATCGAGATCGACGCAGAAGGAGATGCCGCCGCGATGCTGGGCGAGATGCTCGACGGCCAGGCGCAGCCGGCGCGGGCCGGAGGGTCCGAGCATGAGCCAGTTGGAGCCCTTGGGGAAATACTTGTCGGGGAGCGAATCGCTGAAGACTTCGTAGTCGATCCAGTGATCTTCGACGACGACTCGGCTCTTGGGGATGCCAGTGGTGCCGCCGGTCTCGAAGACGT
The DNA here is from genome assembly GCA_038217425.1 of Gemmatales bacterium. Taxonomy (GTDB): domain Bacteria; phylum Planctomycetota; class Planctomycetia; order Gemmatales; family Gemmataceae; genus JAIEPT01. The sequence continues at coordinate 20,000 of JBBQPM010000023.1, forward strand.
AGGTCGGTTTGTTCCAGAGGGCCTTGGGCTGCCAGCGCCGCACGGGTCCGCCGCGGAGCCAATCGTCTTCGAAGAGGGGGAACTTGCGAAGGTCTTCGAAGGTTTTGACTTCCTTGCGCGGGTCGAAAGTCAGTTTGATGAGTGGATTCTTACCCGAGGCGGCGTCGACCCAGAAGGGGGAGCCGGTTTCGGGGTTGAAGTGCCATTCGATAATTTCGCGCGTGTGGGCGTCGAGTTTTTCCTTGGCTTGTGCGGGAGTCATGCTCATGAGGGTGGGTTCCTGAAAAGGAGATCGTTGAAGTGATTTGTAAGGCGGGCTGGAGTCGAATTCAAGAGGCGGGGAAGTCTTCGAGGAAGATGAATTTCCAGTTATCCGCCGCCAACCCTCGTAACCTGGGGAGACCGAGGAACCCCGAGCAGGTGGAGCGAAGTTTGACGAGAATTGTCTCCTTGTCGAGCTGTGGAACCAAGAGGTTGAGATCGCTGCGATCTTTCAAACGCGCACTAAAGAGTTTACTAAGAAACACGTCGTAGACATCGACCAGGCTGACCTCCAACTGGTCGTAGATCTCGAACGCATGCACGCGTTCCGACCATCCGGAGGGGAAGTAGTGCGTCTGCACGTGACCCAGTTGCAGCCCATGTTCTGCCTCAAGGTTTTCCAGTAAAGAATGGTTGTTACGGATCTCCTCGGGCACTTCGCCGACGACGTCGATATCGCCCGTGGATCGTTCGACGTAACCGGGCAGAATGAGCGCCACGGCGCCGGCGATATCGATGTGCGTACGCTTGCGGACGCTCTTGCCGAGATCTTGAAAATATTGGCGGATCGTTTTGGGCAGCAACTTGTCCATGAGCCTTTTCCGCAGGGATGGAAAGCCGATCTTGTCGAACTCATAGGCCTCGATTTCCGCGATCTCGCTGTGAACCGGGAGCTTCGCCAGCCAGCGATCGACGCGGGCATCGCCCCAATACCCGCGAAGTGCTTGTACGCTATCGCGGATGAGAAGCCGGGAACGATAATCGAGATCGGACTTGCACGCCAATTCTTCGGCCGCCGCCGCCAGGTCGTGCGGGTCGATTTGCGGTCGGCCGAAGGCGAGGGTCCAGAGATCGGGCGGCGGCTTTACCATGGCGCGTCACTTCTTCTCGGCGATGGCGAAGAGCTTCGAATGCGTCATCAAGTACAGCGTCCCGTTGGCGACCACCGGCGTGCTGTGCATGACGCCCGAATCCATCTCGATCTCGGCGATCGGCGGCTCGAATTTTTTGCCGAGCTTGAAGATCGAAACGATGCCGTCCTCCATGATGACGTACACCTTGTCGTCGACGACGTAAGGGGAACCCCAGACGGCGCCCTTGAGGTCGAAGTTCCAGTAACGCTCGCCGGTCTTGGCGTCGAGGCAGTGGATGAAGCCGGTCTCTTCGCAGATGTAGACGAGCCCGTCGTGCACGGCGCAGGTGCTGATGGTCGAACCGAAATTGACCTGGCGTTCGGTGATCTTGGGGGCAGGTTCGATCTTGCCGCCGAACGCCCAGACCAGGGCGGAGTTCTTGTTGCCGGCGTCCTTCGCATTGTAGCTCACAGGAGAGACGTCGCCGGTCTTGGTGGCGTCGATGCAGACGAAGTGCGTCGAGCGCGGCACGGTCGGGGCGCCGGGGTAGACGCCCAGGCCGACGTAGACTTTTTCGTCGTGCACGACCGGCGTGGAGATGATGTTGGCGAACGGGCTGTCCCCCTTTTTTTGGCCCGGAGCGCAGTGGCACTTCCAGATCAGCTTGCCGTCGTCGGGGTTGAAACTGTAGAGGACGGCGTCGCCGCCGGGGAAGATGATCTGGGGTTTGCCCTTCACGACGGCGATCGCGGGGTTGGACCATTGGCCGTCGAAGATATCTTTGCCGGGGAGCGAACTCTGCCAGACAACCTTGCCGTCGGCCTTGTTGACGGCGAGGAAGCTGGGGGCGCCGGGCTCGGGGATTTCGCCGTCTTCATCGGTGCCGTTGCCGGTGACGAGGAAGAGCTTGTCGCCCAGGATGACGGGAGAGCCGTTGGCGCAGTGGAAGGTGTGGACCTTGAGCTGCTTGTGCATGTCGAGGGTCCAGACGATCTTGCCGGTCTTGGCTTCGGCGCAGATGAGTTGGGCGTTGGGAATGACGTAGTAGAGCCGATCTCCCTCGACGGTTGGCGTGGACAGGAGCCCCAGCTTACGAACTTCGTCGTAAGAGGCGTCCGGGGGGAGGGGATGGTCGTTTTGCCAGAGGAACTTGCCGTCGGCTTCGCTGAAGGCCATGAGGATGGAGCGGATGCCGTCGACTTTGGGATCGCGGGGCCGTTCGTTGTTGGTGCCAACGTAGACGATGCCGTTCGCGATGACGGGTCCGCCGTAAGACGCCTTGCCGAGGTCGGCGACCCACTTGATGTTCTTGCCCCCCTTGTCCCAGTCGATGGGGATGTTCTTGTCGGTGTTGTTGACCATGTTGCGTTGGGGAGTGCCGCCGAAGAGCGCCTGGGCGGGGACATTCGGCGCCGGCGCGTTCGGGGCGGCGGTGAAGAACGCCTGCGAGCGCGACGGGGCGTCGCAGCATTTTCTGCAGAGCCGGCAGCCGGAGGATCCCTCGTCCTTGGCGTTCTGGAAGTACGTCTGGTAGGAATAGGCGATTACGCCTAGCCCCAGGAGAACGGTCGGCACGAGGACGGCGAACTTATAACGCAGCATGTGGGGAGCCCATGATGGAAGACGGAGGAATAGAAAGCCCAGGGATGGCTATCCCTGGGGTTCGAATACCCAGGGATAGCCATCCCTGGGCTTTCGCTCGCTTACTTCTTGCCGATGGCGTAGAGCTTGCTCTCGGTCATCACGTAGAGGACGCCGTTCGCGGCGACGGGGGTTGCGCGGATTCGGCCCTTGAACACGATCTCGCTCAGGATCTTCTTCTCCTTGCCGTGCTGGAACACGGTCAGCGTACCGTCGTCGTTGCCGAAATAGACTTTACCGTCGACCAAATAGGGAGAACTCCAGGTGAAAGCCTCGGTGTCGTGCGACCAGTGAACCTTGCCGGTCTTGGCGTCGAAGCAGTGGATCCAGCCGGAAAGCTCGGCGGCGTAGACGAGATCGTCATGAATGGCGCAAGTCGACATGGTTCGGCCGAAGTAGTAGTTTTTGCCGAGCTTGCCGCGCTCTTTCGCAGGCACGGCCCCGCCGTAACGCCACACCTCGGCGGAGTTGGGATTGGGCTTGGTCTTGGGGGGCCAAACCGAGGCGTCGGTGACGAGGTCGGGCGAGACGTCCCCTTTCTTGGTCATGTCGATGCACCACAAGTTGCCGACGCCGATCTCGTGTTCGGGATCCTGACCCGTGGCGATGTACACCTTGTTCTTATAAATGACCGGCGTCGCGATGAAGTCATTCCGCGTGCCGGTGCTGCCCAGCTTGTACTCGGCGTCCTTGGGATTGCAGTCGAACCTCCAGATGAGATTGCCGCTGCGCGGGTCGTAGGCGTACACCCAGCCGTCGCCGGCGGGGAAGATGACCTGCGGGCTGCCGTCGACGATGCCGTGCGCGGGGTTGGACCATTGGCCGTGCTGGATCAGTTTGCCCTGGTTGACGAGGTTCTTGAAGAACCCGGCTCCCGCGCCGACTTGATCGAGCTGCGTGAGCTGCACCGTGGGGGCGTTGTCGCTCCAGAGGACTTTGCCGGTCTTCTTCTCGAGCTTGAGGAAGCTCGGCGCCTTCGGCGCGGGGACGTTGATGTGGCCTTCGTCGACGCCGTTGGCGGTGATGATAAAGAGATCGTCGCCGACCACGAGGGGCGAGCAGACGGAGAGATTGTGCGGGAAGACGCCGAGCTTGTCGATCATGTCGAGCTTCCAGACTTCGGAGCCGTCCTTGACGTTGGCGCAGATGACTTCGCAGCGGTTGCTGACGTAGTAGATGACGTCCCCTTCAGCCGCGGGACTGGAGCAGAGGCCTTCGAGCGGCCAATCGACGACTCGGCCGGCGGCGAGCTTGTTGAACGTCTTCTGCCAGTTGAACGCGCCGGTCTTCTCGTCGAAGCACATGAGGACGCCCATGTCGATCGGCGTCGGCTCGCCTTTTTCGTTGAGGGTGACGTCCTTGGGATTTCTCGGCTTCTGGTTGTTGGTGCCGATGAAGACGCGTCCGCCGGCAACGATGGGTCCGCCGTAGGCCTTGGAGCCGAGGGACGCTTCCCAGAGGATGTTGGTTTTGGTATCGGGATCGAACTCGGCAGGGAGCCCGGTGACGACGGTGTTGACCATGTTACGGGAGGCGTTGCCGCCGTAGACGGCCCAGTCGCCGGGGTTTTGGGCCGCGGGTTGCGCTTGAGCGGGCGTTGGGGCGAGCGGCGCTGCGTCGCCGCCAAGGAACTTGAGGGAAACGACGAGCGCAGTGACGACGCCGAGGGTGATTCCCGCCGCCAGCCAACGTTTGAGTTGCGGATAGGATTGCATGCGAGGGTGCTCCGTGGAAACGGTGAGGATGCCTTAGTCTAGTGCGAACGGGGCGGTTCGCGAAAGTGCAATTTACTTGCCGTTGGGTTTGATGGTGACGTTGTCGTAGAGGACGTCGGTGCCGTTGCCTCCCTGGGGGATGCCGGTGACATAGCCGTAGAGCGCGGGGGCGCCTTCGAGATTGGGATAGCTATCCGTCACCTCGGCGGTCCAGGCCGCGGGCTCGGCTTGCGTGCGATCCCAGGCCTTGCCCTTGACGACGATCTTGTCGCCCTTGACCTCGGTCGTCAGCTTGAGACGATACCAGACGCCGTCCTTCCAGGGGAAGGTGACGGTGGCGTCGACGCGCGGCAGCGCGTCCCAGGAGACGATGCGGAGCCGCTGGATGTTGCCGGCGAGCATGAGGGTGTAGCGATTGTTGACGACGCCGACGTCGGGCATGTCGGCCCCGACCTTGGTGCCGAGAACGTCGCATTCGATGGTGTAGTCCTTGAGACCGGGGAGACCGATGTAGGCGTTGCCCTTGGCGACGAGGGGGCTGGCCTTGTCGTTGACTTTCTTGAGGACTTTCTCGCCGTTCTTATCGGTGGCGACGTAGAACTTGCCGGTGGTGTTGACCCAGCCCATGGGGGCGGCGCCATCGGGAACTTTGCTGAAGTCCTGGCTGTAGGGGAGCTTGGGCGCGACGCGCACGCGGGCTTTGCCGACGAGCTTGCCGAACGTGGCCTCCACGTACCCATGCTGAGTCGGCTTTTTGGAATCGACGGTGAGCGTGCCGGCCTTAATCGTCCCTTCGAGCGGCGGCGGGGCAACCTTGGCGCCCGGCGGAAGGGGCGGGGTGCCCATTTTCCATTCCACCTTCGAGGCATCGACCTCACCGGCTGGAAACCCTTGAGCGTCATGCGTCCGCAGCTTGAACTCGAACGTCTCGCCGGGGTGGATCGTGATCTCGGCCGGGTAAATGGACAGCGTTGCCGGTGCACCCGGCTTGGGGGACGGCGACGCCTGCTTCGAACTCGGCGCGATGCCGGGATCTTTGAGGCCGATGCAATAGGTTTCTTCGCTGGTCGAAAGGAAGACTCGTCCATTGGCGACGGCCGGCGTGCCGTTGCACTCGACGTCGGAGACGGAGTGGAGCGCGGGGAAGAATTGCTCGTGCAGGCGCTTCTTCTTGGCGGCGGTCTTGATGTCGAGGATGTGGAACTTGGAATTCACCTCGCCGACGTAGATCTTGCCGTCTGCGAGCGTCGGGCTGCCGCGGGCGTTCCGGCCGTAGGTGTAGGTCCAGAGAAGCTTGCCCTTGTCCGCGTCGAAGCAGAAGAGCTTGGCGATGTCGTCCGTGATGTAGAGCTTGCCTTCGTGCAAGATCGGCGTGGTGTAACGCGCCTTCACGTCGTCCTCCTGCCAGACGACCTTGGGCTTGCCGCCCGAACCGTCGATGCAGAGAACTCGGCCCTGATGATTGTTGCCCGACTCGGGATTTTCTTCGCCATGGCCGATGTAGATGCGGTCGCCGTGAACGATGGCGGTGCTGTTGACGGACCCTTGCCCGAACTTGTGCGACCAGAGGACTTCGCCGGTGCGCGCCTTGATGGCGTGGACGTAGCCGTCGCAGCTGCCGGTGATGACGAGATCCTGTCCGCCGATGCGTCCGACCACGGGCGAGGAATAATAGGTATCTTTCGGGAGGCTGGTGGGATCGGCCCACCAGACGACGGCGCCGGTCGATTTGTTGAGTGCGACGAGGCGATTGCCCCCCTTGGCGTGATTGCCCCAGCTGGAGTTGACCATGCCGACGATGATCATGTCCTCGAAGAGCGCGGGGCTGGTCAGACGTCCGCCGTAGCCGGAGACTCGGCCAAATTCTTCGGTGAGCTGCCGTTGCCAGACGATCTTGGGCTCGTTGCCCATGGCATCGATGCAGAAGAGATAGCCGGCCGTGGTGTGGGCGTAGAGGTAACCGGTCTCGGGGTCGGCGGTCATGTTGGTCCAGCCGAGCCGGACGGTAACGATGTCGGTGTGATAGACGTTGAACTTCATTTCCCAGATGACTTTGCCGGTCTTCTCGTCGAGGGCCATGATCCGTTCCTGGATGGAATCCGGGAGGGCGGCGCCGTTGACGATCTTTTCGTCGTAGTTGAGAAGGAAGACGCGCCCCTTCATGATGAGGGGCGTGGAGCGGCAGCCGAAGGGGGCTTTCCAGATGAGGTTTTCGCCTTCGGGCGACCACTTCGCTGGGAGGTTGCCCTCAGCGGAGACGCCATCGTGATTGGGGCCGCGCCAGTTGGTCCAGTCGGCGGCGGAGGCGCCCCACGGCAGCAAGGCGATCGCGATGAGTGAGAATGCGAGCGGTTTCATGAAGTCCTCGGAGGCGGAAGGATTGCTTTTGCAGGACAAATATCCCAGGGGGTTCGGAGTACCTCACCCCTGGGCTTGGGTTTTATTTCTCATCTCTTTTTATGAATTCGCTGGGCTTTCATCTCGAATCGAGGCAAAGTTCCCGGCGCCGCCACCTCGACCTCCGCGCGAAACAGCAATTCGTCGCGGATCACGCCCGCCAACTTCCCCGCGAAATCGGCCGGCGTTCCCTCGCGCAGCTCCACCTGCACCAGCAACTCCGCGAGCGGATTCGACGCGTCGATCTCCACCCGATACTCGACGACCTCGGCGAATCTTCGGAGCACGCCTTCCATCGCGCTGGGATAGAAGTTGTTGCCGCGAATCGGCACCATGTCGTCGGTGCGGCCCAGGATGCCGCCTGCCAACCGCAGAAATCGACTGCCGCACGGGCACGGCTCCGGATCGATGCGAACCAGATCGCCGGTGCGGTAGCGGATCACCGGACTGCCGAGCCTGCCCAGGTTCGTGACAATCAACTCGCCCATGGCCGCGGGCTGGCCCGATTCGTCCAGCACCTCGACGAAAAAATCGTCCTCCAGTACATGTAGACCGCCCGGGTGCTCAAAACATTCAACCGTCATCGGACCAACTTCGGTCATGCCGCTGTGATCGATGACGCGGGCCTGCCAAAGTTCCTCGATGCGCTGGCGCGTTGCGGGGATGCTGCCGCCCGGTTCGCCGGCCACGATGAGTCGGCGCACTTTACTCGCTTTCAGGTCGATGCCGAGGTCGAGCGCCGTCTGGCCCAGGTGCAGGGCGTAGGTGGGCGTGCAGCAAATGACGGTCGCCTCCTGATCGAGCAACAGCCGCAATCGGGCCGCGCTGCTCATGCCCCCGGCGGCGATGGTGAGCGCTCCCATGCCGAGCGCCGCCTCGAACGCCGTCCAGAAGCCCAGGAATGGTCCGAACGAGAACGGAAAGAAGTAACGGTCGCCGCGGTCGACTTTCGCGAAGGCGTAAATCTGCCGCCAGCAGCCGAGCATCCACTGCCAACTCTCGGGCGTATCGAGCCAACGGAGCGGCGTCCCCTTGGTGCCGCTGGTCTGATGCAGACGCGTGTAGCGGGCGGGCGGGTACGTCCACAGGTCCGCCTGACGGGCCAAGAGTTGGTCCTTCGTCGTCAGCGGCAGTCGGGCAAATTCCTCGATTTGCGGAGCGCGCGTCCAGCCGGCCGACTGCCACAGGTCGCGGTACAGCGGATGATTTTCCCAGGCATGCACGAGCAGCGTTTCGAGTTTGACGGCGGACAACGGCCCCTCCGGCGAGCGGGGGACGTAAGTCCCCCGGTACGTTATTTTCTGTAAAAAGCGTTTAAACTGCACGCGCTTTTGCAGGTGCGTGACGCACCGGGGGACTTACGTCCGCCGCTCGCCTTTAGGATGCCAGCCGCCGCAACACCTCGGCCGCCTTGCCGCTCATGACCGCAGCGCGTGCCAACTCCACGCCGGACTGCAAATCCTCCACACGTTCCGCGACCAAAAGCCCGACCGCGGCGTTGGCGAGTACGATGTCCAGCGCCGGCCCCGCTTCGCCCTGGAGTAATCCGCGGATGCGCTCGGCGCTCTCCGCAGCGCTTCCGACTTTCAGATCGCTCAAGCGGCCCGTCGGCAGCCCGAAATCGTCCGGCGTCCAGACGTGCGACGTCACCACGTTGCCGCGAACTTCACGCACCTGCGTCGGCGCGGATAGACTGACTTCGTCGAGGCCGTCATCGCTGCAGACGAGGCACGCGCGCGTCGTACCGAGCTTGGCTAGCGCGCCCGCCATCAGGTCGAGCAGTTCCGGCCGACCGACGCCCAACACTTGACGCGTGGCGCCAGCGGGATTGACGAGCGGGCCGAGACAATTGAAAAGCGTCGGGATGCCGAGGGCCTTGCGGACCGGAGCGACGTGCTTGAGCGCGGGATGAAAGCGCGGGGCGAAGCAGAACGCCAGGCCGGCGCGGTCGAGGCTGCGGCGGGCTTCCTCGGGGCCGTTCTCGAGCGGAACGCCCAATGCTGCAAGGACGTCGGCGCTGCCGCTGGTGCTGGAAACGGAGCGGTTGCCGTGCTTGACGACGGGAACCCCGGCGCCGGCGAGGACGATGGCGGCGGCGGTACTGATGTTGAACGTGCCCGTGCCGTCGCCGCCGGTGCCGCAGGTGTCGACGACCCCCTGGCCGGCGTCCCAGCGGACCATGTGCGCCCGCAACACCTCGGCGGCGACCGCGAGTTCCGCCGACGTCTCTCCCTTCATGCGCAGCGCCACGAGAAACGCCGCCGATTCTTCCGGCGGGCATTCCGGCGTCATCATGCGCCCGAGCATGCCGCGCAGCCAATCTTCCGGCAGCGCTTCGCGACGCATCAGCACCTGCAAGATATCGCGTAGGGAACCGGTCATACGATCTCCTCGGCCCAGTCCCTGGGTTTCAGGTAGACGTCGTAGAGTTCCGCTTCGCGCGAACCGGGCTCGGGATGAAAGTCGTACACCCAACGCACGAGCGGCGGCAGCGACATGAGGATCGATTCGATGCGCCCGCCGGTCTTGAGGCCGAACACGGTGCCGCGGTCGTAGAGGAGGTTGAATTCGACATACCTGCCCCGGCGATACTCCTGGAATCGGCGTTCGGCTTCGCCATAGGCGAGATGCTTGCAGCGCTCGGCGATGGGGGCGTAGGCGCGGAGAAAGTTGTCGCCGCAATCGCGGACGAAGGCGAAGAGGGTCTGGAAGTCCTCGCCCAGGTAATCGAAAAAGATGCCGCCGACGCCGCGCGGCTCCTGGCGATGGGGGAGGAAGAAATACTCGTCGCACCAGGTTTTGAACTTGGGATAATCGACCGGAGCGGGGTGCCGGGTGCAGACCGCCTTCCAGACCTGGTGGAAATGAACGACGTCCTCGCGAAACGGGTAGTACGGGGTGAGATCGGCGCCGCCGCCGAACCAGGCCTTGTCCCCCTTGGTGAGGAAGCGGAAGTTGGCGTGCACGGTCGGGATCATCGGGCTGCGCGGATGCAAGACGAGGGAGACGCCGACGGCGGTGAAATCGAGGCCTTCGCCGGGCAAGTGCTTGGCGAATTCGGGATTCATCGTGCCGAAAACTTCGGAGAAGTTGACGCCCGCCTTTTCGAAGACGTTGCCGTCCTGAAGCACGCGCGACCGCCCGCCACCGCCTCCTTCGCGCTGCCAGGAATCCTCCAGAAACTTACCGCCGCCGTCGACCAATTCGAGCCCCGCGGAGATGCGCTCCTGCAACTCGCGAAAGTAGGCGACCACGGCCAAACGCTCCGGCTCACTCGAATTCATGGCAAGGGTTCCCGTTTCTGATATTGCGGAGCGATGGCGACATAGGGCAGACCGAGCAGACGTTTGACGCCCGCCCATTCGCCCATGTCGTTCCCCTCGACGAGATGGCCGATCCACTGCAGCAGGTAACCTCCCGCGATCGCCGCCAGCGCCCAAGTCCATGGCGCGGTAAAGAGGAGCACGAAACCCGCCACGGCGAGCGGAATGCCGAGCATGTGGATGCCGCGGTTGAAGGGATGCTGATGGCGCTCGAGCCAGTTCCACAGAGCTCGGCGAATCGGTTTGCGTTCAAACATGTCAGGGCATTCGCGGATGCGGTTCGGGCGGGATAAGTTTTACGATCTTTCGTCCGAGCCGGAAGCGAGAGCGACGATTTGCACCGATAGTCGCTCACGCTTCCGGCTCGGAAATACTCACGCAGGCGAGAGTCGTTCGAGCTGAAGCTGGAAACGCTCGAGCGCTTCGTCGGGATTGAGGTTGAACACGGTCTTGCCCTTGGTGCGCCAGTTTTCGTCCTCGAAGAAAAAGACGGCGGTGGCGTTCCGCAGGTTGCCGACGGCGGGGAGCCCTTCCATGTCGCCTCCCTCAATGGCGCTGAATTGCACCGTGATGCCGACGAAGGCCAGCACCTGACGCGTGGCCCGATCGCGGGCGAATTCGACCGCGTCCTCCCACTGGCAATCTTCCCAGCGCAGCCCGCGCGGCTTGCCGGACGCGGCGGCGATCTGAAAGAAGTGCGCCTCCAGATGCTCGCGCTGCAGGCGAAAGCGGTCGCGCAGCGACTCGATCGAGGCGGGCCTCGGACGGCCCAGCCAAAGCGAAATGAGGGCGAAGAGGAGCAGCACCGCTCCGGGGACGATCCACATCATTGCGGGGGCCTCGCTTCGTTGACTCCGCCGTAGCGCCGGAGGGAAATCACCGTTTGTTTCTTTTCCTTGTCGGGCGCCACTTCCGTCGGCAACGGATTGCCCAGCGGCACGAGGCACAGACGCAACGAATCGTCGTTGGATTCGTAGACGCCTTCGAGTACGAGCTTCTTGGTCGCCGAGTCGAAGAACTTCACTTCGTTGGGCGAACGCTTGGGATCGAAGGAAACCATGGCGGTGAAGCAATGACGCAGTTCGAACCTCTTACCGCCGCCGACCACGTCGACCAAATATTCGCATTCGCGCGTGAACGTGTTCTCATTGATAATGAACTGCCCGCGATCGAGCTTGGGCGAGTCGCCCGGCTCGACAGCGGTGACCGTGTAGATGCCGTTGAGCGGGTTCGAGGAACCCTGTCCGCGCACCGCGAGCGCCAAACAGAGCACGCTCGTCGTCAGGAGCAGGCCGCGCCGAAGCGAGGCCGCGCATCGAAGGTATCGTCTCACTTTTTCCCCTTGGGAGCAGGCGTCGGCGGCTTCTGCGCAGGCGTCGGCGGCTTCTGCGCAGGCGGCGGCGATGCGGCCAGCTTCTCGGACAGATCCGCCGCCAAATTTACTTGTTTGAGGAACAACAGGGCGTGACACGTGTCCGATCCCGGATCCCCCATGCGAACCCCGCCATCCTTACTGTTGTAGCCTTTCTCCAACAGCGGCAGCCCCCAACGATACCAGTCTCTGTCCTTGATTTTGGGCAATTGCAAGACGACGGCAACCCGCTCCACTGCCCAAATGTGCTCGGCCAAGAACTTCACCTCGGCCTTGGTCGCCTTGTCGAGCGCCTCCAGGCCCTTGATGAACTTGGGATCGTTCTTGAATCCGGCGGGAATCTTGTCGTTGATGCCATGACTGACGGCCATGGCGAAAAGCCCGCCGACGGTTCCCATCAGAACGGGATGCTCTTGCGGCTTGCGATTCTTCTCGGTCCATGAGCCGTCGGCGGCCTGCGTGTGCTTGAATCGCTCAGCCGCCAGGCGCAAGCTGCGGTCGACAGGAATGCCTTTGCCGCGAGCTTTCCACAGTGCCAGCATGGCGAAATGCGAGTTCTCATTGTCGCCATCGCCTGTGTTGTACTTGTCAGCGGTCGTGGGCGGATCCTCCATCATGGGCAGCGACTTGATCTTGCCCGACGTCTTGCCCCATTTATCCCCCAGCGCTTTGGAATACGCGTCCCGCGTTTGCAGCTTGATCGCTTTGAGTAGCTCGCTAAATTCTCGCAATTCTTGTTTCGAAAGATAATCGTCGGGGACGGGCATGGCCCAGGCGCCGTTCGCACGCTGCGCGGCCATGAGGCGTAAGGCGAGCATTTCGAGGAGATCCTTGTCCGCCTCGTCGTTGAGCTTTTCCAACAACAAAATCGCGATGGCAATCGATTGGACCTGCGTCATCTTGGCGAGTTGCGGCACGAGGACGGCACGTGCTTTGACGAGCGCAGGATCGTTGCGACTGACGCCGCACTCGAGCAAGGTGAGCATGACGAGCGCCGTTTCGGTGAGCGTCAGTTGATCCTGAGAGACGTTGGGGGAAAGCTTGCCCCAGAAGCCCGGGCCTTTCTGTTCGCGTTTGAGCCATTCGATGTTCTTGTCGACCATCGCTTTGACTCTCTTGTCTTCCTCAGGTTTGAGTTCAATGAGAGGCTTGACGGCCTTCGCGGGGGGGGGCGCGGGCTTCGTCGGGACGGCGCCAGGAGGAGGGACGTTGACGGAGGGAGCGGTCTCCGATTCGTTGTTCTGGGCAGCGGCGACTTCCTTCGAGTTGTTGTTCTCGGCGCGGAGCAGTAGCGTCAAGGTCGTGCCGATGCCGCCGACGAAGAGCAGCATGACGAACAAGACGATGGCGAGGCGCAGGGTGCGATTGGGTTTGTGCGGAGCGGTCGGCGCCGGCACGGGCGGCAAGACGCCGGGGCGGAAGCTGCCGCTGGGGGAAGACGTCGCGGCTTGGGGCATCGGCGGTAGCGGGCCGGGGCGAATGGAGTCGCCCGATAGGGGCCGTGAGGAAGCAGGAACCTGCGGCAAAGTGCCGGGGCGGATGCCTTCGCCCGACGGCGGCCGCGTCGAACCGGGGAGTTGCGGCAAAGGGCCGGTGCGGAGGCTTTCGCCCGACGGCGGCCGCGACGCGCCGGCGCCGACCGCTGCCGGAGCGTAGCTGACGGCAAACACCTTCTGGCAACGCGGGCACTTGAGCTGCGTGCCAGCGGGTATCGGACGATCCGATTTGAGCGCCGACTGGCAGTGCGTGCAGACCACCTTTTGAACCGACATGGCGAACTCTCCCCCCATCCCCCTCGATCACTCCGGCTTCGCTCCCGAGCTTTGCGGATCGGTGATGGCGAGCCGGCGCTGAAGCTGACTCGACAAATCTTGTACCAGGTTGGACCTATTCAAAAAAAGGAGACCGAAACAGGTATCCACGGTCGGGGAATACGAAGTTGTGGATCGGAAGCTGCCGTCCGGGGACTGTCGCAGCACCAACATTTGGGCTCCCCAGCCGTACCAATCCTTGCCGCCGATGGTTTTGAGATTGTACAGCATCGCCACCCGTTCGACAGACCAGAGCAGGTAAAGATTCTCGATCCCCTTGACAGCATCCGGATCCGTGCGGACGGCGCCGAGGTAGCTCCCCAACTTGTTGATGCCTTGCTGGATGAGCGGGTCTGCAGGGGCGTCGGCGGGCGCCGGATTCTCGCCTTCCTGCTTGGTGAGCAGCGAGCCATGCCCCAGCGCCAGCCCCAGCAACCCGACGCAGGTCATCGTGTGCCGCGTGGGGTTTCGTAGGCGATATCCCCAGCCGCCGTCGCCGTTCTGCGACGTCTCGAAACGCTGGTCCGCCAGCAGCAGCGCCTTTTCCGCCGGCACGTCGTTGCGCCGCGCCGCCCACAACGCCAGCAGCGCAAACTGCGTGTTGGAATTGTCGCTGTCCTTGCCTGACTTCTTCGGCGCCGACAGCGCGACCGACGGAATCGATTGCAGCGCCGTCGGCAACTTCTGGGCGCTGGGCAGCGAACTCTTGGGCGCGAGCCTCGGCGCGTTGGCCGAGCGAACCCGGTCGAGGTTCACGCGGTCGGACGTCGTGGGCCGCGTTTGCGTCAAGTGCCGCTGCAATGCCTGTTGGTCGTTCGGCGACACCAGTGTGCACACATACCCCCAACCCGCGGTGTCGTCCTGCCCGGCGATGAGTCGAAAGGCGAGCGTCTGAATCAACGGACGATCCTGGGCGTCGCCGAGCCGATCAAGGAAAAGGATCGCCAAAGAAATGTCGTAGGTCCACTTCGATGCGGGAGCATTGCGGCGTACAAACTCGGCGTACGACGCGACGTCGGGGTCGTCAGCCGGCACCTGACTTTCGAGGAACGTCAACCCCGCCAAGGAGACGTGGCCAAGTTGATGGCGGTCGACCTTGTTCTTCGCGAAATTCTGCGTTCGCAGGTACGCGACGCCCCGCTCGATCGCCGCGTTGATCTTCTGCTGGTCAATCCCCGGGATCGGCGACTCGAGCTTCTTGAGACCGGGCTCCGTCTTCGGCGGCGTGCTGGTTGCTGGCCCGGTCTTCTCCGTCGGCGCCTTGCTGGCGGCGGAGCCGTTGCTTTCCACCGGCAACTTGGCGGCGACGACTTGCGGCGACGTCGGCTCGTTCGGGGTGAGCGGCTTCGCCTCGGCAACTGCCGCGTCTCCCTTGGGAGCGAGCACATAAGCCCCCAGCGCGACGGCGGCGACGGATAGAACCGCCAACACCGTCAACGTGATCGCCGTAGAAGACGGCGCGACAGGTACTGGCGCCGGTGCTGGGGCGCGCGGCGGCACGGGTTGGGGAATCCGAGTCGGCGGCGGCGCAGGCGCTTTTGCCGGAGCCGGCGGCGCCGCGGTTACCGTGAAGTACTTCAGACAGCGCGGACACGACGCCTGCATCCCCGGCGCCTTGTACGACTGAAACGCGACCTGGCAGTGCGGACACGTGAGATTTGCCGACATCGCTGGCTCCGAGCATCGGACGAATTGGCCTACCTAAAATTGTAACACGCCTGATCCAGTGCCGCCAGCACGAACTGCGACCAAGTCTCGAATTCCGCGTGCGCCTGTCGCAGTTCGGCAAGCGCTCCGAATCCCGCGTGCATGAGGTCGTCTTCCCGCCGGCGCACGTTCGGTTGCGTCAGGTCCAGCACGTGAACGATGCCGACGTGCACCTTTCCCACGTCCAGCGAATCGTCGTTGATGATGCCGAGGATGCGTTCCTCGTACGCCGACTCCAGGAACAATTCCTCGCGGAGTTCGCGCAGCATCCCCGCGCGGTAGACGTCGCCCGCGCCCTGGTCGACCGGATTGATGTGCCCGCCGACGCCCACGGATCTCAGCGCGTGGAGCCGTTTCTCATTCGCGCCCCGTCCGCGGCGGTAGTGGAAGATCTGATCTCGATACCGAAGAACCACGTACGGAATGATCTGTTTGAACTCCGGGTCGAGTTCTGCCTCCGGACGCGGCAAGAAGACCAGTCGCTCGGGATCGAGCAATCTCGGCAAATAATGCGCAACGTCCCGGCTCAAACCCTGAAAAAGCCCCGCATCGCGCAGAACGCGAGTCGGAATCGCCAGCACGTGCTCGACCATCACTTCTCCTCCTGCACGGCCGGCGGCGGCGTCGGCATGAAATGCTGCATCAGGCGAATCCCGACGGCGACCACCGTGAAGCCCAGGAGCAGGATCATCGCCATGCGCAGCGTGTCGTTCTGCGTACGGCGAAAGAAGAGCCCGTCGAGTTGCCGTTGATCTCCCGCCTCCGCCGCCGCCTGGAGACCGAGTTCGTAGTTTCCCTGCGGGTAATCCGCGGCCTCATCCTCGGTCGTGTACCCCTCGAGTTCGAGATCGACGTCCGGCGGGGCAACGAGCACGTCGAAGGTCAATTCGTTCGAGAACGTGAAGCTCGCGGGCCAAAGCGTGCATCGGCTCCGGTACGGAAGGAGCGTCCAGAGCGCCTTGAGGAACTCCGGATCGGGCCGAGGTCTGCGGAAAACGAGTTTGCCGCCGTCGAGTAATACCTGCGTACCTCCCAGCAGCGCGGGACTCTCGGAGTTCTCCGCAGTTCGCGGTCCATCGCTTGTCTTTAGCCGCTGCAAGATGCGCTGCACCTGGGCGACGGTGCGCGCCCTCGGCCGTTCCACATCCCACGTTAGCGACGGCAGTCCGCCTTGCTCGTGCCCCTCGAGTTTGTGCCGCTGGCCCACCGCGAAGGGATCGTGAAAGAAATCTTCGTAATCGGTACGCGCCAGAACCATCACGTGATAAAGAAGCCCCGCCGGCTCCCGATCGCGCACGCGCACCACGGCGACGTGTTCCGGTCCCAACGGCTGTCCGAAGATCGCGTTGCCGCAGCGCTGATTACCCGTCGGCAAACCGAAGCCGCGCGCGAGTTCCTGCGCCAGCTCGATCCACTCCTGCAGAAACCCCGGCGACTGGGCGGCGAGCCCGGGCGTCTCAGTCCGTTCGCGCACGAAGAGCGCCTGTTCGAGGATCACCGTCGGCATGCTTTAGACTCTCGGGGCTTCCCATGGGCTCGGCTGCTCGGTATTGTAGGAAGCATCCCCCGTTGAGAGTTGACCATGAACGCTTCCGCACGCTCGATCGGCTTTTGGACCTGGGTCGCCTGGGGCGCGGCCTGCCTCCTCATCTTCACGCACGGTTGCCACGGTCCGGACGAAGATCACGAGCTATTCACCAAACCCCTCATCGAATTCAAACGCTAATCCGAGGATCCCTCATGTCGCGGCTGCTCTCCCCGTGCGTCCTATTCCTTTTCGCCGGCCTCGCCTGCGGCCAATCGCCGAAGTTCGCAAAAGACGGCCTGGACTGGTACGACCTGCGTTCGCTCGACGTCGAGGGGCAGGGTTTTAAGGACGTCAAGGCGCCCTACGATCGGCTCCCGGCAAAGGCCGAGGGGAAGGCGCCCCCGAGCGTCTGGGGCCTGAGCCGACAGTCGGCCGGGCTGTGCGCACGCTTCGTAACCGACGCGAAATCCCTACGCATTCGCTGGCAGCTGCTCTCCGATAAACTCAGTATGCCGCACATGCCCGCGACCGGCGTCAGCGGACTCGATCTCTACGTTCGCGTCGGCGCCCGTTGGCAATGGCTCGCCGTCGGCAGGCCGGTCGCCAAGGACACCATGCAGACCTTCCCGGCCCTCGGCGCGAAAGCGGAATATCTCCTGTATCTGCCGCTCTACAACGGCGTCTCCTCGGTCGAGATCGGCGTGCCGACGCAATCGAGTTTCGTCAAAGCCGAGGCGCGTTCGCCCGACAAACAAAAGCCGATCGTCTTCTACGGCACCTCGATTACGCAGGGAGGCTGCGCCTCGCGTCCCGGCATGGTTCACACGGCGATCCTGGGCCGACGGCTCGACGTGCCGATCGTCAACCTCGGCTTTTCCGGCAGCGGCAAAATGGAGCAGGCGGTCGCCGACGTGCTCGCCGAGATTGACGCGTCGCTTTTCGTCATCGATTGCTTGCCGAACATGTCGGCCGACTTGATTGCGGAACGCACCATTCCCCTGGTGAAGACGCTCCGAAAGGCCCATCCGCAGACGCCAATTTTGCTGGTAGAGGATCGCACGTATGCCAATGCCTCCGTGATCGAGAGCGTTCGAGCCCGCAACGACACGAGCCGGGCAGCGCTCAAAAAGGCATACGCGGCAATTCTTAAGGAGGGCATCAAAGGCGTCTCGTACCTGGAAGGCGAGCACCTGATCGGCGACGACGGTGAAGGGACGGTCGACAACTCGCACCCGAGCGACCTCGGCTTCATGCGTCAAGCCGACGCGTTTCAGAAGGCGATCGAGCCCCTCCTCAAGCGAGCGCCGAAGTGAGGGAGCGTGAATGATGGCGCAATGCGCGGGGAGATGCCATGCGGGAACGGATCCCACGTTTAGAGCTGCTCACGTTTGCGCTGCACCTGGCGAGCCGGGTCGCGTCAGCGCCCGGAGTATCGAGAACTTGCCATCGACCTGTACTCCGGGCGCTGACGCGACCCGGTTCGCCGTGACAGATGTGCAATGCAAACGCTAACCGCTCCAATTCCACATTATTTTCGCGTCAGTTTCTCCGCGGCGCCGGCCAGGCGGTAGATCTCCGCGGTGCGGTCGAACGCCTTGTCCTTGCCGCCGATGATCGTGAGCGGCCGCGGCGCGAGCAGGCCGAGCGCCTCGGGGATGTCGATGACGCGCAGGATGCCGGGGAAATGCGGGCCGTCCATGTGCGAGGTGGGCGGATCGACGATTAGAACCTCGTCGATCCCCGGATTCAGCAACGCTGCATACACGGCCATCACGCCCATGCGTCCTTGACCGGCCAATCGAACTGGAGACCCATGCACCAAGTCGTGGCCTCGCTTCAAGCCGGAAACGATGGCCACGATGTTTTGCAGATCGTCCCGTTCGATCGTTGTTCCGAGCAGTAGGTGAGATCGTTCAAGGAAATTTGGCGGTGATTTCGCTGCGCCCTTCATCAATCCAAAACCGATGACGTGATAGCGATCCGGTCCTACCTTCGAACTCCACCATGTTCCCCGCATGATTATTTCGTCGAGGTTCTTGTATCGAAAATCGTCCACAACAAGCGAGATCAGTTTACCCTGCTCACCGCTATTGGGAACAACGATGAACGAACGATCCGGTCCCACCGTGACGTCAAAGATCGGGCTATGTCCGATCCCTTGTCTGCCCACGACGACCTTTGGGTTTTCGCCGTTGAGTTTCAATTGGTTCCGAAGAACTCGAATCGCCTCTTTCTGCCACGCCGCGAACTTCTCCTTCTCCGGCAACGTCGCCTTCGCTCGCGGCACGAACACCTCGTCGGCCCGCGTGTTGACCTGATCTTTGGGAATGTCCGCGTCCTCCGGGAACGCACGCAGCAATCGCCCCTCGAGCGGCGTGTACTTCGCGCTGTCCTCGACCGGCGACTTTGCGTCGCCCTTCAAATGCTTGTTGAAAAACTTGAAGATCGCGACACGCAGATCCGGACGATACGCGTGGCCGCCAGCGCTCACGTATTCGTCCACCAAATCCTTCTTGCCGTATAGCTCGTAGACTTGCCGCAGCTTGGCGATCACTCGGCGGTTGGCGTCCATCGGGAAGATCGGGTCGTTGTCGCTGTTGGCGAAGAGCATGGGCCGAGGGGCGACGAGGGCGGCGATCGTCGTCCAGTCCCACTGGTACGTGTTGTAAAGGAACATGCAGTCGCAATGGCCGTTGATGATCTTGTTCTTGACGTAGCTCTCGAGGTCGGCCATGCCGGAAACGGGGACGGCGACCTTCACGCGCGGATCGGCGGCGGCGATCCAGAACGTCGCGGCGCCGCCGCCGGAAATGCCGGTGACGCCGATGCGCTCGGCATCGACCTCGCGGCGCGTCAGCAGATAATCGATGGCGCGGACGCCGTTCCAGGCTTCGACGCCCGCGGGGGTGTAGCCGGCGGAGTGCCACCACATGCGCGTCGGCGCCTCGCCTTTGCCGCTGCGCAGGCCGTAGGTGCCGTGATGGATCCCCGCGATTTCGCCGAGCTGCAGCGTGTCGAGAATGAGGCAGGTATAGCCGTTGTTCGCGAACCAGAAGCCGTGATCTTGATGCGCCGACTTGCAGCCGTCGCGGCCTCTGTTGGCGTGGCCGCAAACGTAGACGATGCTCGGCAGCGGCTTGTCGGTCGACTTGGGGCGATAGAAGTTGGCGGTGACGTACAGGCCCGGCTTCGATTGAAAATGCAGATTCTCGACGACCACGCCATGGGCTTCTTGCACTTTTGTAACGACGGCGTTCAGCGGCGTCTTCTCCGGATAGGGCCAAAGGCCGAGCATGTCGAAATACTCTTCGCGTAACCGCGGCAACTTCTGTTGCCACTGCTCGAGCGTCTTGGCGCCGTCGAGGAACTTGAGCGAGAGCTTGTCGGTCTGGGCGGCGAGGTATTTGTGGATCATCTCGTCGCCGGGCGTGAGTTTTTCCTGGGCGTAGCTGGCGCCGGCGAGCGCGAAGAATAGGAAGCCGGAGAGACGAAGTTGCATAAAGCACCTCTTTGTCGAAAAGACGTATGGTTCGAGTCTATCCGATATTCGGCGAGATTGCATGGCGCAACCGTTTTGCTATGATGGCGCTGGATTATCTTCCAGGCGGAGGCGACGGTATGACGCTGCAAGCGACGCAGTTATTGGATGACGCACTCAAGCTCTCGAACGCGGAACGCGCCGACTTGGCGGCCTGCCTTCTTGCCTCGCTCGAGGGCGATCCCGCCGAACCGCCGTCGAAAGATTGGGAACGCGAAATTCAGAGGCGGCTCGATTCCATCACGGACGGCTCTGGGAAATTGACGCCGTGGCCTGTCGCGCGCAAGCGGATGTTCGACAATGCCTAAACCACTCGTCATCTTGGAGGCGGCCGAAGTAGAGGCACACGAGGCGTGGCTGACTTATCAACGCCAAAGTTCAAAAGCCGCCGTCGGTTTTCAGACGGAATTCGACGAGGCCGTCGAGAAGATCCGAGAGGACCCCGACCGTTGGCCCGAGTATCTCTTCGGCACTTCTTACTACCTCATGAGGCGTTACCCATATCTGCTGGTTTTCGATAATCGCGAAGACGAAATCCGCCTCATTGCCGTCGCTCATGGCTTTCGAAGAGAGGGATACTGGAAGAATCGTCGATAGAGTGCAGTCCGAACCCGCCTTGACCCCGTTTCGCCAGCTTGTTACCTTTTCGCGAGCCGCCCGCCCACGCTTCATGGATGACGCGCATGGATCTGCTGGTTCCTGAAATAGTCGCCGACGTCTGCCTGCTCTCCTCAGGTCTCCTGATCGCGGGGTTTTGCGCCGGGCTGATCCTTTGGATCATGGGCTGGTGGAGCCATCGCTTTTGGCTCGTCATGGGCGCCACGGTCCTCGCGGGGATCTGGGGCCTGCAGAGCGCCGGCGATCTCAAGGCCAATCCGCTGGCGACCGCCCTGCTCCTCGCCCTGGCCGGCGGTCTCCTCGGACTCGCCCTGGCGCGGGTGCTCACCTACACGGCCGGCGGCCTCTTCGGCATGCTGCTCGTCCAGGCCATCTATCCCAACTTTCAGCAGCCTGTCCTCAGCTTTCTGGCGTTCGGACTCGTCTGTATCTGTCTCTACCGCATTGGCATCATATTCCTCACGAGCTTCCTCGGCGCCCTCCTGATGGGCTACTGCGGCATGGGTCTGATGCACCACCAGGGAACCCTCGACGCGGTTCGCTGGTCGCAGCAGAATGGCCAACTCTTCACCTGGGGCTGCGGTCTGCTCTGCGTGCTGGGGAGCGCGGTGCAATTCCTGCGGGAACGCGGCCGCGGTCGTGCGGGGAGCGAACCGAAGGAATCCAAGCCGAGAAAGAAGACGGAAGAATCGGGCGGGCTGTTCGCGGGCGTCTTTCGACAGGCGGGCTGAGCCCGGAGCACAAGCAAGGAGTGTGCCTTGCCTGCGCTGCGGGCTCCGAATCGAGGAGTGCACACGTGAAGCTCGGACGTCTCGCATCGTTGATCTCCCCGCGCCGCTGGCGCGCCTGCCGGGAACTCTTTCTGCACACGGCGCCCAGCTACTGGAAGACGGCATTCTTGCACGCGGGCCCAAGCCGACTCACCCTCAAGGACGGACGCTCGCTCGAAGTTTCGCGGGCGGCCGGCGATTACCGCTTCTGGGACTGGTTCTTCGCAAATCGGCCCGGCGAACTCCAATTCACCGACGCCGGCGAGATCGTGCTCGATCTGCCCGGCGCCTCGCTGCTGGTTCGCCCCGGGACCACGGACGACGTCTACCTGCGCGAGATGTTCTTCGAAGATTCCTACGGTCTGAAGTCGATGCCGGCGCTCGAATCGGTCCTCGATCTCGGCGGCAACGTCGGCTATTTTTCGTGCGCTGCGTTCCCCAAGTCAAAGCGACTCATCACCGTCGAGGCGTCGGCGGCGCTGCACCGGCAGGCGACCAAGAATCTCGTTCGCAACGGCGGACGGGCCGAGGACGTGCTGCATCGCGCTGTTGCGGGGACGTCGGGACAGGAAGTGACGCTGCACGTGGCGCCGAAGAATACCGGGGCGGCCACGATTCGCGCAGATCTCACGGAGAAGCGGCATCTCGAATCCGAACGCGTGACTACCATCGACCTGGCCGATTTGCTGGCGCGCCTCGGCACGCCGCGGGTCAGCCTGGTGAAGTGCGACATCGAGGGCGCCGAGTTCGATGTCATTCTGCAGACGCCCAAGCAGGTGCTCCAGCGGATCGATCGTCTGGTGATGGAAGTTCATCTCCGTAGCGATGAACACCGAGAGCTACGGCAGCAGATGCGCGCGCGGCTGGAAGACGCGGGGCTGCGCATCGCGGTTCGGCCGTTGCCCAGCCATGCGAGCCTGGCCCTGGAGATCTGGAACGTGGAGCGAGCCGTATGAAGATTATGTTCCTTACGAATATGGACGTAGCGACGTTCGGCGTGGCCGAGGTCATGCAGCATTTGGCGCTGGAACTACGGGCGCTGGGCAACGACGTGCTCATCTATAGCAACGACCCGAGCGCCCAGGCGAGCCGAACGCCGCGGGGCATCCGCTGCGTGCAGGGTCCGCTCCCCAAACCCGGCTTTTGGTCGAGCGCCCGCGATCTGGCGTTTCTGCGCGACGTTTGCGTGCGCGAACGCGTCGATCTGATTCACACGCACGGCGCCTACCGGCCCGGATTCGCCGCACGCAAGTTGGGCATTCCCTACGTCATCACCAGTCACGGCGACCTGGCGGCGGAGGGCTCGCAGCGTCTGAAGCGCTGGAGCGTCGGTTGGCGCCTCGGGCGGATCTTGCGTCACGCCGCCGCGTTCACGTACTTTCATGCGGGCATGCTGGCGACGGCGGAAACGTATGCCCGCGTCGCCCACAAGAGCACGCGGATCGCCAACGGCCTGGATCTGGAGTGGTGGAGCGAGCCGAGCACGCCGATGCCGACGCCGTACTTACTGGCCATGGGGCGCTTCGTGAAGACGAAGGGCTTCGAGACGCTGTTGCACGCACAGAAGATCCTGCGCGAACGAAACGTGACGATGCCGCTGGTGCTCGCGGGCGCCGGGCCGGAGCGCGAGGCGTGGATGCGCCTGACGGCGGAGCTGGGCCTGCGAACTTCAACGACGCTCGAGGATCTCGGCGACGTCTGCTTCCCGGGCGTCGTCGTCGGCGATCTCAAACGGCAGTTGTTCCATTCGGCGCAAGCGGTCCTGTTTCCGTCGCGGCTCGATTCGCCGGAAGCGTTTCCGATGGTGCTGCTCGAAGCGTTCGCGGCCGGCAAGGCGCTGGTGTGGAGTGAGATCCCGTCGACGACCTGGCTGGTTCCCGAGCGCGAGGGGATTGCCGTGCCGCCTGCCGATCCGCTCGCCTGGGCCGGCGCCATCGAGCGTCTCTTGGGCGACGAACCCAAGCGTCTCGAGATCGGCCGGCGCAACGCGCGCCGGGCGGGGCTGTACGAATGGAAACACATCGCTCAGCAGTATCGCGACGTCTATCTTCACGCCCTCAAAGGAGCTTCGCCATGCATACGAACAGTCGCCTGATCTTCGAGAAGCACGCGCGCAGCTACTTTCGCCCGGGGCTGCGTATCCTCGAAGTCGGGCCCGATGGTTTCCCGTCAAATTACCACCGCCTCGCGGGCGCCGATAGCGCGACCTGGGACACTCTCGATCTCTACGAGCATCCGCAGCTCACGTACGTGGCCCGGTCCGAGTACCAGTTCCCGCTGGAGCCCGCGAGTTACGACGTCGTGGTCTCGGGGCAGGTGCTCGAACATGTGCGCAAGCCGTGGGTTTGGCTCAAGGAGTTGGCGCGGGTGTGCAAACCGGGCGGGCACGTCATCACCATCAACCCAGTGAGCTGGCCCTACCACGAGGCGCCGATCGACTGTTGGCGGGCGTATCCCGAAGGGATGAAGGCGCTGTACGAGGACTCGGGGCTCGAGGTGCTCTTGTCGCAGTGGGAATCGCTGGAGGAGACGAAGTTTCGTCGGCGTTTGCCGGGCCGATCGCGCGAGTGTCAGAAGCCGTGGGTGCGGACGGTGTCTCGGCTTTTGGGTTACATCGGGTTCCCTGTGGAGTGCGCTTTCGATACGATCACCATCGGCCGAAAGATGTGACCTTCCGCCGTTGGAGCCCGTATGAAACTGGTGATCTCTCCCGCCGTCTCGGCAGAACGCCTCGCGAAAATCCAGACCGCCGCCGAGCCGATGCGCGTCGTCAATGCGACGGACGACGCCCACGCCCTGGCGGAAATCGTCGACGCCGACGCTCTGTTCGGCTACCTCACCAAGCCGCTTCTCGCCGCTGCCAAGCAGCTCCGCTGGGTGCAATCGCCCACCGCGAGCATGGAGAAGTTCCTTTACCCCGAGCTGGTGGCGTCGCCGGTCATCGTCACCAACATGCGCGGCATCTTCGGTGACGTCATCGCCGACCACGTTTTCGGCTACATTCTGATGTTCGCCAAGAACTTTCACATTTACCTACGGCAGCAGATTAAAGGCGTCTGGCACATGCTGGGCCGGGAAGCGGGCGAGGTGCCGGGCTACGGCGGGCCGGGCGAGGTGCATCCCTCGGACCGGGCGGCGATCACGCTGGGCGATTGCACGCTGGGCGTTATCGGCCTGGGGGGCATCGGCGCCGAGATTGCGCGGCGCGGTTTGGCCTTCGGCATGCGTGTCCTCGGCGTCGATCCGCGGCTGCCGGAAGCGCCGCCGGGCGTGCGCATGTTTCGCAATGAGCAACTCGCCGAGGTGCTGGGCCAAAGCGACTTCGTGGTGATCGCGGCGCCGCACACGCCGGAGACGTACAAACTTTTCAATCGCGAACGCATTCGGCAGATGAAACCCTCGGCTTACCTGATCAACATCGGCCGGGGCGTGATCGTCGACCTCGCGGACCTGACGGCCGCTCTGCAGGCGAAGGAGATCGCCGGCGCGGGCTTCGACGTCTTCGAGACCGAGCCGTTGCCGCCGGGACATCCGCTGTGGAGCATGGAGAACGTGATCATCACGCCGCACTGCGCCGCGGCGTCGCCGCGCGTGCCGCAGCGGCATCTCGAAACGCTGCTGGACAACCTCCGCCGCTTCGTCCGCGGCGAACCGGTGCTCAACGTCGTCGACAAGGCGAAGTGGTTTTAGATTCAAGAGAAAATAGCCACAGAGGTCACAGAGGGCACAGAGGAAGAATCGGAAGCGTTTTTTTTCTCTGTGTCCTCTGTGACCTCTGTGGCTTTTCTTTTCCCTATCGCGAGGGCACGTCATGCAACGCCTCCTTCTGTTGCTTCTCGCTGGCTCGTTCGCCGAGCTGGCGAGCGCTCAAGTCACTACGAACGCCTGGATTCGCGAGCAGGTCGAGAAGGCGCCGCTCGCCCTGAAATTTACCGGCAAATCCGCGGACGACGCCCGCGCCTGGCAGACGCAGTTTCGCGGGAAGCTCAAGGAACTGCTTGGCCCGCATGCGCCTCCCAAGACCTGGCAAACCATCGTCGTGCAGACGAAGGACTTCCCCGACCATCGGCTCGAAGAGTTGATCCTCAAGCATGCCGATCATCCCTCGCTCCCCGTTTACGTGCTGACGCCGAAGAATGCCAAGGGCAAAGTCCCCGGCATCGTCGCGCTGCATGGTCATGGCCAGCATGGGCATCATCCGATCGTGGGCCGGGAGGATCTTCCGGGCGTGGCGAACGCTGTCAAGAATAACCACTACGACTACGGCCGACAGCTCGTGCAGCGCGGCTACGTCGTGGTCGCGCCGTGCCTGACGCCGTTCGGCGCCCGACTCGCCGCCAAGGATCCCAAGACCGACGCCTGCGCCGAGACCTTCGTGCGCCTGCAGGCGCTGGGCAAGGTGCTGATCGCCGAGAATGTCCGCGACGTCCTCTGGTGCGTCGAACTCCTCGCGCAGCGGGCCGACGTCAATGCCGAGCGCCTCGGCTGCGTCGGGCTGTCGTACGGCGGGCGCATGACGATGCTCTCGGCAGCGCTGGAGCCGCGCATCAAGATCGCGGTCGTCTCGGGCGCCCTCAACGTCTTTCAGGAACGTCTCGCCAACCCGTATTCGTGCGGCGCCCAGATCATTCCCGGTCTTCTAAAGTTCGGCGACGTCCCCGAGATCGGCGCCCTCATCGCGCCGCGGACCGCCGTTTGGGAGACGGGGACCAACGACAAGCTCATCGTCCAACCGCAGGCCGAGGACGCCTGGCTCCGGATGAAGCAGGTCTATCGGGCGCTGGGCGCCGAGGCGGAACTGATCCGCGCCGTCCATGACGGCGGCCACGTCTGGCACGGCGAACGGGCGGTTGAAGTGTTTGCCGAGCGTTGGGGCAAGTGAGGTAAACCGACGTCGCCGGAAAATCTTTCACATTTCGGCCAAACTGGTCTTGCACGATTTCAACTCTCTCGTTATCAACCCCCGCGCTAACCAAATGGCGTCTCGCGCCGGGCACATCCCCGACGCCGCCTGGGTTCCGTTGGGGAACGGAATCTGCTCGCCCTTGGGTCAGCGTTTCAGTGCAGCAAAACGGGGACTTCCCTTTTCGGGGGAAGACGTTCGATTTTTAGGGGAGATTTCACATGACGAGCCAGCTTCGGGGGACGGCGAGCGCTTTGGCCTTGCTGCTGATCACCTTGACCTGCGGATGTCTGCCGGTCTATCAACAAGGCAACCTCCCGCCCGAATCGGTTACGTCCGCGAACCACGGCGGACGAATCCAGAACGGCGGCGGGATGATGCAGAAGCGCGAAAAGCAAAACATCGACGACACTCTCTGCTCCTGCCCGCATGAAGGACAGATGTCGTCGCATCCGCCCCACAAAGTGGCGCCGCCCGATATTCTGCTCATTAATCTCGTGCGTATGGTCCCCAAGGGGCCGTACCGCCTGTCGCCGATGGAGACCCTCGCGATCTCCATCCCCAACGACGAGACGCTCACCGGCAAGCCGATCAACGGCCTGTTCACGATCTCGCCCGAAGGCAAGCTCAATCTCGGCTTTAACTACGGCGCCGTGCCTGTCGTCGGCCTGACGGTCGACGAAGCCCTGGTCAATATTCGTACGTATCTCAAGGGCTTCCTCATTAAGGAACCCACGGTCAACGTGACGCTCGCCGGCTTCAAGAACATGGAGCAGATTCGCGGCGAACACCTCGTTCGGCCCGACGGCACGATCAGTCTCGGCAGCTATGGCTCGGTCTACGTTGCCGGCCTGTCGCTGGGTCAGGCCAAGTGCGTGATCGAGAAGCACCTGGAAGCGTACTTCCACGATCCGGTCGTCTCGATCGACGTCTTCGCGTACAACAGCCGGTTCTACTACATCATTCTCGACGGCGCCGGGTTCGGGCAGCAGGTCTTCCGCTTCCCCATTACGGGGAATGAAACCGTGCTCGACGCCATGAGCAACGTCAACGGCCTGGCCGCGGTCTCGTCGAAGCGTAAGCTTTGGCTCGCCCGCCCCGCTCCCGCCTCCGCCGGTTGCATCCAGGTGCTGCCCATCGACTGGAACGCCATCGTCATGAACGCCAGCGTTCGCACCAACTACCAGCTCTTCCCCGGCGACCGCATCTACGTCGGTCCCGACCTGTTGATCGCAGCAGACAACTGGATCGCCAAGATCCTGGCGCCGGTCGACCGCATCTTCGGCAGCATCTTCCTCGGCTCGCAAGCGATCAACTCGGTTCGCACGGGCACCGTCAGCACCGTCGGCTTCGCGCCCTAATCACTCGAAGGAGCCGCGGGAATGTCCTTCCCGCGGCTCTCTTTTCCTCGCGATCATTTGACAAGACTTCGCTCGTGTGCCTTACTTGAGCTGCGGGGGCACCGTCCGCACTCAACTCTCGGGAGATCATGCCATGCGTCGGACCTGGAAAACACTTGCCGTATGGGCCGTCCTCGGCGGCAGCCTCTACGCTCAAAACCCGATTGGTCAGCGGATTCAGCCGCAGCTCACCAATCCGCGTCCGTTCGTGCTGAACCCGCTGCTCACCGGCGGTCCCCTCAGCAACTACGGCAATCAGTCGCAGTTTCAGGCTCAGGCGGGGGACATCCAACAACTGCAGCAGAGCTTCCAAAACTTCCAAAACTTTCAAAACACCGGCGTCCCGCAAACCCAGGAGACCGTGGCCGGGAACGGGCTAACGACCGGACATAGCGTAAGCTTTGTAAATTATTCGCACTACTTCCCGATGATGCAGCGCGGCGGCGGGATCGGCGGGGGAAGCGGCATCGGAGCACGAGGCGTCGCTCAGCCCAGCTTCCAGCGCGGCGGCATCCCCGGCTTCCCCGGAGCGCAGAACTTCCAGTCGTCCAGCAGCGACTTCGCTTTCGGCACCGTCAATCCGCAGTTCTTCAACAACGCGCCGCTCCCTGCGACGCCCAAGACCAACCCGTAAATTCGAAGTGTTGAGCAGTCCATCCAAGGAGGGAATCATGAATCGGATAAAGACGACCTGGCTCAGCGTCTGCCTGGCTTTCGCCGGCGCGACCTCGGCCTTCGCCCAAGAAGGCGCCCCGTGCGCCAGCGGCACCTGCGCCCCTGGGTTCTCGTTCGGCGCGGGAGGCGGCGCCTGCGCCAGCGGCAACTGCGGGCAGGCCTCCTGCCATCGCTCGCACTGCGCCTATCTCTTTCACTGCCAGGAAGGTCCCGTCCGCATCAAGACCCACGTCGGCTGTCCGCCGCCGGTCTGCAGTCCATGCATGAAGCCCAACTGGGGTTACTATGAAACGTGCTGGAACCCCTGGCCCGTCGGCCCCGACTTCTCGCATTGCCGAACGATGCCCCCGGCCGCGTCCGTGGTGCTGAATCCGAATGCGGGCCCCATGTACGTCCCGGGCAATCTGCCCCCCGGCATGGCCGCACCCGGCGCCGGCGGGCAGGTTCGTCCCAGCGAACAAATCCCGACGCGTCCCAAGGTGAATCCGACGCCGACGCAGCTGCCGGTCTCGACCCGGCCCCCGGCGCCGCAAACCTACACGATTCCGCAGGTCGGTCAGGCCAACCCGCAACCGACGCTTCCGCCGCAACAGGCGAACTCGTTTCGGCCAGGGTTCTAAACAATAAAGGGCGAGCGGGGGACGTCAGTCCCCCGGTACGTCCATCTCTGCAAAAACAGTATCGCGCCCGAACTAGTCTTTGCAAAACGTCGCGTACCGGGGACTAATATCCTCGCTCGCCCGTTAAATCACTTCGCCTGACCGACCACGCGATGAATGTAGTGCAATTTTTCAATCGCCGGCGTCGACAAGATGAACGGATACGCGTCCGGCAAACCCATCCCGCGATTCAAATTGTTCAGCACGTACGTCAGCGAATACCACGCATCGGTCATCTCGTGAAATGTCTCCGGCCGACCATCGGACCTGACTTTCGGCGGCGTTTTGATCATCGGCTCGTCGCGCCGCTTCGGCCGCAATGATAACCCACAACACGACGCCGTCTCCAGCGTATCCAGCATGTGCAGGTAATGCGCCCACGACTCCGCCCAGTCCTCCCACGGATGAGCCGCCGCATAGGCGCTGACGAGCCGCAGTCGCCAATCTTCGGGCGGGCCGTTCTGATAGTAAACCTTGAGCGCCTCGCCGTAATCCTGCGATTCGTCGCCGAAAATTCTCCGGAATTCCGCCAGTTCCTTGGAGTCGCGGATCAGACGGTCCCAGTAATAATGCCCGACCTCGTGCCGAAAATGTCCCAGGAGCGTCCGATACGGTTCGTTCATCTGCTTCTTGCGGCTCTCCCGCGCGGCATCGTCGGCCTCGGCGATATTGACGACGATGACGCCGTCGTCATGTCCTGTCAGCACCGGTTTGGCTTCCTCGCCCTCCTTGGCGGGCACGTCTTCGAGGAACTCGAACGCCAACCCAGTTTTTGGATCCTCCGTCTTGCTGGCGGTGGGCAAGTGCAATCGCAGCAGCGTGAAGATCAGGCGGCGTTTTGCGCTTTCCAGGCGAA
Source organism: Gemmatales bacterium (assembly GCA_038217425.1). Lineage (GTDB taxonomy): Bacteria > Planctomycetota > Planctomycetia > Gemmatales > Gemmataceae > JAIEPT01. The sequence continues at coordinate 50,028 of JBBQPM010000023.1, forward strand.
CCCAGGCGACGCGATTCTCGGGCTTTTCAATATTGGGAATCACCCGGGTGAGCAGGCACGATCGGCAATACTTGTGCGGATCCTCGGCCGGCATCGCCCAGTTGCAGACGTTTTCCTTGGAATAATTGAGGCATAACCGGTAGCGTCTCCCCTTGAGGCCATTGCCCGACGCCATCCAAACATCGTCTTTGACGGGTTCGAGCGAAGCCATGGTTTCGAGATCGGGCAAATACGCCAGAGCGTGGCCACACTTCATGCATTGCGTGTTCTCGAAGAAGACGAGCTGTTCGCAATGGTCGCAATGAAAGATTTTCAAGCCTCTACCTCGTGATAAAAAGAAAGCTCCCAAGGCCGCGGACGACCTTGAGAGCTTTTCCAACCCGCGACTTTAGTTGCATCCGCCAAACAGGAATGCAAGGATAATGAAAGGGAGCGGCAAGCCCAACAGAATGGACGCCAGACCCCAGCGAACGCTTCCCTCCCGCTGCATTTTCGATTCGATCATGGAAAAACCCCTTAATAAGAAGCAGTATTTACGCGGAATCGAGCATTGATTCGCTCGACGATTTAGTCACTGCAATTGTCGTTCCAATCCGAACGGAATTCCCGGGCAGACTTTATTGCAGCGCGAAGGCGAACTTCCCGGGCTCTCGGCACCCATCGAGCCACCTGGGAGTCCCGCCGGTACCCGCTACCATTGGCTAGTCGTCGAGTTAATTTAGGGACCAGCCGAGTTGACTTTCGTGAATCGTCGTTCCTGTCGCCAAGCAGCGGAGTTCCGAGAAAACGGAGCGCCTTTCGGGGGGGCAGGTACGAATCGAGCGAAAGTGCAGGCCTCAATGCATTTTTCGGGTTGGCACGCCGCTTGCAATGAAAAGTTCTCGTCGAATGAGGAGCCTTCGAGGTGCGATAGGTTTCGCGGCTTGCAGCTCCGAGCTCATCCCATCCTAGGAGTAAGATCATGGCCAAGCCGAAAAAAGCAAAGATGATCACCGCGGCATTTCGCAATCGAGGCACGGCCTCCCGCGTTCATGAATGGCTGCTCGATCGCGGCTACCGATCCGACGAGATCAACGTGTTGATGTCCGATAAGACGCGTGCCACCTTTACCGAAGAAGATGACGAAAACAAGATCACCGTCGGCAGCCATGCCGCGGAAGGCGCCGCGACCGGCGGGGCAGTCGGCACGGCAATCGGCGCCACGCTCGGCGCGATCGCTGCGGTCGGCGCGGTGATCTCGCTCCCCGGGATCGGATTGATCGTGGCCGGACCGCTTCTGGCGCCGCTCGCCGGTGCGATAGCGGGTGGTGGAGCGGGTGCAGTCGCGGGGGGCGCCGTCGGCGCGCTCGTGGGTCTCGGCATCCCCGAAAACAACGTCGCTGCCTACGAAGAAACCCTACGTGAGGGGGGCATCGTCTTCGGCGTCGTACCGCATTCTTCGGACGACGGCAAATCGATCGAGGAGTTCTTCGAAGAACAAGGGGGCGAGAACGTCGTATACGTGTAACGACTTCGCCTCGAACCTGAAAGGGCCGCGAGATCACGCTCGCGGCCCTTTTTCATTTCTACGCCCGGACTACCTTCTCCGCGCCGCGCGTCAGCCGGCGCGTGACGCCGCGCGTGTCGATCACGAGCTGCGCTTGATCCACGATCGTCTGCCAATCGTACTGCGTGTGGTCCGTCGCGATCAGCACCGCATCCTGCTTGCCGAGTACCTCGGGCGACAAGACCTCGCTCGCCATCCGTAAGTGCGGGTACTTGCGCGTCACCGGCAGTTGCGGGATGAACGGGTCGTGGTAACTTACCCGCGCCCCCTTGTGCAACAACAACTCCATGAGTTCCAGGCCCGGCGATTCCCGGCTGTCGTCGACGTCTTTCTTGTAAGCCATGCCCAGGATCAGGATGTTGCTCCCCTTGAGCGGCTTGCTCGCCTCGTTGAGCGCCTCGGCCAGGCGCGCGATGACATAGCTGGGCATGCTGGTGTTGATTTCGCCGGCCAGTTCGATGAAGCGCGTCGATTGCCCGAACTTGCGGGCGACCCAGGTGAGGTAGAACGGATCGATGGGAATGCAGTGTCCGCCGAGCCCGGGGCCGGGGTAGAACGCCTGGAAGCCGAACGGCTTGGTGCGGGCGGCGTCGATCACCTCCCAGATGTCGATGCCCATGCGGTCGTAGAGGACCTTGAGTTCGTTCACCAGAGCGATGTTGACGGCGCGATACGTGTTCTCCAGGATCTTGCACGCCTCGGCGACTTCCGGCGTGGAGACCGGCACGACGCGGACGACGACCTGGCCATAAAGCAAGACCGCGAGTTCGCTGCTTGCCGGATCGAGCCCGCCGACGACTTTGGGGATCGAGGTCGCGGAATGAACGAGGTTGCCGGGATCCTCGCGCTCGGGACTGAACGCGAGAAAGAAATCGGCGCCAAGCGTGAGCCCGGTCGCTTCCAGGAGGGGCAACACTTCGTCGCGGGTGGTGCCGGGATAGGTGGTGCTTTCGAGGACGACAAGTTGGCCCGGTCGCAACGTGGCGGCGATGGCGCGGGTGGAACTCAGCACGAAACGCAGATCCGGATCGCGCGTCTCCGTGAGCGGCGTCGGCACGCAGATGAGGACGGCGTCGACCTCCGCGAGTCGGCGGAAGTCCGCGGTTGCCGTGAACCCTTGCTGCAGCATCGCCGCGATCGCCTCGTTCGGCACATGGCTGATGTAGCTCGCCCCCGCGGCCAATCGCTCGATCTTGACCGGATCGACGTCGAAGCCGATCACGCGAAACCCCTGGGCGGCGAACGCCCGGGCGAGCGGCAGACCGACGTAGCCCAGCCCGATGATGCCCACCGCCGCCTGTTTGCGAGCGATCCTGTCCTTCAGCGCAGCCGCGGTCGAGTTCATGGCAATCCGTTTCCGTGGGGGTCGCAGGCGATTTCGTTGGTCGATATCTTATCAGAGAGCCCACGGACTGGAATGGACCGACGCATGAAAATCGCCGTCATCGTGCAGGCGCGCATGACCTCGCAGCGTCTGCCCGGCAAGGTGCTGATGCCCCTCGTGGGCCAACCGATGCTCGCCTACACGCTTCAGCGCCTGGGCCAGCTCGACCTGCCGATGATCGTCGCCACTTCGAAGCAGCCGAGCGACGACGCAATCGCGGCGTTTTGCGTCGAATATCATTACGAATGTTTCCGCGGCGACGAACGCGACGTGGCCAGCCGCTTCCGCACCATCGCCAAGCGGCGCCGCCTGGACGCCTTCGTACGCATCTGCGGCGACAGCCCGCTCATCGATCCGGCGCTCGTGCGACAGGCGCTACAAATTTTCGCGGACGCAGACCTGGCGACCAACGTCTTGCCGCGCAGCTTCCCCGCTGGCCAATCGGTGGAAGTCGTCGATGCCGCGACATTCCTGACCGCGTACGCCAAGATGGAGGAGCCGGACGACTTCGAACACGTAACTCGATACTTCTACCGGCACGTGGCCGACTACCGCATCCGCAACTTCGAGGCGCCTCGCGATCTCTCGGCCCATCGCTTCGCCGTCGACACCGCCGACGACGCCCGCCGAATCGAGGCGTTGCTCCTGGCGATGACGCGGCCGCAATCGACGTACGGCCTCGAAG
>JBBQPM010000024.1:0-53021 GCA_038217425.1 Gemmatales bacterium
AGCTCCGCCGTATCAGGTCGCGCCGAGCCTTTCCGGCACGGCCACCAATGCCTGCAACGACGACATCGGCATGTACGGACACAGCTACGCCGGGCAGGGCATGTGCGTTGCGTTTGGCGATCGTTCCGTGAAGAATCTTTCCTTCACGGTAACGGGCCAAACCTTCGCCCGGCTTATCACCCCCGGCGATGGCAAACCCGCCGGCGCCGACTGGTAAGTCAAGAGAAGGGTTTTCCAGCGAATTTCAGAGCCGCTATTGAAGCGGCCTGAAGTTCGAGTAAGTTCCAATCAGATCTTTCAGTCTCCTTGGGGGAACGAGGTTCCTCGTTCCCCTATTGTCATTTTTATTTTTTTTCCAGAGGTGTTCCCATGCGTAGACGATCGGGTTTTACCCTGATCGAATTGTTGATCGTGATTGCCATCATCGGCATCTTGATCGCTTCGATCGCGGTGGCAGTGACCAAGGCGAAAGAACTCGCCAACAATCTCGACATGAAAAACAACATGAAAGAACTGACGACCGCCTGCCTCACCGCGGACGGCGATCATCGTAAGCTCCCTCCTGCCTGGGGCGCTTACGGCAGGCCCAGGCCCGGTACCACCACCAAGGTAACCAGCGGCGTGTTCTTTCACATGCTGCCCTACCTGCAACAAAAGGCGATGTTCGATTTGACCACCGGTCACACGTACATTCCCGTATACGCTTCGAAGCTCGACCCGACCTTCCCGGCTTCCCCTGGCACGCACACCAGTTACGTCGCGAATATTCGCGTATTCTCGACTTTCGCGGCAGGAAAGCAAGAGTTCGAGTCCGTTGCCATGGCCAGCGCCAACACGCTCACCCATTTCTCGATTGAGACGATCCCCGACGGCAACGGCAGCACCATCTTCTTCGCCACCAAGTACGCGGTCTGCTCCAATGGTACGGCGAATACGGCCAACAGCTACACCGGCGCCCCGAGCCACACCAACGGCCCCTACTTCGGCGCGGGCAGCTACGACAACAACTCGCTGGTTCCCAAGGAAGCGATCCCCATAGGAACCGGCACCACGGGAACCTCCGCCGGCGCCGGCGCGGCTCCGCCGTATCAGGTTTCGCCCTCCCTTTCCGGCACGGCGACCAATGCCTGCAACAACGATCAAGGCATGTACGGTCACAGCTTCGCTGGCCAGGGCATGTGCGTCGCCATGGGCGACCGGTCCGTGCGGAATTTGTCCTTTACGGTGACGGGCCAAACCTTCGCCCGACTTATCACCCCTGGCGACGGCAAACCTGCCGGCGCCGACTGGTAAGAAAAAAGCACGTCGTTGCAGCGGATTTCGGGCCGTGACCGCGGCCTGAAATCCAGGTTCGTATTCATCTATCCTCACGGACTCTATGTCGGGGACGAGAGTTCTCTCGTCCCCCACCTGTCATTTCCTCATTCTCCGGAGGCGTTCCCATGCGTAGACGGTCTGGTTTCACTCTGATCGAATTGCTGATCGTGATTGCCATCATCGGCATTTTGATCGCATCGATCGCGGTGGCAGTGACGAAGGCGAAAGAACTCGCCAACAACCTCGACATGAAGAACAACATGAAAGAATTGACGACCGCTTGCCTCACCGCGGACGGTGATCACAGGAAGCTTCCCCCTGCGTGGGGAGCTTACGGCAGGCCGCGGCCCGGCACCACGGCCAAGGTGACCCGGGGCGTGCTCTTCCACCTCCTGCCCTACCTGCAGCAAAAGCCGATGTTCGACTTGACCGGCAGTTGGACGCACGTCCCCGTGTTTGCCTCGAAGCTCGACCCGACGTACCCCGCTTCTCCTTCGACGCACACCAGTTATGTCTCGAATATTCGCGTCTTCTCGACCTTTGCCGCGGGCAAACAAGAGTTTGAATCCGTCGCCATGGCGAGCGCTAACACGCTCACCCATTTTTCGATCGAGACGATCCCCGACGGCAACGGCAGCACCATCTTCTTCGCTACCAAGTACGCCATCTGCTCCAACGGCACCGCGAACACGGCCAACCACTACAGCCAGGCTCCCAGCCATGCGGACGGCGCCTACTTCGGCGCGGGCAGTTACGACAACAACTCGCTGGTTCCCAAGGAAGCGATCCCCGTAGGAACCGGCACCACGGGAACCTCCGCCGGTGCCGGCGCGGCTCCGCCGTATCAGGTTTCGCCCTCCCTTTCCGGCACGGCGACCAATGCCTGCAACAACGATCAAGGCATGTACGGTCACAGCTTCGCCGGGCAGGGCATGTGCGTCGCCATGGGCGATCGTTCCGTGCGCAATCTTTCCTTCACGGTGACGGGCCAAACCTTCGCCCGGCTCATCACCCCCGGCGACGGCAAACCCGCCGGCGCCGACTGGTAAACCCTGTCGATATCCGACTCGCGAGGAGGCCAGGAGTTCGCTCCTGGCCTTCTTCTTTGCACACTTGACGTTTCCCCGTCTTCACGAATACTTTAACTGAGTTGGCGAGCGGGGGACGTTAGTCCCCCGGTACGTAAAAGTGTACGCGGTCAACAATGAGGCGTCGAATTTCCGAGCCAGAAGCGTAAGCGACGATTTTCGCAAGATCGTCGCTTACGCTTCCGGCTCGGAAAGAAATCACGAACGTCTCCGTTTCGGCCGCGCACGGTATATTTGCCCGCACAGTCGTCACGTACCGGGGGACTAACGTCCCCCGCTCGCCTTATCTCTGTCTTTGCCTCGGCACATGTTATGGCCAATACCGCCGTCGTCGGACTTCAGTGGGGCGATGAAGCCAAGGGCAAGATCGTCGACATCCTCACCGCCGACCATCACGTGGTCGTGCGCTACAACGGCGGCGCCAACGCCGGGCATACTGTCGTGCGCGACGGCAAGACCTACAAACTCTCGCTGCTGCCGACCGGCATCCTCTCGCCGCACATGCAAGCCGTCATCGCCAACGGCGTCGTCGTCAATCCGGTCCGCTTTCTGGAAGAAGTCGACAATCTGCAGCGCGCGGGCATCGCCGTCGGTCCCGCGAACCTGGCCCTGAGCGACCATGCCCACCTCATCTTCCCGTATCACATGGAGGAAGAGAAGCTGGGGGAGGAAGGTTCCGCCGCCGCCATCGGCACCACGGGCCGCGGCATCGGGCCGTGCTATCAAGACAAGGTGAGCCGAACCAACGGCATCCGCGTCGGTGAACTTCTCTATCCCGACCATTTGCGCGAGCGTCTGCGCCGGATCGTGCCGCGCAAGAACGCCGTCTTCAAGGCGCTGCTCCCCGCGGCCGAGCAATTCGACGCCGACCGGCTTTGCGACGAATACCTGGGCTACGCCGAGAAGATCAAGGGGCACATCGTCAACACGACGCATCTCTTGCACCGGGCGCTCGAGGGGGGCAAGAATCTGCTCTTCGAGGCGGCACAGGGGAGTCTGCTCGACGTCGACCACGGTACGTATCCGTACGTGACCAGTTCGAGCAGTTCGACGACGGGGATCTGGAGCGGTTCGGGCGTGCCGGCGCGGAAGTTGGACCGAATCATCGGCATCATCAAATCGTACACGACGCGCGTGGGCCGAGGCCCGTTTCCGACGGAACTCGACGACGGTCCAGACGGCATCGGCGAGCGCATCCGCCGCACGGGCCGGGAGTACGGCACGGTGACGGGTCGGCCGCGGCGCTGCGGTTGGTTCGACGCCGTGTCGGTGAAGCACACGGCCCGGTTGGGGGGCGTTGACGAACTCGCTGCCATGTTGCTCGACGTTCTCAGCGTGGTCGACGAACTGAAGATTTGCGTTGCCTATGAATTTCGCGGCCAGCGCGTCGACGAATTCCCCGGCGACGCGTTTCTTTTGGATGAATGTAAGCCGATCTACGAGACGATGCCAGGGTGGAAGGTGGACGTGACGCACGCCAAGAAGCCGGGCGACTTGCCGGCCGCCGCCCGAAAATATCTGGACCGCCTGGCGGAGTTGATCGGCCTGCCGGTGACGATCGTCTCGGTCGGCCCCGACCGCGAGCAGACGATATTCATGAAGTGAAGTGCGTTTCCCCTTTTAGCGCTCGCGAGGCATCGTGCGAGCGCTAAACAGGGAGGGGGGAAGTCGCCTTCCCTTTTTCGCCCGGGTTCGTATCATTACGGTTTGGAATTTCGAGATTGAAGTGAGGGGTTCGTCATGGGTGCTCGTCGAATTCGCCGGGATCAAATTGCGCACGACCAAAAGCTCTCGCGCCGCGTCAATGGCGTACTGAAGGTCAAGGAACGCGCTCGCCGCGACGCCCGGATCGGCGCTCTCGTGCAGCAGGGGAAACTCCCCTACATCCCCTCCGTCATGAGCTGGCTGAGTTCCAAACTCGACAAGCCAAGCACGCTCATCACGCAGGAAGAAGTCGATCAGCTCGTCAAGAAGTAACTTCACTCGATCAAAGATTCACGCACGGCGGGCCGCTCGATCCCAGGGGTTCGGAGTACCTCACCCGTTGGGCTTGGCCGCGTGGTCCTTGCACATCGAGACCACGCGCGGGAAGATCGGAATCCGCTTCCAGAGCCGATGCCAGCCCCAACATCTTACGACCGCAGGCTTTCGGCAATAGCTGCAGATCACCCACCGGCCCTGCTCGTCGCGCAGGCATCCCTCAAACTGCGTCTCGTAGTCCAGTATCATCGCCGGCGTCACGTCTCGGCTCGCCAATTCTTCCTTGATCCAGCGCACCGCGTCCGGATCCATGCCCCAACGCTCCACGGTGACGCGGTTGAGCAGGTCGTCCGTCTCGGCTCGGCGAATGTTGGCGAGGAATTTCTGCTCGTCATCCAGCATGTGCCCGCTCCAGGTTTCGCGCCCGCCGACGGAAGTTCAGCGCCAGCGGCAACCCGCCTACCATCGCCGCCCCGGCGTAAAAGAGCACCATGTACAGCACGTCGCTCCCCAGCTGCTCATTCCCCGGCGGCACCAAAACCGTCTTGAGCAGGAGCGCCAGGTTCATGTTCCGCATCGTCGCTTCGATGCCGGCCGTGAAACAATCCGCGAGCGGCCAGCGCATCAAACGAAACGGCAGCATGTTGAGCTGCATGCTGAGCACGCAGAACACGATGAGCGCTATCGGCACCCGCAACGGCGGACGCAGCGGTTCGATCTGCCCGCTCCCCATCGAGCAAATGACCATGAAGACGACGACCGCGAACCCCACCCGCAGACAAATCCGCGCGAAGCGATCCTTGTAGTCCGGGAAGACGCGCGCCACCGCCATGCCGACTGCGAGCGGCAGAAGCAGATAGAGCCCGACCAGCGTAACGATTTCCAGCATCGGTACGCTGAAGCCCTCGGGGACATGCCGGGAGGCGAGCAGTCGAAGCGTGGCCGGGACGGTGACGATGGTCCCCAGGGTGGAGAGGAACGTCAGCGAGATGGAGAGGGGGACATTGCCGCGTCCCAGGTACGTGAAGACTTTCGAGAGCGTCCCGCCGGGCATCGCCGACACGAGGATGAGCCCTAGGGCGAAGCCGTCTTCTAGCGCAAACCAGCGGCACAGGAGTTCGGCCACGAAGGGCAGGAGCAGCATCTGCACGGTGAAGGCGAGCACAAAGGAATGCGGTTTACGTGCGACATGGAGGAAATCGCGGACGACCAGCCCGGGGCCCATGCCGAGCATGAACAACGTGAGCTGAATCTTGGCGAAGAGATCCTCGTTTTGGCGGTAGAAGTCGAACATGGGGATATCTTAGGGCTTAAGGGAGAATGCGGTCGACAAAAATGAATCAGCCACAGAGGTCAAAGAGGACGCCGAGAATGGCAAACGACCATCGGTGACGGCTGGACGAGTCCGCTTTATTTCTCTGTGTCCCGGTGGCTTATTTTGACGACCTGATGTTACCTGGCGCGAGCGCGAAGAAACGAAAAACCGCCAGAACCTTGATGGGGGAGGTTCCGGCGGCTCTCTCGGAAAGGGACGCTCGGTTATTTCGATTGGGGATAGACGGAGAGGATCACGGGCAGCGGCTGCGTCGACGAGGCGGGGACGATCGCGGGGTAGCTACCGGGGATCTGCTGGTACGTTTGGGGCCGCTCGGCGGGGGGCATGACGCGTGGCGGCGCGGGTTGCGGCGGGGTCGCCGGCGGAGTGGCGGGAGTCACGCCGGGGTTCGTGGGAACGCCCACGTCACCGCCGGGAACGACGCACGGCGTGCAGGCGTCCTGCGTGCAAACGTTGCACTCCTGCTTGCCGTGCCTGTGCGTCTTCTGGTCGCGGGCAAACAGGCCGCGCAGGCATTCCAGCAGCGTCTTGGACTTGGCTCGGGGCGCCTTGTGATGGGTGTGGCCGAAATGTTTGGGGGTGTGGGCGTTGCAATCGTTGCCGCAGATGACGCCGCCGGAAGACCGGTTGCAATCGACTTCAATGATGGTGGACGAGATCGGCTGGGGATGGTAATGCCGGGCCGGCGCTGCGGAAGCGCAAGCGCCATTGGCGCAATGTGGGGCAGGAGCGGGAGTGCAAGCTTGCGGTTGCCAGGCTTGCCTTTGGGTAACGGGAGCGCAGCCGGCGGAGCTAGTGGGCTGGCAGACGGGCGTTGCGGTGACGACGCCCCCCGATTTGCAACCCCGATCGCACGGCTCGATGCAGGTGAGCGTCGCCAGCGGTCGGCACGGCTCGCACTGCACCATTTTGCAATCCATGGTTCGACATTCGACTGGCGTGAGCGCCACGGGGGGACAAACGACCGCCTGAACTTGGGCAAATGCCAGCGAACCGCAACAACTCCACGCAGCCACGGCCGCCGACAAGATCCACTTTCGCATTGGAATTCCTTTCCTGGATGAGCTTCCATGCATTCGTGAGTCCCGCCGAAACTGAAGCTGCGGGCTCTACGGACCTTTTCGGTAGATCGCCAGTTGCGAATGTCGGCGAAGCAGGCGAAATGCGGGCAAAAGCCCTGAAGCCGGGCGGACTTTCAGCTAAGGTTTCTCCAGCTTGCCGGGATTATGCCGCATATGGGGAATATTGCGACAAGAGCCGCGACCGCCAGGGAGCGGCTTGACGTTCCTGCGCACGTCAAGCTGCTCCCTGGCGGTCGCGGCTCGTTAAATCCTTGTGTGCCGCGGGAAGCCCGTTAGATTACCGTGCCATCCGGGATGACCTGTCCCTTGGGCAGTACGATTACGCCGTCGGTGATCGAGTAATTTTCGCAGCGAAAATCGCGCACGCCGGCCGCGTTCGTGATCTTCACGTTTCGGCCGATCTTGCAGTCCTTGTCGATGATCGCATTTTCGATGATCGAGCCGTCGCCGATGCCGATGTTCGGATCGCCTTTTTTGGCGTTGGCGGCGAGGTCGTCGGGCATGTCGAATTTGTCGGCGCCGATGACGATGGAGTTCTTGATGGTGACGTTCTTGCCGATGCGGGTACGGATGCCGATGACGCTGCGCGTGATTGCGGAGCCGGCGCCGATAACGCAGCCGTCGCTGATCAGGGCGCGTTCGAGCCGGGCGTCTTCCATGCGCGACGGCGGCAAGTAGCGCATGCGCGTGTAGATGAGACCGTCGGGATGGAAAAAGTCGAACGGCGGATCGGGGTCGCACAGGGCGAGGTTCGCCTCGTGGTACGACTTCACGGTACCGACGTCCTCCCAGTAGCCGTCGAACAGGTGCGCTTGCACGTTCAGCCTGTCGATCGAACGCGGGAAGATCTCGTTGCCGAAATCGTGCGCCAAGGGCGGCTCGTTCAGAAGATCGACCAGCAGCTTGCGGCGGAACAAGTAGATGCCCATGCTCGCCAGGTAATTTCGGCCCTTGCTGGGAACGCCTTGCTTGTCGATCCATTCGCTGGCGACTTTCACCGGAGCGAGGGCTTCGGGCGTCTTGGGCTTCTCGACGAAGCCGATGATGCGCCCGGCGTCGTTGAGCCGCACCAGGCCGAAGCCCGAGGTCTGGTCTTGCCGCACCGGCAGCACGGCAATGGTGACGTCCGCGTTGGTCCGGCGATGCGTCTCGAGCATGTCGCGGTAGTCCATGCGGTAGAGCTGATCGCCCGAGAGGATCAACACCTCGCTGCCGGGATCTTCCTGGATGGAACGGATGTTCTGGCGAACGGCGTCGGCGGTTCCCTGGTACCAGTCCGACGTCTCGTTGGTCTGCTGGGCGGCGAGGATGTCGACGAAGCCCTTGCCGAACGGGTCGAACTTGTAGGTATTGGAGATGTGGCGATTGAGACTGACGCTGAGGAACTGGGTGAGGACGAAGATGCGGTTGATGCCGCTGTTGAGGCAGTTGCTGACGGGGATGTCGATGAGTCGATACTTGCCGGCGATGGGGACGGCGGGTTTGCTGCGGAATTGGGTGAGGGGGAGTAGGCGGGTGCCTCGTCCGCCGCCGAGAATGATGCTGAGAACGTCGCGCTCGCGGTCCATTGGAGATATCCGTGTCCTGGGGGGGGTTATGGGTTTTGCTCGTCGCATCGTATCACGCCGGGACGAAGCGGAAAAACCCATTTCGCGGTTTTTCCGCTTTGCAATCCGACGACGCCAGGCCCGGGGGACGAGGCGCTCCGAGCGACCTCGCCTGCTGGGCTTTTGATTGCCCGGAACATAAAACGGTGGTGTCCGCGGCAACGATATCCCCCTCTCGGAGATTCTCATGGCTCGCCTCGCGATCACCTTCGGCCTGATCCTCACCGCTTTGGGCGGCGGCTTCTACGTTTACACCGAAATGAAAAGCGTCACCGCTCTCATCCCCGCCTTCTTCGGCATCGGTTTGATCCTGTGCGGCCTCGTCGCCCGCAATGAAAACCTGCGCAAGCACGCCATGCACGTCGCCGCCCTCATCGGACTCGTTGGTACGCTCATGCCTGCCTTCATGGTGGTGAAGTCGCAATTGATCGACAAGAAGGAATGGGGGACCGCTACCACGGAGCTCGCCGCGATGGCCGTGCTCTGCGGCGCGTTCCTCTACCTCTGCATCAAGTCGTTCATCGACGCACGCAAGGCGCGAAAAGCGTAATCACCCCTCCGGGAATTCATCCCGCGCTACCACCACGATGCCGTGGTCGGAGAACGTGAAGTTCCGCTGGCGGTCGTGCTCCACGTCGTAGCCGATGGTCGTGCCGGGGGGGATCTTCACGTCCTTGTCGATAATCGCCCGGCGAATCTTGCAGTGCCGGCCCACGTCGACGCCGCTGAAGAGGATGGAATCCTCGACGACGGCGTAGCTGTTGACGCGGACGTCGGTCGAGACGATGCTGCGGCGTAGATGTCCGCCGCTGATGATGCTCCCCTGACAGACGATGCTGTTGTGCGCCTCGCCGCGGCGCGCGTAGTCCCCGCCCTGCTCCAGGTGCACGAATTTGGGGGGCGGGAGTTGCGGCTGAAACGTGTGGATCGGCCAAGTTTGGTCGTACAGGTTCAGCACCGGTTCGACGCCGATCAGATCCATGTTCGCCTGGTAGTAGGCATCGAGGGTGCCGACGTCGCGCCAGTAGGGTTCTTGCTTATCGTTCTTGTCGCGGAAGCGGTAGCCGAAGACGCGGTGCTTGCCGATCATGTAGGGGATGATGTTTTTGCCGAAGTCGTGATCGCTGTCGGTGCGGGTGGCGTCCTGACAGAGGAGTTCGTACATGAGGCGTGCGGAAAAGACGTAGATGCCCATGGACGCGAGGATGCGGCTCGGGTCGTCGGGCATGGGGATGGCGTTTTCCTTGGGTTTCTCCTGAAAGCCGAGAATGCGATTTTCGCTGTCGACCTGGAGCACGCCGAAGCCCCTGGCTTCTTCGAGGGGGGCGGGGATGCAGCCGACGGTGAGGTCGGCCCGCTTCTCGAGGTGGGCGCGGATCATGGCGCCGTAGTCCATTTTGTAGATGTGGTCCCCGGCCAGGATGAGGACGTACCTGGGCTCCTCGCGCTCGATCGTGTAGATGTTCTGGTAGATGGCGTCGGCGGTTCCCTTGTACCAATTCTCGTCGATGCGTTGTTGCGGCGGTAGGACTTCGATGAACTCGCCCAGCTGCCGGCTGAGGAAGCCCCAACCCGAGGCGATGTGCCGATCGAGGCTGCGCGCTTTGTACTGCGTTAGCACGAGGACGCGGCGCAGGTCGCTGTTGAGGCAGTTCGACAGCGTGAAGTCGACGATGCGGTAGAGCCCGCCGAACGGGACGGCGGGTTTGGCGCGATCGCGGGTCAGCGGTTCCAGGCGCGTTCCTTTGCCGCCTGCCAGGATGAGGGTGAGCACGTCCTTCACGACTTCCGTCTCCACAGGGATCCATTTTCGATTGAGCGACGCGAGCCCCCATTGGAGCACATGGCGCGCCGAAGGCAACCTCCATTTCGTTAAACTCGGCGCGAACCTTGCGAAAACTCTGGAGATTCCGTCAGCTCTGCCTTTGACCTTCCGCGCTCGACTTGTTAAGATTCGTTCTTTGCGTCTCTCCGCCTGGTCCCGTGATCGGGGACTTTCCATGATCTCGCCGCTGCAAACCGAACTGACGTACGTCAAGCGTCATCGCATGTTCCTGGATCTCACCGCGCCTCTGCCGGCCGTGCCGCCCCTGGCCGAGAGGTATCGCTGGGTCGGATGGCAGCCGTCGCTCATGGAAGCCCACGCGCAGGTCAAGGTGCAATGCTTCCAGGGGGAGATCGACAGCCTGGTCTTCGAGAATTTGCGCGATTACGCCGGCTGCATGCGGCTCATGAACGAGATCTCGCATCGCAGCGGGTTTCGCCCCGAAGCGACCTGGCTCATTGCCCTGGACGACGAGTACGTCGGGACCGTGCAAGGGGTGCTTCATCTGGGCGAAGCAGGCGCCATTCAGAATCTGGGCATTGTCCCCGAGCATCGCGGCCGGGGTTTGGGCAAGGCGCTGCTGCTGCGGGCGCTGCATGCGTTTCGCGAACGGGGGCTGGCGCGGGCCACGCTCGAGGTGACGGCGCAGAACAAGGCAGCGGTCCACATCTATCGCCAAATCGGCTTCCGGTACTACAAAACCATTTACAAGACCATCGACCCCGCGCTCCTGGCCAAGAACCAGGACGGCGAAGATTGGTACCTCTAACGCCCGCCGCCCGTGCCTCAAGACTCGCGGCGAGCAGGGAGTTCTCCTTGCCTCAGGACGTTTACCAGCACACTTTTCCCAACGGCCTGACGCTGCTCGTCGAACGCATGGAGCACGTCCGCTCCGCCGCGTTCAACTTCCTCGTACCCGCCGGCTGCTGCTTCGATCCCCCCGACCGATTGGGCCTGGGTTCCATCCTTGCCGACATGATCACCCGCGGCGCCGGATCTCGCGATAGTCTCGAACTCAGCCTGGCGCTGGACAATCTCGGCCTGGACCGCAGCGAAAGCGTCGGCCAGCTGACCATGAGCTTCTGGGGCTCGACGCTGGCGCGGAACATCCTGCCCGCGCTGGAGATTTACGCCGACATCCTGCGCAAGCCGCATCTGCCCGAGGACGAGGTCGACGCCGTCAAGGCGCTGGCGCTGCAGGATCTGCAGGCGCTGGAGGACGATCCGCCGCAAAAGGCGCTGGGGGAGCTCAAGCGTCGGTTTTGGCCGATGCCTTTGGGCCGGGACCGGCGCGGGGACGTAGCCGGCATCGAGGCGCTACAGCCCGCCGACCTGCGCAAGCAATTCGAGCGCTACTTCACGCCGCAGGGAGCGATCCTGTCAATCGCGGGCAACGTCGAATGGCAGCCGATCAAGGATCAGGTCGAGCAGCATTTTTCGAGCTGGCAAGGCCGGCCGGAACCGACGGTCCTCCTGCAACCGCCCCTGCGCGGCATCGCGCACATCGAGAAAGACACGACGCAAACGCAGATCGGCATCGCGTACGAATCCGTGCCGTACACGGATGCCGAGTACTACGCGGCCCGCGGCGCGGTACAAGTTCTCTCCGGCGGCATGGGCGCCCGGCTCTTCACCGAGGTCCGCGAGAAGCACGGCCTGTGCTACTCCATCTGGGCGCGGCACGGGGCGTTCAAAGGCCCCGCCGCCGTCACCGTCTACGCCGGCACCACGAATCAGCGCGCCCAGGAAACGCTCGACAAGACTGTCTTCGAACTCAAGCGTCTCATCGAAGGCGTCACCGATGAAGAGGTCCAGCGCGCCCAGGCGGGCCTGAAATCTGCGGTCATCATGCAGGAGGAATCGACCTCCGCCCGGGCTGGGGCGCTCGCTTCGGACTGGTACTATTTCGGTAGAGTGCGTTCCCTCGAAGAAGTGCAATCGGGCATCGACAGCTTGACGCCCGCGATGATCCTGGAGCACGTGAAGAAGCATCCGCCCGGCGACTTCACGTTGGTGACGCTGGGGCCCAAGGCGCTGACGTTGGGGTAGTATTCTGCGAAGCGGAGACCGCCATGCTAAACCGCCGCGATGCGATGATCAGGCTCGGGCAGCTGGGTTTCGGCGCCTCGTTGCTCCCGGCACTGGCTCAGGCTCAGGCCGCGGGCCGAACCGGCTCGGCCAAGAACGTCATCCTCCTCTATCTCTGGGGCGGACCTTCCGGGCAGGACATGTGGGATCTCAAGCCCCACACCCCCGAATATATTCGTAGCGAGTTCCAGCCGATCGCCAGCCGCGTCCCGGGCTTTCAACTTTGTGAACTACTGCCGCGACTTGCCGAGAATACCGACAAACTCGCTCTGTTGCGCTCGATGACGCACGACAGCGTCGTGCACGAACCGTCGGTCTATTACACGCTGACGGGGAAGAAGAACCCGACGTTGGTGGTGCCGCGCAATCAGCGCCGACGTAGCGACTTCCCGAACCTGGGCGCCATGATCGCGGCGCAGACGCCGCCCGGGCCGTTGCCCGCGAGCGTTACGATCCCCCGGCCGATCGGACACGACGGCGTCACCTACGCGGGGACGTACGCCGGGTGGTTGGGCCCTCGTTTCGATCCCATGGAATTGAAGTCGGCGCCCAACACTTCGGAAATGCCGACCCATCCGCTGGAATTCGCCCCGGGCCTCGACGCCACCCGCGTCATCGCCCGCCAGGGATTGCTCCAACAAATCGAGCGTCACGACGGCGTTCTGCAGTCGGCGCGCTCGACCGAGGGCCTGTCTTCCTTTTACGAACAAGCCCATAGGATGATCGCCTCGCCCGCCGCCCGGCACGCCTTCACGCTGGACCGCGAGCCGGCCTGGCTGCGCGACCGGTACGGCCGCAACGAGTACGGCGACAGCTTCCTGCTGGCGCGTCGGCTCATCGAAGCCGACGTCCGCATGGTCAGCGTCAACTGGATGTACATCATGTCCAACGGCAAAGTCGCCAACGTCTGGGACACGCACGGCGGCATCGGCGGACTCGGGAGCGTCGGCGGCTTCGACATGCTCCGCGCCAACTACTGCCTGCCGCCGCTGGACCAGGCGCTTTCCGCCCTGCTCGAAGATTTGCAAACCCGCGGGCTGCTCGAGGAGACGCTGGTCGTCGTCACCGGCGAGTTCGGCCGCACGCCGCGAATCAATCCGACGCAGGGGCGCGAACACTGGGGGCCGTGCTACTCGGCGCTGCTCGCCGGGGGCGGCGTGCGCGGCGGACAAATCGTCGGCGCCAGCGACAAAATGGGCGCCTTCGTCCGCGACTTCCCCATCGCCCCCGAGGATCTCCTCGCCACCGTCTACCACGCGCTCGGCCTCGACCCTGCCGCCATGGTCCGCGAACGCGACGGCCGACCCGTGCCGATGTGTGAAGGTCGCCCGCTGCGGAATTTGTTTTAACTCGCTCGGAGGAGACATGCTCGAAATCGAACTCAAATACCGCACGGAAGACTTCGCCGCGCTCAAAGCCAAGCTCGCCGCGTGGAAGGCGCGCCGCGACGATCCGATCCTCGAATCCGACTACTACTACAACGCCCCCGATCGCGATTTCCGCGTCACCGGCGAAGTCTTCCGGCTGCGCCGCATCGGCGCGGAGAATTTTGCGACGTACAAAGGGCTCAAGGAACCCGGACCGGTCAAGACGCGCCGTGAACTCGAGATCGCCTTGCAAGAAGGGGACGAGGCGGCCGAGGAGTTCCGCGAACTGCTCCGCTGCCTCGGCTACCGCTTCGTCGCCGTCGTCAAGAAAGTACGCACCATCCACCACTTTCGCCGGGGGGACTTCAAGCTGCAGGCCTGCTTCGACGATGTCGAAGACGTGGGCCGATTCGTCGAGATCGAGATCGTGGCGCCGGAGGAGCATCGGGAGGCGGCACAGGAAGTGCTTCTGGAGACGGCGGACGAGTTGGGACTCGCCGATCCGGAACCGCGTTCGTATCTGACGATGCAGATCGGAAACCGATGAAGCCGCCGATCCTCGCCGCGACGATTCGGGAAGCGCGCGAAGCGCTGGAGACGCCGCGCCGTCGGGGCAAGACCATCGGCCTGGTGCCGACGATGGGCGCGCTGCACGCCGGGCACGCCCAGCTCCTCGCCACGGCGCGGCAAGCGTGCGACCTCGTCGTCGTCTCGATCTTCGTCAATCCGACGCAATTTGGGCCCAAGGAAGACTTCAGCCGATACCCTCGGCCGTTCGAAAAGGACGTGGAAGTCTGCGTGCGCGAAGGCGTCGACCTGATCTTTCATCCGGCGCCGAGCGAAATGTATCCGGCGGGCCATCAGACGTTCGTCGAGGTGAGCGACTTGCAGAAGCCGTTGTGCGGCGCCAGTCGGCCGGGGCACTTTCGCGGCGTCGCTACCGTCGTGCTCAAGTTGCTGAATATCGTGCAGCCGACCATCGCGTATTTCGGACAGAAAGACGCGCAGCAAGCCCGGCTCCTTGCGCAAATGGTGCACGACCTCGACGTCCCGGTCTGGGTCGAGATTTGCCCCACGGTTCGCGAAAGCGACGGACTGGCCCTGAGTTCGCGTAACCAGTACTTGAGCGCCGACCAGCGCCAAAATGCGACGGTTCTATACCAGGTGCTGGAGATGATGCGCACGAGGATCGGGGCCGGCGAGCGCAGCGCCGAGAAATTGTTGAGCGCCGCGCATGCCATGATCGTCGCCACGCCCGGCGCCCGGCTCGACTACGTCGACCTCGTTTCCTGGCAAACGCTGACGCCGATCGCGACGCTCGAAGGCGAGATCCTCGCTGCCCTCGCGGTCTATTTCGGGTCGACGCGCCTCATCGACAACATGCGCCTCTCGATTGCGTGAAGGCAAGTCGGGGCACCAGAAATAGCCTACGAAAAAACCGGGAACGTCTGGCACGCGCCTGACGTTCCCGGTTCGGGTTTTGGTTCTCGATTTAGCCGCGGAGAATCGCGACTTCACGGGGCCACAGCTCGGTACGCACCGTCAGAATCGGCGAAGTCTCGAACCGACCGGGCAGATCCGGAACGATCTCCGCCTTCTTCTTCGGCTTGCCTTCCGGCGGGTTCGGCTTGGGCATCGGCCGTACGGGCGGCTTCGGCATCGGATTCACCACCGGCGGATTGGGCTTCGGCATCGGATTCACCACCGGCGGATTCGGCTTCGGCATCGGATTCACCACCGGCGGATTCGGCTTGGGCATCGGATTCACCACCGGCGGATTCGGCTTGACGTTCGGCTTGCCTTCGGGAGGATTCGGCTTCACGTTTGGCTTGCCTTCAGGAGGGTTCGGCTTCACGTTCGGCTTGCCTTCCGGAGGATTCGGCTTCACGTTTGGCTTGCCTTCGGGAGGCATGGGCTTGACGTTCGGCTTGCCTTCGGGAGGCATGGGCTTGACGTTCGGCTTGCCTTCGGGAGGCATGGGCTTGACGTTCGGCTTGCCTTCCGGAGGCATCGGCTTCACGTTCGGCTGATTCGGATTCGGATTCGTCTTGGGAAAATTCTTAAGAAATGTCGCCTGGCCCTTGTTGCCGGTGGGGGCAGGCGGGAGCGTCTTGATCTTCTCGGTTTGAATCGTCGGCGTGAACTTCGTCGTCGCCACCGCGAGCGGCCGGGCGACTTCGCCTGCCTTGGGAGCGCCGAATTTCGCAGCCTTCATTTCCTGCTGCGAACGCTGTTTGCTCAGGTTGATCTGCTTTTGAATCTGCTGTTGCTGCACGGCCAAGTTGGCCTGGTTGACTTTCACCATGGGCATGACCTTGGTGTTGATGCGGCTCACCGGCGCCAGTAACGCCAACTGGTTCGCCTGGGGCCGATTCTTGGCGACCAGATTGATCTGCATGTTGAGATTGACGGGCGGACGCGGCGCGGTTCCGGCGAAACGCTGCGCCTGCACGCCCACGAGATTGCGCTCCCAGTTCGGGTTGCCGCGATTGACATAGCGGTAGTGCGTGTAGAGCGGGTCGGGATGGAAGCGATTCACGCGGTAGTTGGTCCAGGGCACGTACCCTCGGCCTACGTAGCGATTGTCGTAATAATCGCCGAAGGAATAGTATCCGACGCGATGATTGACGAAGAGGCACGAGAGGAGCGCTTGATCGTGGACGACGATCATGGGCCGAAAGCGCCAGCCGGGCTGGCTGTATGTGGCATGGGTGATGTAGACCGGAGCGAAGAGGAGACCGCGATCGCGCAGAGGGAAGTCCCAGTATCCTTCGACGAAGACGTACCCGGCGCCGGTGTAGACGTAGCGTGCGGGAACCCAGATCCAACCCGGTCGGTGGGGCGCCCAGACGGGGGGTCGCCAGACGTAACGTGTTTCGACGTAGACCCAGGAACCCGGGATGTAGATGCTTTCGGCGTTGGGGGCGGGGGGCTCGGCAGCGTTGAGCGGTTCGGGGGGCGTCGGCACAATCGACAGCGAGGTCGATTCCACCGCCTCGGAGCGCCAAAATCCGGACGACCACTGGAACCCGCCGTTGACGTCGTTCCAGGCGCCGGGGACCCAGTCCATGGCGGGCGGCACTTGACGCCAAATGCCCGAGATCCACATGAAGTCGTTCAGGTCGGGATCGAAGTGCCAGTATCCGGAAACCCATTCGACGTTCTCGCCGTCGGGCTTTTGCTCCGGCGGGAGTTCCTCAATGGGTTGCGGCACCTGTTTGGCGACGACGGGCCCTGGTTGCGGCACGCTGACGGCGGGGCTGGCAAAGGCTTCATGCACGGGGCCTTTGCCCTGCGCTTGCACGCCTTCTTCTTGCATCGGAGCGGCCGGCTCGTTCACGATTTGTTGTTGATCGAAAATGCCCTCGTCGAATTCGACGGGGACGGCTGGCTGAGGTTGCGGTTGCGAATACAGCAGCCCTCCCGCGCCGGCAAGGCACAGGAAGTAGGCGGCCGCGTAACTCATACTACGCCACATGGTGTCCCCCCTTTAGGGTGTGTCTGCGGAGAACGAAAATTAAAATTCATACAGGTAACGTACCAGCGTGCAATTCTTGCGCCGTCGCTACATATTGTCAATCCCATTCGCTTCCTCGGCCGGCGCCGGCGGATTGTCCTCGCGCTGCCAGATCAGTAGCATGTTCCGCCCGTAGGTACGCTTTTCCCAGTCGGCGAGTTCCGGCGCGGTCTCCAGCGGCGACTCGATTTCCGCCTGCAGGACAATGACCGATTCGTCGTGCACCTTGGACATGAGCGTCTGCACGTTGGCGAGCAAAACGTCCGGCTTTTCGTGCAGATCGGGGAACGGCGGGCTGATGAAGATATTGATCGGCTCGGCCGGCGCTTTCCACGCCGAGATCCAGCGATACACGTCGGTGCGGTAAATTTTGGCGTGCGACATGAGATCGAACTTGCGCAAATACCCCTCGATCGACTTGACCAGAGCGTTGTCGCGTTCGACGAACGACGTCGACCGGGCGCCCCGGCTGAGCGCTTCCAACCCGATGACCCCGGTCCCCGCGAAGAGGTCGACGAACAGGCGATTCGGAATGGCATTGCCGAGAATGCTGAAGAACGCTTCGCGAACCATTTGCGGCGTGGGCCTGAGATCGGGATGGACCTCGCATTGAATCTTGCGCCCCCGGAGCGTGCCGGCCACGATGCGAATTTCCGCCTTCATACGTCATTCCTCTCCATCAATGCTTGTCGCGAATCTTTGGGGTCGTTTGGTGCTTCCCCACTATTCTACGACTCGGCTCCGCTTCCGATTGTCGCGATCGTAGGGGCGCACGATTTCCGAAACCGCGGCGCCTCGGTCTTGACACGATTTTCATATTCCCCGTACACTAGTAGTTGGACGAAGTCCGCGCACCGGGGGAGTTCTCTTTGTGAAAGCATTGATCAGCGATATCCACAGCAACCTGGAGGCCTTGCAAGCCGTGCTGGAGGATATTCGCAAAAACAACGTGACCGAGATCATCTGTCTAGGCGATATCATCGGCTACGGTCCCAATCCCCGCGAATGCATCGACCACATCATGAATTGCAAGATCGTGATCCTGGGCAATCACGATCAAGGCGCCATGTTCGATCCGGACGGATTCAATCCCCCCGCCGAACGCGCTATCTTCTGGACCCGCTCGCAGCTGGAATCTCCCTCCGAAAATCAGGAGAAGAAAGAAGCCCGCTGGTACTTCCTCGCGGAACGTCCGCGCATGGTCAGCGACAACGGCTTTCTCTACGTGCACGGCTCCGCACGCAATCCGCTCAACGAGTACGTCTTCCCCGAGGACGTCTACAACCAGCGCAAGATGGACCGCATCTTCGCCATGGTCGAACGCTACTGCTTCCAGGGCCACACGCACGTCCCGGGCGTCTTCATCGAAGCCGCGGGCGAGGACTTGTATCAGTTCCATTCGCCCGAAGACATCAACTTCACCTGGAAGCTCGACGAGCGTAAGACGCTGGTGAACGTCGGCTCGGTGGGTCAGCCGCGCGACGGCGATTGGCGGGCGTGTTACGTGCTCCTGGACGGCGACACGCTGCATTATCGCCGGGTCGAGTACGATATCGAAACGACGGTCAAGAAGATCTACGCGATTCAGGACCTGGACAATTTCCTGGGCGACCGCCTGCGCGAGGGGCGTTAGTCGATTCGTTTCGACGAAATCACACGTGCATGTTGACGGGACGGCCGAACCTCGCCATTCTTGAGTTCGGCCTGAAGGGCCAGCTCCTAAAACAGTTTGCGATTGAATTGCACATCCCTTCCGGCGAGCCGGGTTGCGTCAGCGCCCGGACTCGAGGGGAGTTGCAAAGTGCATTCCGATCTAAGATTTACATCTTGCTCAAGAACGCTCCTCATAGAGCCACGCAACGTGCGCAGTCTGAAATCAGGCTTGCCCAATTTGAAATGTGGCCGTCCAGGATGGCATCCCATGAATCGCTTTCATTTTGCGGTCGGCATCGTGAGTCTGTGCATGATGGGCCAGGCGGCTGCCCTCGCTCAGGCGCCGATCTCGCTGATGAAGCCGGCGGCCGCATGGAAGTTCAACAACGGCGCGGAGTTCCCCGGCGCGACCGGAAGCCTGACGAGCGAACCGATCGACGGCAAGGGCGACGCGTGGAAGCTCGTCGGCGATTTCACCAAGGGGGGCCTCTACGTCCAGGCGGGGCGAGCGCTGAACGCGCTCGATCTGCGCGAACTGGCGTTTTGGATCCGCAATCCGGAGGCCGTCAAGGTCACGATCCGCGTGACGGACAGCACGGGTCAAACGCACCAGCTCGCCCTCAAGACGGATGCCAAGAGCGATTGGCAGCGCGTCGTGCTGCCGATCGACCGCTTCTTCAGCAAGCGCGGCCAGGCCGACGCCATCACCAACGTGAGTCAGTACGAGTACTGGGGGGGCGCCAAGGACGGCAAATGGCACGGACCCGCCAAGGGACTTTACCTGCTCCTGGGGACCGGCGGCGAGAAGAAAGTTCGGACCCTCTGGATCAGCGACATCTCGTACATCCCCGCGCCTACGGAAGCAGTCGGAGCCGGCGTGCCCGCGGTCGTCCGCCTCGACGAGATTGCCGAAGGAACGCACGATTGGCGCTTCACTCGCGGCGAGGAATTCAAGGGCGCCCAGGGAGCCCTCACCGTCGTCCAGGAGGCAGGCGAAGCGCGGCTGAAGCTCGCGGGCGACTTCACCAAGGGAGGAGCGTACGTCGCCATGATCCGCGACCTGAGCGATTTGGGCCTCAAGGACGCGACGGCGCTCAAGTTCCGCGTCAAATCCGAGACCGGCGCCTTCCTCCGCGTGCAGATGCAAGACGGCACCGGCCAAACGCATCAACGCCCCCGCCTCGCGATCAAAGGCGATGGCCAATGGCACGACGTCGTCATTCGCCCCATCGAACTCGCCGGCGGCGAACACTGGGGCGGCGCCAACGACGGCAAATGGCACGCGCCGCCCCGGCAAATCAGCATCGCGCTCGCCGGGCCTGTCGGCGCGGTGAAGCAGCCGGTCGTGCTGCTCGAC
This sequence comes from Gemmatales bacterium, assembly GCA_038217425.1. Classification (GTDB taxonomy): domain Bacteria; phylum Planctomycetota; class Planctomycetia; order Gemmatales; family Gemmataceae; genus JAIEPT01. Next base: position 20,218 of record JBBQPM010000024.1, read on the forward strand.
CAGATCCGCGCCGAAGGTTTGACGCCGGTCTTCATTCAGCCGGCCGCGTTCCGAAGCGATTTCGAAGGGGCGAGCGAGTTGCCCAAATCATGGACCTTCGTTGGCACCGTCGCGCTCGATGCGAAGTCGGGCTATAAGGGAAGCCAATCGTTGCTGCTGGCGCGAACGGTCGACGAGGCGGAGAAAGCGACGTCGGCGACGAGCCCGAGCTTTCCCGCGGCGCCGGGCAAATGGGACGTCCATTTCGCCGCCCGGGCCGAGCTTCACTCGCCCGACAATTCCTACAACGCGGTGCTGACGCTCGAATGCCTCGATTCCCAGGGCAAAACGCGCGAGAAGCTGCCGCTCGCGGAGTTCTTCGGCAAGAAAGATTGGCAAGCGATTTCGAAACGACTCGAGTTCCCCGCGGGGACGGCTTCGGCCCGCGTGCACATGCAACTCAACAAGACGTACGGGCGATTCTGGATCGACGACGTGTCGGCCGCGTTCCTCGCCCCCTCGCTCCGCAAGGATGGCCGTATCGCGCAGCTTCTGTTCGCGACGTCTCAACTCGGCAACTTGCTGTATCCCACGGACTCGCGCGAAGTGACCGTCACGGTGACGACGACCAAGCCGCTGCGTGACAGCCAGCAGACGCTTTCCTGGCACGTCCGCGATTATTGGGGCGCGGAGCAGAACGCACCTGCCGAGGCGAAGCTGACTCGCGTCGAAGGCAAAGGGCCCCGGCTGACCTATCAAGCCGTCCTCGATCTTTCGAAAGCGCCGCTCGAGATCGGGCGCTATTACGAGATCCATGCCGCGATCGCGCAGCCGGGCGAGGAACCGTTCCGCAGCCACACTTCGCTGGCCGTGCTTCCTGAGGCGCCCAACAAAAAGTACAAGCCGGAGGAGGTTCCGTTTTTGAGCCGCAACTGGGACAACCGCTATGCCCCGTACTTCGAGCTTTCCGATCGGCTCGGCCTTCGCACGGCCGGCATCTGGGGCGGCTGGTCGTCCAAGGCGCCTTACAAGCCGGAAGCGCCGAGCATCGAGCTGGCCAAGAAGTACGGTATGGGCATCCTCACCGGAACGCCCGCCTCGACCATCGAGCGCGGCAAGACCGATTACGACGAGACCGCGCTGCGCACCGGCGTACGCAACTGGATCGAGAAGTACGGTTCGTATCGCCCGCTCACGATCAATCTCGGCAACGAACCCCACGGCTCCGGCGAACGCGTACGCAAGAACGTCGCTGCGTACCGCGCGCTCTACGAGGAAGTGAAGAAGACCGATCCGAGTATTTTCGTACTGGCGACCGCGGTCGAGGCGAACGAAGAGTACTTTCAGAACGGCTACGGCCAATGGTGCGACGCCTTCGACTTCCATGTCTACGAGGGGCACAAGAACGTCCGCAAGACGATCGAGCAGTACCAGGCGCTGATGAAGAAGTTCGGCGTCGTGAAGCCGATCTGGTCGACGGAGTTGGGGCTGAACAGTCAAGGAATGTCGCGGCACGCCGTGGCGACCGAGCTTCCCAAGACCTTGACGACGTTCTTCGCCGCGGGGGGCGCGAAGGTGTGTTGGTTCACGATCGCGTATCCCGATCCCGAGGGGAAGTCGTCGGGGAGTTCGGGCGATTCGCACAATGTCTTCGATTGCCGCTACAACCGCTTCGCTCCGCGTCTCGACGCCATCGCCTACTATCACACGGTGAACGCGATCGGCGTGAAGTCGTTCCGCGCGGAGAAGCAGTATTCGGACGACATCCGCGCGTTCCTCTTCCGCGACCAGGAGCAGAGCAACCTCCAGGTGATCTGGAAGACCGGCGGCCGCAAGGACGCGTTCGTCCCGCTGCCCGGAGTCGGCGAAGTGACGGTGATCCGCAGCGACGGTAGCCTGCGCACGCTGAACGCAGCCGGCAAGGGGCTGACGCTGACGCTTTCCGAGGAGCCGCTGCTGCTGCTGTATCAGGGCGCCGACGCGTCCCTGGCGGCGTCGCTCGGAGACCCCCAGGCGACTTTTTCCGGCCCGACGACGGTCGCCCGCAACGGCGAGGTCAAGGTTTCCGTCGCCTTGCGTTCCGGAGACGCCGACGATCTGAAGGTGGTCGCCCCGCCTTTCTGGACGCTACGCAAATCCAAAGAAATCCAGGACGGCAAGCCGACGCTTCACCTGACGCTCACCGCTCCGCCGCAGAGCGCGATTCGGGAACTGGAAGTGTCCGTCCGCCTCGCCGACGGCCGCGGCGAAATTACCTGGCGCGGCAGTCTCGCCGAATGAGGCGCCAACTCAGCGGCGTTCGCTGGCGAAGTTCAGGCCCGCATCCTGCCAAAACTTGCGGTACCAGGCGATGTACTTGGGATACGCGACCTCGAGCGCGTAGCGAGGCTCGAATCCCAGGAGCCGACGCGCCTTGTCGATGTTGAGGGTGCCGCGCGTGGGGGTCAGGTCGTCGCGTTTCTGGTAGTCGATTTTCACCTTCGGGAAATGTTCTTGCACGATCTGCGCCATCTGCCCGATGGACCGCGCCTCGCCGTAGGTGAGATTGAAGATCTGCCCCTTGGCGGCTTCGTATTCGAGGCAGCGAATCAGGCCGTCGACGAGGTCGTCGATGTAGGTGAAATCGAGTGCGTCGTCGCCGGCGCCGTTGATGCGGATGTCCAGGCCCTGAAGGGCGTTCTCGATGAAGATTTGGCCGACGCGCCGACTCACGCAGCGCTCGCCGTAAAGGGCCGACGGGCGGACGATGGTGTACGGCAATTTCTTGACCTGGTTGTAAGCGATGACGATCTTTTCGCCGGAGTATTTGAGGGCCCCGTAGATGCCGAGGGGACTGCACGGAAATTCTTCGCGGACGCCCCCGGGGGGGAAGTTGCCGTAGACCATGCTCGAGGAGAAGAAGAGGAAGTGCTGCACGTCGCAGCCGGCCGCGTAGTCGAGGGCGTTCTCGAGCGTGCGCAGGCTGTGGTCGAAGGTGCTGTAGGGGTCCTTGTTGGAACGGTCGGCATGCGATACGGCGGCAAGCTGGTAAATCGCTTGCGGTCGGATCTTCGAGAGGATCTTGGACAGCCCGAGATAATCGCGGGCGTCCTGGATGTGCAGCGGGATCTTGGCTTCGCGCAGGAGCCGAAAGCGTTCCTGAAGGATGCCGAGATAAAGTTGGTTATTTCGGCCCGGTTCGTCGAGGGCGGAGAAGTAGAGGAGATTGTTGACTTCGAGTCCGTCGACGATGGCGGGCTCGGCGCCACGCGCTTTGAGCGCGAGCGCCAGGTTATGCCCGATGAACCCGGCTCCGCCGACGAGAGCGATGCGCATGCCCTGGAGATCAACCATCGGCGTGCTCCTGGAGAGTTTCGCGGATCGTCCGGGCGATATACTGCATGTCGTCTACGTTCAAATGCGGGCCGACCGGCAGGGCGATCGACTGATTCGCCAGGCGATGGGCGACAGGGAAATCGCGTTCGTCGTGACCGTACTTGGCGCGATAGTGGGTCATGAGCGGCACGGGGCGCGGGTAGTAGATGCTGGTGCCGACGCCGCGGGCCTTGAGACGTTCGATAATCCGGGGCCGGTGCGGAGCGAGAGCGTCGTCGAGCACGACGGCGTGACAGTAGTAGCTGCTCGTCAGTCGGCCGTGGGTCGATGCAAACATCTGGATGCCCGGAACGTCCGCCAGGGATTGGCTGAGCGCTTGGTAGTTGGCGTGGCGCGTTTCGAGAAATCCGGGGAGCCGCGTGAGCTGATGCAGACCGAGGACGGCGTGGATCTCGCTCATGCGGTAGTTGAAGCCTAGATCGACGACGTCGTAGAGGCCGGGGAGGACGCGTTCGCCTACATGGCGATCGACGCCGAAGGCGCGTTTGAGGGTGAACGCCTCGGCCCATTGGCGATTACGGGTGACGATCATGCCGCCTTCGCCCGTGGTGAAATGTTTGACCGGGTAGAACGAGAAGACGCCGACGTCGCCCAGGAGCCCCGCATGCACGCCATCGACATACGAGCCGACCGCGAGGGCGCAGTCTTCGATGACGATCAATCCGTGCCGACGGGCGAGCGCCACGACGGGGGCCATGTCGACCGGCATGCCGAGATAATGAACGACGCACAGGGCCTTGGTTCGCGGCGAGATCTTCGCTTCGATTTGCTCGAGGTCGAGATTGCCGGTGTGCGATTCGGAATCGACGAAGACGGCCTTCGCCCCGGTGAGTTCGACCGCATGGGCGGTGGCGGTGTGCGTGAGCGCGGAGCAGACGACTTCGTCGCCGGGCCCCAGGCCGAGATGGAAGTAGACCAGATGCAGTCCCGCGGTGCACGACGAGACGCCGACGGCGTACGGGGCGCCGGTGAACTGCGCGAAGGCGGCCTCGAACTCCTTGATCTTCGGCCCATGGACGAGAACGCCGGAATCGAGGACTTCGAGGACGGCGTTCTTCTCCGCGTCGCCGAGGATCGGTTTGCCGAACGGGATGTTGCGCATGAACGATTTACCCAGGCCTTACTTCTTGGCGATGCGGAGCGTCACCGTGGGGGAGGCGCCGGCCAGATTCGCGAGGGCGCTGGCGGTACCCTGGACATCGACGGCGATCTTTTCCGCCGGCGCCGCGTCCGCCGCGATTGTGATCTCGAGGTCGGCGGACGTCTGACCTTCGGCGATCGTTACCTTGCCGGCAGTCACTTTCGGGGGGAGGTTGCGCAGCTCCAGCGCGATCGGGCCCTTGTAGTTCGCCTTGCGCGTCGCCCGCACTTTGAGCTTGATCTTGCTCCCCTGCTTGGCGTCGAGCAGCGCCGGCTCGAGTTCCAGGTCAAACGGCGCCCCGACCGGAAGCGGGATCGCCACCAGATCGCTGACGACGTCGGCGCCCAGGACTTTCGACTTGGCCGAGAGCAGGACGAAGTAATCACCGACAGCGGTCTTGGCGGTGACGTCGAGCGTGAACTTCGCTTCGGTCTTGCCCTTGACGATGACCGGAATCTTCGGCGCCGGGATCGCGGGGGGCAGGCCCTGAGGCGGATTGACGGTGATGTCCTCGGTGGCGTCGGGGCCGCGGGTCGCGGTCAGCGTCACTTCGACTTTGGTGCCGGGCGAGGCGTCGGGCGGGTCAACCTTGAACGCGAGCTGAAACGCCGCGGGCGCCTTGACGCCGACCGCGACCTGCTGCGTGAAATGGCGCGGCGGAAACATTAGCCCCGCCAGTGCCGTGTTGATCGGCCCCTTCGCCGACGCGAACACGGTCACGGGAGCGCCATCGATGGTCGCCTTGCCGACGACGCGAATCTTGCCGGCTCCCAGTTCGAGCTTTCCCTTGGGTTTGACGAGTAACACACCCGCGGTTTGCCCTGCCTTCAGCGCGACCTTGCCCTCGAAATCGGTCGTTCCCTCAACCGTGACGTCGATCGGGCCCGTGTAACCCTTGCGCACGACGACGAAGGGCAACACGCCGACGCCGTCCGCGGAAAGCTCGGTCTTGTCGAGGTTGACCGTCAGCTCGAACTCCGGCGTGAGTGGCCGAGCGGTGAAGTGGTAGCTTTCGCTTTTGCCGCCGGCAAGGTAGGCGTGTTGGATTTCGAGGAAGAAGTCGCCGTCCTCGGGTGCGGTGAACTCGACGCGCTGGTCGGCGGGGTAGGCCGAGGCGGGCGTGGTCTTGGCCAACTCCGCCTTGGTTTTGGGATGGCGAATGCTCATGTACAGCGAGGTCGGCGAGCCCCAGTCGAGCGTCTGCCCCTCGAAGACGAGCTTCTCGCCTTTCATGGCCGCGAAGACGTAGATGTCGAGATCGCTGCTGGTTTCGAAACGCCCGGTGACGCCGCACGGCGTCTTGAGACGGTTGGCCTTTTCGTGGATTTGATTCGGCTCGAGTTCGACGACCTCTTCGAGATCGCTGAGGTAGATCGGCACCGGCCAACCGGCCTGGCCTCCGGGCCGACGCGGCGTCACGCCGATCGACACGGCGTCGGCAGCCTTGGGCGTCGAGTCGAGTTCGATCGGCTCGATCGCCCCCAGTTCCGGGCCGGCGAACGTCACCTTGGCGCCCGTGCCGCGCTTCACCGCCATAGGGATCGGCGTCGTCACCATCGGGAAATCCCCGATCCGCAGCCGGTACACGAACTCCGGGCCGCCACGTAATGAGATGTCTTTCACCTCGATGACGTAGTCGCCGGCTTCTTTGAACGTGTACGCCAGGCGCGGATCGAGCTGGCAGCCCGGCGCGTCGTTGTCGTAGGCCAGGCTCTTCTTGGCGTCGGCGCCGTAGAGCGTCAGCGTCGGGTCGAGCACACTCCCCAGGCGACGGCTGATGACTTCGAAGCTGAGCCTTTGGCCCGCCTTGACGGTGAAGCGAAAGAAGTCCCCCACTTCCGCGTCGGTCTTGCCGTCGATGGCGCAGGGGAGGGTCACCTTTTGGGGCGTGGCCTGGCGATTGGTCGCCTCTTCGAGCACGGTCGGCAATTCGTCGACGACGAAGGTTCGCAGGTTCGTGAGCCCTGCCTTGGTGGCGATGCGGATGCCGTAGACCCCCATGGGGGTGCTCTTGGGGATCTCGATCTTGATCTTGGGTTGCTTTTCGCCCGGGAGCGTGACCTTCGCGTCGAAGCCGGTCCAGACGGCGGTGGGATTGGCGAGGTTCGTGCCGGCGGGGGCGATCTCGACGGTGCTGCCGGGTTGTCCGCCGAGCGGCAGGGAGAAGGCGAGAACGGGGGTGCCGGCGGGGGGCGCCGGGGGCGTGGCTTTCTTCTTCTGTGCCAGGGCGACCGGCGCCGAGGCCAGGGCGAGCATCAGGGCGGCGCCTGCGAATAACCAGAGAATGGACCGAACGTTCATGGTTCGCCTCGAAGGATTTGCGTCAGGGTGGGAAGAGAATCTTAGCTGGAAACGCAGCGGCGGCCAAGAGCGAACAATCTGCGATTTCTACTGAAACTTGAACTTGAGGCTCTCCGAGGCGAACGGCGGTGGGCCAAATGGTCTCTCAAAGGCACGTCGTACTGACGTGCATAGACTGTTCGCCATGGGCAACGCGCGAAGACGATGACGATTGTCGGCGGGGCATTGCGTCAGTTAGAATATCCCGTAACTTCCTGCACGCTTCCGTTTGCCTCTGGGCAATCTGCCCACGTCGCCGCCTCGAAGGAGTTGCCCGCGTGGATCTGTTGCATCGGCTCTTCGACCCGTCCGGCTTCCCCGCTCGCTGGGACTGCGGCTCCGGTTGGCGCGAAACCCCCTGGCTCGGCTGGCTCCATATCGCCTCGGATCTCGCCGTCTGGGGCGCCTACGTCGCCATTCCCATCGTCCTCGTCACCTTTCTGCTGAGACGTCGCGATTTACCCTTTCGCTTGATCTTCCTGCTCTTCGGCGCCTTCATCCTGGCGTGCGGCACCACCCACCTCATGGAAGCGATCCTCTTTTGGCATCCCCTCTACCGGCTTTCCGGACTTATCAAACTGATCACCGCGCTCGTGTCCTGGGCCACGGTCGGCGCCTTGTTCCGCGTCGTACCGGTCGCGCTCGCCATGCGCACGCCGGAAGAACTGGAGCGCGAAGTCGCCGCTCGCCAGCGCGCGGAATTATCGCTGCAGAAGGCGAACGCCGAACTGGAAGGGCGCGTGCAAGAACTGGTTCGACGCGACATCGCCGAACGTAAGCAGGCGCTGACCCGACTCACTGAACAGGAAGAACGGTTGCGGCTGGCGATCGAGGCGACCGGGCTGGGGATTTTCGACGTTTCCATCCTCACCGGCAAGATGGCGTGGTCGGAGCGCTGCGGCGAAATTTGGGGGTTGCCCGCGGACGCTCAACCCGTTTCCCAGTTGCTTCTGGACGCCGTCCATCCTGAAGATCGACAGCGTGCCGATCAAGTCACCGCGGCTTCGCTCGATCCGCGCGGATCGGGATCGTTCGTACTGGAACATCGCATCGTTCGGCCCAACGGACACGTGCGCTGGGTGCTCGCCCGTGGGACCACGATTTTCGACGACGAACGCCGACCGGTCCGTTCGCTCGGCACCGTGCTCGACGTCACCGAGCGCAAGATGGCCGAAGAGGCGCTGCGGCAAAGCGAAATTCGCGAGAAGGAGCGTGCGAGCGAGCTGGAAGCCGTGCTCCGCGCCGCGCCCACGCCCATCTGGATCAGCCACGATCGCCAGTGTGGGGAGGTCACGGGCAATCCCGCGTCGTACCAGTTGCTGTCGATGCCGGAAGAGAGCAACGTCTCGGCTAGCCCGCCGGCGCCGATCGCGCGGACGTTTCGCGAATACCGCGACGGCGTGCCGGTGCCGAGCGCGGAGTTGCCGCTGCAGCGCGCCGCCGCCCTGGGCATTGACGTGCAAGACGCCGAACTGACGCTGGTCTTCAACGACAACCACGTGCGCCATATTTACGGCAACGCCACCCCGCTGCGCGACCGCGACGGCGTGGTGCGAGGCGCCGTCGGCGCGTTCATGGACATCACCGAACTCAAGAAGATCGAAAGCGACCTCAAGGACGCCGACCGACGTAAGGATGAATTCCTGGCGATCTTGTCGCACGAACTGCGCAATCCGCTGGCGCCGATGCGCAATTCGCTCGAGGTGATGAAGCAGGCGCGGGGGAATGCCGAGCTGATCGAAAAATCCCGTACGATCATGGAACGGCAGATGGGACAGATGGTTCGCCTGATCGACGACTTGCTCGACGTGAGCCGGATCAACCGCAACAAGCTCGAGCTGCGCCGGGAGAGGGTAGAACTCGCGTCGATCCTGCACCACGTGATCGAGGCGTGCCGTCCGATGGCCGACGCCGCGCGGCATGAACTGCACCTGGCGCTGCCGGCGGAACCGATCTACCTTGACGCCGACCCCGTGCGGCTCTCGCAGATTTTCGGCAACTTGGTCACCAACGCATGCAAATACACGCCTTCCGAAGGAAAGGTTTGGCTAAACGTGCAGCGGCAGGCGGGCGACGTGATCATTCGCGTCAAGGATACCGGCATCGGCATTCCCGCCGACCTGTTGCCGAAGGTGTTCGAGATGTTCACGCAACTCGATCGGAGTCTGGAGCGAACGCAAGGCGGCCTGGGCATCGGCCTGACGCTGGTGAAACGGCTCGTGGAGATGCATAGCGGCATGGTCACGGCGCATAGCGAGGGTTCTGGGCAGGGGAGCGAGTTCGTGGTGCGCCTGCCGATTCTTCCGGCCGCGCCCATGTTCGTCGCCGAGCCGCAGCGTCCCATGATGCAAGGGAAAACGCGCCGGATGCTCGTGGTGGATGACAACGAAGACGCAGCGTTGACCCTGGCCGTCCTCTTGCGAATGTCGGGCAACCAGGTGCAGACGGCGCACGACGGCGTGCAGGCGCTCGAGGTCGCCCAGGACGCCAGGCCCGACGTCATTCTGCTCGACATCGGCATGCCGAAGATGAACGGCTACGCCGTCTGCCGGGCGCTGCGTACGCAACCGTGGGGCCAAAACATCTTGATCGTGGCGCTGACGGGTTGGGGCCAGGAGGAGGACCGCCGAAAATCGAAGGACGCAGGATTCGATGGCCATCTGGTCAAGCCGGTCGACTACGCAGAACTCCTGAAGTTGCTTGCGGAGTTCGAAGCTTCGAGCCAGACCCTCAGTTAATTCCCGATGGGCGCCGCGGTATCACTCCCGGATACCTGCAACATCTCCGCCCGAGGCTGCCGTCATGACCGATCCTTCTCGCCCCATCGTCCTCGCCGGGGGCAGCGGCTTTCTGGGCGTGTCGCTGGCCCACCACCTGGCCGGCATGGGCAAGTCGGTCGTCCTTCTATCGCGGCAGCCGCCCCGGGTGAACGGCCCCTGGCGGCATGTGTGCTGGGACGCGCGCACGCTCGGGGATTGGCGGCGCGAACTCGACGGCGCCGACGGCCTCGTCAATCTCGCCGGGCGCAGCGTCGATTGCATCAAGACGCCCGATCATCAAGACGAGATCCTGCGCTCGCGGGTCGAGGCCACGCGCGTCCTGGGCCAGGCGCTGCGAACGCTTGAACGGCCGCCGCCGGTGTGGGTGCAGATGAGCACCGCCCACATTTACGGCGATCCGCCGACGCTCCTGTGCGACGAAGATTCGGCCTTCGGTTACGGGCTGGCGCCGTTCGTCGGCCGAGCGTGGGAGGAGGCGTTTCGCGAAAGCGTGCTCCCTGGGCAGCGCCAGGTTGTTTTGCGGACCAGCTTCGTCATCGGCCGAGATCGAGGCGTCGGCGGCGGCGCCTTGAAGACGCTGCGCCTCCTCGCTCGCCTGGGCCTGGGGGGCACGGTCGGAACCGGCACGCAAGGCATGAGCTGGATTCACGAACTCGACATGAATCGCCTCTTCGAGTGAGGCCTGTTCGATAACGCCATGCAAGGCGCCTACATCGCGTCCTCGCCCCGGCCGGTCGCGCAGCGCGAGTTCATGCGGACGCTGCGCCGAGCCGTCGGCATGCCGATCGGCTTGCCGGCGTTCGCCTGGATGGTCCGCTTCGGCGCCCGCTGGCTCTTGCGAACGGATCCGGAACTCGCCCTCTACGGACGGTACGTAATCTCGAGACGACTGCCCGCGGAGGGCTTCGAGTTTCGCTTCCCGGATCTCGCCGCGGCGCTGGAGGATTTGCTTTAGGTATTTTTGATGCGTCGAGTCGACGTGTGACCGCAATAAGCCCAATGGGTGAGGTACTCCGAACCCTTGGGATTCGGGCGACGCATGGGTCATATCCCAAGGGTTCGGAGTACCTCACCCGTTGGGCTTGTGTCCCTATCGATTACTTACCCGCGCGAAAGGTCTTGGCCATCTCTTCATGAATGCGTTTCCGCATCCCGGCGTCCATCAGCGTGCTGTGGTCCTTGCCCGGAAAGATCTCGACGACCGCGTCGGATTTCAGATCCTTCAGCGATTTCTGCAAGAGCTTGACGGCGCCGTCGAGATAAAAATTGTCCGCGTCGCCGATGTAGACGTGGAGCTTGCCTTTCAACTTCGGCCCCAGCTTCCGCCAATTCGTTTCGAGCACCTCGCGAATGTCGTACTGACGCCAGGCCTGCGCCACGGCCGCGTCGATCTTGCCGGTGCTGCGGTCCCATAATTGTTTCGGTTTCCCGTTGGCGTCCTTGGGGCTGAAGACCGCCTCGAACGAGCTGAGCTGCCCGCTACGGCCGAACGCCCGTTCCATGTCGGAGAACGTCTTGTAGTGAAACCAGATTTCCTTCCCCTTGCGTCCCAGAGGTCGAAGCGCCTTCGATTCGTCGTAGAGCATATTGGAGTTGGGGGGATAAATATTGACCCCCTGGAACCAGCGAAAATCGACCGAGTCGGGCGCCGTCGACCAGACGCCTCCGAAGAAATCTGGGTACGTCGTCTGCAGCCATAAGCTGCTCCATCCGCCCGACGAATGCCCTGTCAGAAACCGCCCATGCGGTTCCTTGAGCATGCGGAAATTCTTCTGCAGATACGGGATCAACTCCTCGACGAGCGCCTTGCCCACGGGCCCGTTATTTGCCGAGTCGGCGAAGACATGGTGCCCCAGGCGACAGTTCGGATCGAGCGTCACATGGATCATCTCAACGCCGGCCACGTCGGTCGCCTTGCGCTGCTGGGCCTGATGCACCAGATGATGATCGCCGCTGAAGCCGGGGATCTCGTAGATCGTCGGAAAGCGGTGCTTGAGATCCTTCGTGTATGAAGCCGGGAGGAGCACGCCCGCGCGGAGGTACATTGGTTTGCCGTGAAACTTGCTGAGGTGTTTGCTGAGCAGTTCGATGGAGCGAATCGCTTCTTTGGGTTCGAGGATCTTGGAGGGCACGATCTGATCGATCGTCAGTTCGACGGCGACGTCCTTTTTGCCGCCCAACTCGATCTTTTTGGCTTTGCTGTAGAGATTGCCGGGCGCGGTGAACGGATTGATGCCGCCTTGATCGCGATCCATGACGGCCTGGACGTGGTAGTCGTCGGAGGCGAATTTCTCGCTCGGGAACGCGAACGCCGGCTTGAAGACCAGAGCCGTGTCCGGCGCCCAGCTGACGACATCCTGGGCCAGGAACGGTTCGGGGAAATAGATGTTCTGCGGGTGCACCCCGGCGCCTATGGTCTTCGAGGTGACGATCACGAAGACCCGGCCCGTGAAGCGTGTTTTGAGCACTTCGCTCGAATAGCGCAACGTGAAGGACTGCGCCTGAGCCGAAAAGGCCAGAACGAACCAGAGGGAAAGGGAGAGGAGGGGGCGCACCATGAGGGCCTACTTCTTGGCAGCGGGAGCGGCGGCGGCTTGTTCCAGGGCCATCTCCTGAATCGCCCGGGCCGCGGCGACGAGCTTCTCCGAATGCGCCGCCACGTAGTCCGGCGGGCCGCCTTTATTGGCCACCGCTTCGACGATCTCCGTCGGCTTGATCATCTCGATCGCGTCCCACGGACACCAGCGCTCGCACAGATCGCAGCCGATGCAGCGCTCCAGATCGATATCCACGAAACTCTGGAGCGTGGGCAGACTCTCCCCCGCTACTTTATAAATGCAATCGACGGGGCAGACTTCCACGCACGCCTCGCAGCCAGTGCAGTTATCTGCGTAAACAACGGCGAGTGCCTTGGGAAGCTTCTTACGAGCCTTTCCTGCGCCCTTGGCCATGACTCTTCTCCTTGGATCCGAAATCGGGTTCTCTCTTATTACTATATCCGATTGGGAGCGGAAATCCAAGCGGGTGCGCGCGTGCGTTATCCCGAGAAAAGCCAAGTGGCGACCAGAGTTTTCCCGACGAATTTCAGCGACATGGCAGGCAGCGAAGTTTCGCGACGATTCCTGCGGCAACTCGCGCCGTGCGACGGGCGGCGGCGTCGGCTGCGTCCCCATGCCAGGGACCCGGCTCGGCCTCATGCCTCAATCGCCCTCCGCCAGGCCGCTCCCCAGCCCCAGTCCTCCGCCGAAGGCGCCCTCCCCGCCGGCGCCTCCGCCTTTACCGTCCTGCTTCGTATCGGCCCGATCGCCGCCGCCGGCGCCCCCCTTGCCCTTGCCGCCGCCGGCCCCGCCGCCGCCGAGGCGCGTCGGCCCCTGTTTCGGAATCGTCAACTCCCTGGGCACCGGTTCCAGGTCGAGCACCTTGCGAATGAAGTCGCGCAGCGAAACCACCAGTTCATCGGTGTGGACCGGGCGCCCCGCGGCAAGTTCGGTCGCCGCCCGTACGGCGAGCCGCACCTGCTCTTCGGTGCCGAGGAGGATTACGTCCGAAAGCGCCGCTTCCACGGCATCGCGAATGCGTCGCGAACGATCGAAGGAGACGGCAGCCGAGATGCCCTCGCCCGCCTCGTTGACTCCGGCCCCGGCGGACGCCACGAGCGCCTGCCGGCTCAGGAGATCGCGCAGGTGCGTCGGATCGACCGCCAGATCGCCGGTAAAGGAGCCTCCCAGCGCCTTGTAAGCGGCGATCAACGTGCGCAGGCGTTCGTTGATCTGACGGTTCTCGCGATTGCGGCGTTGCTGCACCGTCTCCATCACCAGCAGGCGAACGCCCACCATGACGACGGCGACGACCATCAATCCGAGCAATGTCGTGATCACCGCCTGCCAGGAACTGAAATCCAGATTGCGCATCTTGGAGCGGATCTCCGGGCGCATGCGCCTCGAGCCGAAAGGAGCCAGCTGCCGCCCCAGCATCCTATACGGAAGTCGGCGGCGTTACCACTTCACCGCCATGCGCACGCCGTAGCAATGGCGATAATCCAACGCGAAACGCTGCAACTGCTCCCGCCAATCGCGTCCCCACCCGCGCACGACGGATTCCCGGTCATGCCAGCGCCCGTCCGGCGTGACCGCGGCCGACGGCAGCCAGGAAAAATCGTCGAGGTTGATAAATGCCATGGGGAAGACGGCAGGGTCCGGGTCGGGCCCCACGTCCTCCGCAAGCTGCACCCCTTCGCCGTGACACATCGGACACGGGTTCTCGGCGAACGCGAACAAGCGGACGCCGGTCCCCTCACAATATCGGCAGGGGGCGCCAACTCGAATCGATCCGCCTTCGCGAAGGGTTCGAGTGGTGAAGGCACGCCCGTCATTGGGATTGGGGGAGAAGCCACGGACGAATTCGAACTTGTGGTCCATGACGTACGTCCCCTCGACGTGGTGGTTTTGGGAGCCGAACAGCGTCTGACATTTCCTGGAACTCCACTCGTAGGAATGCCAAAACAGAAGCCGCTCCGCCGCCGACCTGAAGCAGAAGTGAATGTCCCATCCCGGATCGACAATCACCAGCACCACGGCCCACCCCCAAGGAGTCGCCCCAGAAGCCCGTTGTCGGCCGAGCGAAATATACTTCTCGCCGCGTTCGCTACGCCTCGGCGTCATCGTCGAAGACGACAAACCCCAATCGTTTGAGTTGCAGGCAGGCGTCCGCGGCACGGTCGGCTTCCACATCGAGGCGATAGCCGACTTGACTGGGGGTCGCGCCGTGATGCCACATGGCGCTCGTGGGCGCCTCGTCCGGCCAGGCGACAGCCGAGATGCCGCGCGATTTCAAGATGTCACATGCATCCGTTGCTTCGGTCCAGGTGGAAAATCGGGCGATCGCCTTCATGGAGCACCAGGGGGTTGTGGAACGGATAGGGGGAATCCATTCGCGCTACGCTAACCCGGCCACCCGCGTGTTGTCAACCAAAATTCGTTGCGGGGCCGAAAGGGAAGCATCGATTCTTGGTGCGTTTGGCCGGGAATCCGGCGATTGGGCAATCCCCACTCGTAACGCTGGTGAAAACGTGTTTGCCAGCGGACAGCATCGAAGGTTGGCGATCGACTCGGTTCGAGCAAACGGCCAACTTCATCCCTTATCGTGAAACAGCCATGAAAACGTTCGTCCCTTCCTTGGTCCTTGTCGCCTTTTTCAGCTTTGGGTGCGCGGGTCGTGCGTCCGCGCAAAATCTCAGCGGCGTCTGGGTCGGTTCCAACGGTCAAGAATCCCTGTACCGACACTCCGGCAATCGACTCGAGACCAGCGGCACTGGCGCCCCCGCCTTGCCGAACTTGCGGGGAACCGCGTCGCTCACGGGCGGACCCCGCGTGTACACCGGCACCTGGCAAAATCAAATGGGCGAGTGGCGCGGCTCGGGCACCATGACCATCACCGTGATCAATGAAAACACGACCTTCGTGTCCGCGCGCGGCTTTGTCTACTATCGCGGCAACAAGACCCCCTGGACCGGATCCGGTTACAATTATCGCAAGGCGCCGCTTCCGAATTTCGCCGGCCACTGGCGCCAGGCGCACCATCGCGGCGAGACGATCTACATGCAGCGTTCCGGAAACGCGTACGTCGGTAACTATCGGGGTTCGCAGCACACCCTGACGGTTGTCGGCAATACCTTGCGAATTCAATGGACCGCGAATGGAGGCGGCTACGCGACAGCGACCCGCGTGACTGCGAATCGCATTGACTGGTCCAATGGAAACGTCTGGACGCGATGATTCCCTTCGGCTCAACGCCCTCGCCAGACGCTTGCGTCGTTCGCGACGGAAGCGTCTGTCAAGCCTCTTGTATTCCGATCGACATGACGCTACTTGGTCGCAAGCGCTTCCTTGGCATTTTCGAGAACCCCCTTGCCGCCCCATAGCTTTCTCGGCAAGGAAATGGTCCTCGGCTGATCGCTGCCCGCAACGATGGTAAAGCTGATCGGTCCGTAATAGAGCTGCTGAAGTTTGATGACCTTGGCCCCTTCTTTGACGTCGAATTTCTCGGTTTTCGTCGGCGCCCCAAACTTCGCCTTGATGGCCTTCATGGAGAATTTGCCTTCGCCCCCCAAGAATTTGACGTCGAGGTTCACTTCGGAGTCGGGTGTGCCGAACGCCGTTTTTTCCTCTACAGCCGCCTTGGCGCTGAACGCCGCAGGTACGAAGGCGACGACGATCTTCGCCCAGGTTTTGTCGACCTTCTTGGCGGCGCCCCCCGCGTGCGCGGCGAGCGGAGCGACGCAAGCCGTCGCGAGAACCAAAATACGCAGCAGCAGCATGATGGAGTCTCCCTATAAAGAAAACACTTCCTGGAAGTTCGAAGGCGTCAGAACCCTTTATTCTGATCGCTTCGGTCTTTCCAGCACGCGATTCTAACGGCCATCTCCCGGGCGTCAAGAAAATAGAATCTTGAAACCTTTGATTTTCGCCGTTGCTCTACGCCACGTGCAGCCAGGCCGAGAAGCCGGCGACGCCGTAGTTGGGGAAATCGTAGAAGCGGTGCAGGATCGGAATAAGTCCCTGGCCCGCCGAGCCCAGGGCGGCGTCGACTCCGGGGAAATGCTCGTCGTGATCGTCGAGAATGAATAGAGCCGGCGTGGCCGCGCGGGGGCGGAAGTAGTCGAGTTCGGCCCGGACCGCCTCCTCGGAGTGATCCCCATCCAGGTGCACGAAGCGAAACGTCCCGGGATGGCGCAGCAGGTCGGCCTTGATGAACGTGAGCGAATCGGTCAGGTAGGGGCAAAAGGTGACGCGGCGCTGCTGTGCCAACCACGCCAGCACCGCCGTCGTATGCCGGACCATCGCCCAGTCGCCGTAGCTTGGAATGCTGTAAGATTGTCCCGGAACGCCGTAGGGATCGATGGAGACATGGAACGATTCCGGCGCCGCGACCCACAAGAGCGGGCCGGCGGTGCCCCCTTTGTGCACGCCGGTCTCGATGCTGCCGCCCGGAGGCAGATGCCGGGCGGCGGCGACGAGCAGCGCCGCGAAGTCGTCGACCTTGGCGCAACCTTCCCAGTCGGAAACCAGGCCCAGCTTCCGACACTCGGCGAGCATGCTTTGCGCCGACGAAACGACGTCCGGCCACGTCATCGCCTCGGCAATCGCCTGAGCCAGGGCTTCTCCCGAACGCATCGCGGAGCCTCGTTTCCAGGGGGAGCATGCATCCGCTGCATGGCTATTTTCGCGCGGATCCTAGCTGGGCCACGCAAGGGAAACCTTTTGCTTCTCTACCGCACAGAAAACGTTCGCTCCACTCGCGTGACATTCCCCTGCCGATCTCTGACCGAAACGGTCAAGCGGCCGAGCGGCAGATTGTCTATGGGCGTGGGCAGGTTCAACTCCCAGACGCCGTCGCTCGTGCGCTTAAACTTCGCGGCCAGATTCTGTCCCGCGGGCACGCCCGCCGCCGGGAAATCGGCGATTACCTGGAAGCTTTCCATGTCGAGCCCGGTGTAAACATCGTGCATGCCGACAAGAATTCGCGACAGCGCTTTCTTTTCGGCCACGCCGGGCAGGCTGACCGTGAGCGTCGGCCGAATCTCGTCATCCATCCAGCCGCTGCCCTTTATCCCCGTCGTGGAAGCCAGGTCGATCGGGCAGCCGAGGTCGATCCAACGGAAGATGGTGCGGCGATCCTCATCCGTTAACGGCTTCACCTTGCCCGCCTTCACGGCTTCGGGCGGCGGCATGATGCTGCCGGTGAAATCGACATCGGCAAGCTGTATATTCTCCGGCTTGGTCGGATCGACCAGTTTGCCGGCGATCTGCAATGTCTTTGGATCGCCTGGGACCGTCGCCGTCGGGAAGTCGTCGTTGGACCAACCATCGGTGCGTCTGCCAAGAATCTTCCAGGCCAGCAAACTGCGGCGCGACTGGTACGCACGCACGTATCGGGAGACCTGCGGCGTCGACCAACCTTTACCGAGGTGATTGTGGCCGTAGTGTTCGACATTGCCCTGCGCCAGCACGGCGTAGCTGAGCGGAACTTTTCCGCCGGGCACCTCGCGAAACATACCGCCCCCGGCGCGGGTGGCGACCATCTTCATGTCGTCGAACGCCAGGTTGGCAGCGGGCGTCGGATTGTCCTTCGAATGGCACGCGTTACAGCTGCGTTGGAAGATGGGCACGATATCCCGATAAAACTCGACGTTGACCACGCCGGCCTTTTCGAAACGCAAACCGGTTTCGTCCTTTTCATCCCAGCGCCGGCCTGACTGGTCGTGCTGCTTGGAGGTCAGCAGCGGCGTTTGCAGAGCCAGATCGAGCACCTGATAATCGGGCCGTGCCGCGTAGGTTAGTTCGAATAAGGTAGGCTTCTGGCTATGGGCATGGCAACCGCCGCAGTCGTTGCGGATTTCGCCCGGTCGAACCTGATGCCAGGTCTGTGCCATCGTCAGCATCATGCCATCCTTGTCGAGCATCTGCATGGTGAACGAAGTGTCGGCCGGGATCTTCGCCAGGAAGCTTGTATCCGGATTGCCGTCCGGATCGAGCGGCTGTTTGCCGTCGGCAAGAAACTTGCGCACGGGAATTTCGCCTAAAATGCGGTAGCGCTCGGTGCCCCAGTTCCAGAACTTGCGCTTCCCCTGGGTGGTCGGCTCCTGAACGATCAGACGCATGGCGTGAATTTCCGAGTTGTCGTACAGCCCGCAATCGGAACCCTGGGTGAGCCAGTCGTCCCGGAAAGGCCAGTTCGAGTTGAACTGCTGCACGCCGCCAAGTTTGCTCTTTTGCGGCGCCACCGCGGTAACGCTTCCTTTGGGAACGATGCCGCCCGAAATGCTTTCACGCTTGTACAGGCTCGAAGTGCCCACGAGACCGAATGGCGAACCAGCCGGCAAATGCGGCGACGCGGCGCCGTCATTCCGCAAAGTCGCCTTGGCTTTCGGCTCCGCCACTCCGAACATTCGCTGGTACGGCACGACCGCACGCGGCCATTGCTCGTTGTACTTCGGATCATTCTTGATCGTGATCAATTGCCCCGGCTCATCAATGGCGGCGCCGTCTTTGATCAGGTAAATTCCAGAGTCCGGACGGGGCAGCCAGTACTTCTTGAAACTGCCATTGGAGTTGACCGCCCCAGCCGACCAGACGGCAAGCAGATGATTGTCCGGGGCGCCGGAGGGATGGGTAAACTTGCCCACGCGCGGCGAATTCGGATCGTTCATGTCGGACAGCCGAGCGGGCGCATCGAACGAGTTTGCGAAACGGGTAATTACCTCCAGCCCGTACGGAGCGAAGGAGAAACTCGCGTTGGCGTGTTTATAGTTGCGCGGGTCGGCCCGAAATGCCGGTCCGAAGGCCCCATAATCATCCTTCGGGCTTTCCGGCATCTTGTAGAGCGTGCCGAAGCCGAAGTTGTTGGCGTTGTAATAAGCTTCGAAGACGATGCTGCCATCCGTGAGTTGCGTCTGGAAATGATACACGTCCGCTTGCTGAAAGCTGGAAACCAGCGGGCTCCAGCCGGTTCCGTCCGGGTAGATGGCCCACAGTCCCCAATTGCGCAGATCGCGCATCCCCTGGCTCTCGTAGCTGGAGAACATCACCCGGCCATCGCGGAGAATCGTCGGATGCAACGCGCTGCCGATATTCAGGTGCCCGATCATCTCGACATTGCTGCCGTCCTCGTCCATGACGAACAGTTGAAACGTGCCGCGTGTGTATCCCTTGGGAGCTTCGAACAGGTTGCGCGTGCTGGTGAAAACGACCTTGCCGCCGGGAGCGGGGCATGGCCCAAGATTGAACACAGGAATGCCTTTCGCCTGTTCCTCGGAGAGGATGCCGGTGTTCGGCGTGCGTTCCTGGTGGGTGAGTTGCACGATCTTGCGGCTGGCGACGTGAATCTTGAAGACGTCGGCGCCGCCGCGTGGAAAGCCGTATGGCAACGGCTTCGTCTGATCGTGGAATTTCGCGTAATAAATCCAGGCGCCGTCGAAGGACACGAACGGATCGGCGACGGCGCCGTTGCCCCCCTCCACAAGAACTTCTTCGCTGCCGTCGGGATGGAGCAGCATCAGGTCGGCGCCCGGGTCCATATTGAGCGGATTGAAAACCTCCGCCCAGCGTCCGGGCTTCTCATCGCCGAAGCGCGGCGCCCGTACGTAAGCGATGTCGTAATCGTATTTGATCGATTTGTCAGAAGCGATCGCACGCGGTTCGACCTTGAGCGGCGCCGGCGCTTTCTTGGGCTGAGCAAAAGCCAGCGACCCGGCGAAAGCGGCGATGAGGAGAGCAAGCAGAAATCTCATGAGGTTCCCTGATTGAGTGCTGAACAGGAAAAGGGGACGCAACAAGTGAAGTCGAGGCGGGACAACGAGCGGAAAATCAGCGGGGGGGTAAATTCAGCTTATCGAATCCTACCCACAGGTCCGCGAGAACGCAAGCGTCATGCGAACAAAAGGGCGAAAGGATCATCGGTAAGAAAATGGGGACGCCGCCCTCGGCCGACGACGAGATCGTCTTTGCCGTTGCACTTGACCTGGCGCGACGTTACGATTTTGAGACATTAGACCGTCGTGTTGAGAAGTTGTTCACCCAAGGTAAGGAGTTTCTCATGAACCGTTTCAACCTGGCCATGATGGTCGCCGTCGCGACGAGCCTTTTCGGTGCCGAGCCGATCCTGGCGCAGCCCAAGGCGGAGCGACTGTATTACCTCGAACACAAGTTCTCCAGCAAATACGTCTGCACGGGCGCCAAGGACGATGGCGAGGTCGTCCATCTCTGGGGCCCCATCCCGGACGGCCACGAGCCTCGCTATCGGTTCAAGCTCGTCGGTTCGGGAGAGCAGGACTACCACTACCTGATCCATCAGCACTCGGGCAAGTACATCTGCACGGGCGAGACCGAGGACGGCGCCAAGATTCATCTGTGGGGGCCCATCCCCGAGGGCCACGAGGATCGCTACAAGTTCAAACTGATCAATGCCGGCGACGGGCACTATTATCTGTTGCACAAGCACTCGGGAAAATTCGTCTGCACGGGATCGCAAGAGGATGGCGGCGAAGTCCATACCTGGGGGCCCATCCCGCAGGGACACGAAGACCGCTACCGCTTCCGCTTCTCTGCCGCGGATTAACTTCCGGGCGGGCGCAAGCGTTTCAGCTTTGTGAAGCTGTCACCTTGAGATCAAAGTTTCTTGCGACTTTGTTTGCTTGTCTTCTGGACCGAAAAAGCGGATAGAAAGTGCTTGACAGGTTCGTAGGTAGGGGCTCAAAATCTCCCTAGCCTACGGCCGGGCCCCATATGCCAACCGGGCGATAGTCGGCGGCGCCAATGTGCCAACCGGAGCGAAATGAGCCGGGCGCCGGTTGGGCTACTCACTAGTTCGGCGGGGAGGTCGCACCGATGGACGAATTGCGTCGACATCCATTGAATGCGTCTGGCGACTTCTATGTCCTCGATGGCTACTGCATAGCGTGTGAGGCTCCCGAAGCGGAAGCTCCCGACTTGATGTCCCATGATTGCGCGGAGCGGCCCGGCTACCATTGTTACTTTCGCAAGCAGCCTGCCACGCCCTCGGAGTTGGAGCGAGCGATTTCGGCCGTGGTAGTGGGGTGCTGCGGATCAGTTCGGTACGGGGGCACTGACCCTGATGTGCTTCGTCGCTTTGCCGAGTTGCTTACCGAGTTGAATGCCGATGTATGCGACCATTGCTCCCCGCCGGCCAAGAGAACTATACCTCTCCACCAACGGCCTTGGTAGCAATTTTAGGACTGAGCAACGCACCCCGAACCAGGCGTGCACCGCGGCCGGGGCCGCATTCATGTTTCGCGTGACACCACGCCGTTGCAGCGGCCCCGGCGGGTGAACGCAGTCGTTAGCGGCAAAGAACCGGGCTTCATCGATCTTGATTGTGAAATGATGTCTGCACACGTGATCGCACGCAACTACTGCCCCTGCTGCGGTTACCCCGGCCTTGATGCACCGGCCTATAGCGACATCGGGCCACCTCCGTGGGCGCATCCTGGGCCTCCGCCGTACTGCCGCTGGTATGGTGCGCCCACCTATGAAGTCTGCCCATGCTGCGGGTTTGAGTTCGGCAATGACGACGAACCTGGAACAGCTCCACCCGTAAGTTTCGAGGAGTACCTTCAAGAGTGGGTTGCCGACGGCTGCCGATGGTTTGACGAGTCGCGCCGGCCAAACGGGTGGATGCTCAGCGACCAGCTCGCTGCTGCATGGATCACAAACCTGACTTAGGATTGGCAGCGCCGCCGCCGGCCTACGAGAATTGTCAGGGCACAAGATCCTCGCGCGGTGCGGCTGCTAACAGCCTTATGGCCCAAAAGGTTGATTGACGTTCCTTCGACGCAAACCGAATTCTGACTTTTTCCTCGTCACAATCGGTAGAGCCGCTCCGAACTGCTTGCAGACGTACCGCTCTCTCGGCGCCGCGATGGTTCAGCTTGGGCGTCCTGCTCACGTCCGGTTGTGACATACCAATGTCACTGACGAGAGGGCGCCAATCCGCCTTGTGACGCCATGCCTGCAGTGTGGAACCTGCTTCTTGCGAGCAGTCAGGCGCCCGCGTAGAATGCGTGCGGGTTGCGATTCAAGCGTAAGGAGGCTCGCATGAGTAGCTCGTTCCAGTATCGACGGCTTGACAAGGCCGACGCCGCGGTGTTGCTGGTCGATCACCAGTCCGGCCTGTGCAACATCGTCGGCGACTTCTCGCCGGACGAATTCAAGAACAACGTTTTGGCCCTGGCGGACGCGGCCAAGTATTTCAAACTGCCGACGATCCTGACGACGAGCTTCGAGGCCGGGCCGAACGGTCCGCTGGTTCCGGAATTGAAGGAACTCTTCCCGGAGGCTCCGTACATCGCCCGGCCGGGGCAAATCAACGCCTGGGACAACGAAGATTTCGTCAACGCGGTGAAGGCGACCGGCAAGAAGCAGTTGATCCTCGCCGGCGTCGTCACCGAGGTCTGCGTGGCTTTCCCCGCCCTGTCGGCGCTCGAAGCCGGCTACGAGGTGTTCGTCGTGACGGACGCCTCCGGCACGTTCAACCAGACAACCCGGCAGGCGGCCTGGCTGCGGATGCAGGCAGCCGGCGCTCAACTCATGACCTGGTTCGGCATGGCCTGCGAACTGCACCGCGACTGGCGCAACGACATCGAGGGACTGGGGCGACTCTTTTCGAACCACCTTCCCGCGTACCGCAATCTCATCACCAGCTATAGCGCAAAAAGGTAGCCCGGCCGAAGCGGAAGCAATCTTACCGCCAAAGTAAGAGACAGTTCTCGGCAAACGAACGCCAGCCATTCTAGCCCAGGTTAAATCGATGGATACGCAGTTGATCGTTGAGGCCGCTCAGGACACCTTGGCGGGGACCGTCCCGTTCCCGGAAGTCGTTGCCAAACTCATCTCGGCGGGCGTCGAGTATTACCACGTCGATTATGCGGGGATGCGGAAAACGTTTTACGGCTCCGGCGGCGATGCGGTCGTGACGCCGATCACCTACGAAGGCATGCCCCCCGTCGCTCCCGAATTTGACACGGCGGGTTTGCGGGAAGCGATTCTGGATAGCCAACGAAACGGTCAGAAGTATCGGGACTTCAGTCGCCGGGCGATGGCGGCGGGCGTGCAAGGATACTTCGCGTTTCTTCGAGGGAAGCGGGTCACGTATTGGAGTCGCAACGGCGACCAACATACCGAGTGGTTTCCCGGCGCCGGCCCGGGCCAACCGTAACGCGGACGACCGGGTCATACGGCGAGGAGGTACTGATGGGCGTGGAAATTCGACCGTTGTTTGAGCCGCCCGTGCGCGGGCTCCTGTACCAGGCCGAGGGCAAGGCGCTGGCCGACGCGCTCCGCCGAATTCACACGTTCTCGGCGAAGCGTGGCCTTCGGCCGATCACGGAGTTCTTCGGCGAAGACGAGGATACGACCGTTTGGCATCCCGCCGCGGAGGGGTTGCAAGCGGTTCGGGACTTGGCGGCAGCAATCCGCGAGGATCCCAAGGCCCAGCAGCGGTGGAACAAAGAAGACCCGGATGGTTTGGAGACGTTGCTGGACGACCTGGATGAACTGGCCCGATGCCTGGAGTTGGCCGCGGCGAAGGAGGCTGGGTTCCGGCTCGAGATCGGGTAGCCGTCGGGTCCAGGAGTCGGCATGGCGAACACGCGCGGCGGCACCGCCGGAACGAGGATTTTTTCGACGATTCCACCGGTCCATCAATGCTTTCATGTCGTTGATGCCCGAGGCACGAGCAATTTATGAATAGCGCCATTGCGATCTACCTATGCATTGTCGGTGTGATGAGCGTCGTTGCCTTCGTGGCCTATGGCCTGGACAAGCGGCGCGCCGGCAACGGCACTCGGCGGATCCCGGAACAATCCTTGCACGTGCTCGCGTTCCTGGGGGGCTGGCCGGGGGCGTGGTTGGCCCAGCGGCATTTCCGCCACAAAACGCAAAAACTCTCTTTCCTCGTCGTCTTCTGGCTCCTCGTCGTGCTGCACGTCGCCCTCGTCGGTTCGGCGGCCTACGCCTCCTTCGGCCCCTCTCGCTGACTCACGCTCGCGCGGTCTCGCCGCTTGGCATGTCCCGCTGTAACTTACGAAAGGCAACTCCTCTCACCTCACGGGATCGATACCATGAAGTATGTCATTAGCCTTCTCGGCGCCTGCGCGATGCTGACCTCGGCCCATGCGCAAAACGTCAAACGCGACATTCCCTACGTCAACAACGCGGACAAACTTCAGACCCTCGACGTCTATTCGTCGCCCAAGGCCAAAAACCAGCCCGTCGTCTTCTGGATTCATGGCGGCGGTTGGCAGACGGGCGATAAGGCCGACGTGAATCTCATGCCGCAAGTTTTTGGCGGCAAGGGCTTCGTCTTCGTCTCCACCAACTATCGACTTCTGCCCAACGTCGATATGGCGACGCTGACCCGCGATGTGGCCAAGTCCATCCGCTGGGTTCATGACCATATTGCCGAGTTCGGCGGCGATCCGAAGCGGTTGATCGTCATGGGCCATTCCGCCGGCGCTCAGCTGGCCGCGCTGCTTTGCACCGATGAGCGGTACTTGAAGGCGGAGGGGCTGTCGCTGGCCATCATTAAAGGTTGCGTCCCCGTCGACGGCGATACTTACGACATCCCAGCCATGATTGAAGTGGCGGAGACGCGCTGGCGCGCGCACGGTCTGCCGCCGGCGAAAATGGGACATCGCATCAAGTTCGGCAACGATCCGGTCAAACACAAGGACTTCTCCGCGGTCACGCACGTCGCGAAGGACAAGGGCATTCCGCCGTTTCTGATTCTGTACGTCGCCAACCATCCCGACGTGACAGCGCAGGCCCAACGTCTCGGCAACGTGCTGAAAGACGCTAACGTGCACGTCACCGTTTTCGGAGGGAGGGAGACGACCCACACCAGGATTCATGCCGACCTTGGAAAGTCGGACGACCCGGCCACCATCGCGCTGTTCGCGTTTCTCGAAAAGATCGTGAAATAAACCTCCCTCTTGTCGTTCGGGCAAGCACTATTGCCAAACTCCGCGCACCGTGGTATGCGGTTTTGCGGACTCGCGCATTCTCTTGAGAACGTCGAGGTGGCAGGTGCGCTGCGTTGCGATTAGCTGCGTCAAAAATGAATCCGACATCGTCGAAGCGTTCGTTCGTCACGCGCTCGCCCATTTGGATCGGCTGATCGTGTTGGATCACGGCAGCAGCGACGGCACGCGTGAAATCTTGCAGGCGCTGGTGCGGGAAGGATTGCCGCTCGAGATCGTCGACGATCCGTCTCCGGGAAATCATCAGTGGGAGCGGATGAATCGCCTGATGCGCGACTACGCACTAGCGCGACATCAAGCGGATTGGATCGTTCCCCTGGATGCAGACGAATTCCTCGTGGGACCGCCGCACGTTCGCTTCGCGTCGGACTTTGATCCCGAGTCGCTGCCGGCGCTGGCGTGGAAGAGCTACGTCCCCGATCCCACGGATGACCCACGTCTGGACAACCCTGTCATGCGGATCCGCCATCGGCTTCTCAAGGAGGGAACGACGACGCTGAAGGTCGTGGTTCACGCCGCCCTGGCGAAGCGGCCTGAAGTCGTTCTGGTACAGGGAAACCACGGGATCCTGATCGAGGGGGACGTGCAGAAGGCGACGCTCTCGCCGCGTTGGCATTTGGCGCATTTCCCCGGCCGCACTCCCGAACAGTTCGCTCTTAAAGTGGCCACCAAGCATCTGCAATACTTATTCATGACGGAGAAGGAGCCTGGCTGGGGTTGGCATTATTTGTCGCCGATCGCGAAACTGCGTCAGGGCCCGGGGCATTTCGAGGCGGCGTTTCGGGACTTGATTCTGCGATACAACCTTCCCCCGGACTTTTCGGGAAAATTGCAAGTGGTCCACGACCCCATTCCCTACGCGGGCGGTTCGCTGAAGTACACTCCCGGGCCGGATCCTCTGCGTTCGATGCGTGCCTTGTTCGAATGCGCGGAAGTATTTTCTCAGCAGCGGATTGACGCTCGGCCGACTCCCAAGTATCCGGCCAACGCCGAGAAGCCGCTGGTGCGAGGTCTGCGGGAGGAGGTCGCGTCCTTGCGACAATCGTGGAACTTTCGCGTGGGCCGATTGGTGCTTACGCCGGCGCGGTGGGGAAAGCGGTTACTGGCTCGATGTGGAATCCTTTCCTAGGGGCGAGACGCTCTCATGACGTTTCGGCGGGCGTGCTGGGCCAATCTGGTCATTGCGTTTCTGGTGCTGGGTTCCGCGTACGATTTGATCACCGGCGGCGCCCATTGGCCCTTCGCGGCGTACGCCATGTATGCCGAGGTGCAGCGCGACCGTTGCTTCGTGGCCGGGCAGTTGTTCGGCGTTCCCATCGACGCGCCCGATGCGGAGATTTGGCTTCACGACGAGGCGTATTTGCACCCGTTCGATCAATGCCGAATGCGGATTGGCTTGAGTCGCATCGAATCTCAGCCCGAGGCCGCGCGTCTTCTGGCCGAGGCCTTGCGCAATGTTTTGCAGCGCTATGAATCTCGACGAGAACAAGGGAAGCATCGCGGGCCTGCGCTGCAGTCGCTCCGTTACTACCACGTGGAATGGCAACTCGATCCCGAGGCGCGCCATGTCGAACCGCCGGCGCGGAAAGTACTCAAGGCGGAAGTCTACCGGGATTAAATCGGAGGCGCGATGCGATTCCTGGCCGCGGGTTGGCAGCAATTCTGGTTCGCTCCCGCGTCCCCATTGAATCTGGGCCTGTGCCGGCTCCTATTTTTGAGCGGGATGTTCTTTTACTACCTTCCCGTGGATTTCAGCGTCTGGGGGACCGTGACGGACGCGTTCTGGATGCCGACCTTTTTGTTCGAGCGATTGCGTTGGTCCCCGGGAAGTCCCGAAACCTTGATGCTGCTGCAAGTCACGTGGAAGCTGGCGTTGGCCCTGGGCGCTATCGGTTGCTGCACGCGAATGAGCACGCTCGTTGTGTTTGGGGTCGGAATCTATCTAATCGGCCTGCCGCACAACTTCGGGAAGATCCACCATTCCGACGCCTTGATCGTGCTGTTTCTGGGCATTCTGGCGGCGTCGCGGTGCGGAGATGCGTGTTCCGTGGACGCCTGGAGGCGCGGACGCCCAGGGGAGCCGATTCCCAGCGGCGAGTATCATTGGCCGATTCGACTGGCCTGGGTGCTGTTCGCGCTGGTGTTCTTTGCCGCGGGCGTTTCCAAGATGCGTCACGCCGGTTGGGAATGGGCGGCGTCGGATAATTTGGCGATTCTGCTCGTGCAACATCACTACCACGTCGCCAATGCCGATCCCTGGACGACCTGGGGATTGGCGCTCGCTCAGGTCGGCTGGTTGTGTCGATTGCTCGCGTTCCATACGCTGGCGCTCGAACTCCTCTTTCCGCTGGCGTTGTTGAGCCGAAGGGCGCGCGGGCTGTGGGTTGCGCAGGCATTTCTGCTGCAGATCGGCATCCGCGCGCTGATGGGGCCCGACTTCGGCGGCTTTCTCCTCTGCTACGTCTTCTGGATTCCGTGGAGCGCCTTGCTGCGCCGCGCGCCAGTCATGGGTCGAGCGAACGCAGGGGCTCCGTTGCGTCAGGCGGCGTGAGCCTGCTTACTTCTTCAGGGCCGCATTGATCTCTTTGCCGGCAACGAACATGGCCTTGGTGAGTTCGTCGAGGCGCTCGGTTTCGGCGGCCTTGAAGACGGCGTCGAGGCGCGCCAGGGGTTCTTGCAACTTCTCCTGCAGCGCCTTGAGTTCCGCCCCTTGCAGCGTGCGGAGCTTTTCGCGGGCGCCGAGCAGTCCGGTACCTTGCCCGGGGGCGTAGACGCTGCCGTAAAACGGTTGCCGGGCGGCGGTGTGCCCCAGCGCCCAGCGCAGCCGCAGGTGGCGCAGCCCGAAACCGTCGGGACTACCGCGACCCAGCGGCGAAGCCATCCCCAGGATGGCCACCGTGATCTTGTCGCCCGCCTTGGTTGGCATCGGCGCGTTGCTCATCCAATCGGTCGGCGCGCGGTCGGTCGCCTTGTACATTCCGTCCTTGCTCCAGAGTCCGGCCGGTTTGCCGTTGATGTAGGTATAGATCTCCCAGCTACCGAGGACGTTGCTTTCGATGCCGAGATTGTATCCCTTGAGGGTGAACTTCCCGATCTTCTCGGGGACGACGAAACTCAGCCGATACCACCCCGCCGCCCCCGGCTGGCCTTTGCCGTGAACCTCGTACGGGTTCTTGAGCACCGTCATCTTCGATTCGTCCGCGTCGAGTTCGTGCAGGGAGGGTTCCAGGCCGGCACGGAATTTCACTCCCGGCGTCAGGTCGATCGAATCGAGTTCCACCAAACGTGCGATCAGCTTGGTGAGATCGTCCGCGCCGGGGCCCTGGGCAACCGCGGTCGGCATCTCGAAGAGTCCCAAAAACGCGAGGCATAGCAAAAATCGCATGGAGAGAGTTCCTTGATCTTGTTTCGGGGGTTGCGCCATTCTGGTCGACGAACCCGACGCACGCAAGCGCCATTTCAGAACGGGCATCCCGAGCAGTTTGCTTCGGTCGGAAAAAAAAGCTATGGTGTTGACGAAACCCAGGCTGCACGATGTTCTCCACGTGAGAGAATCCCCCCATGGTCGGCCTCCTGCGATCTCGTTCCTCCGCTCGCAAGCGCCGCGGCCGTTCCACGGTTTGCCTGTCGCTCGAGCTTCTTGAAAACCGCACGCAACCGAGCGTCACCGCCCCGACGAGCGACCCGCCGCCGGAATACGAAGCGAGCGAAGTCGCGATCTTTGTGACGCTCGAGGCTTCGGTCGGCGCCAGGCCGATTCAGGCGACCGCGGGGCCCAGTGCGTCGAGAATTTTCGCCACCTGGAACCCCTCACTGGATGCTTACCTTCTCAACAAGCCGCGCGTTCTCAGCGTCGTTTTCGACGAGGACCTCCACGCCCCGAGTATCCTGTCGGGCACAAATCTGAAGCTGGAAGTCTCGTCCGACGGGCATTACTACGTCGAACCGACGCAGTGGAACGAGATCTCGTTCCGCTTTGAATATCGTGCCGATACCAAGACGCTGATGCTGTTCCCCGCGTCGTCGGACGTCGATCCGTCGGCGGCGTTTCAGACCGGCTTCTACCGGATCACGCTGAGCAACGACCAGGATCCGCTGCGTTCGGCGCGCGACGGGGCGCCGGTCGGTTTCGACGAACACCATCCGCTGGGTCAAACATTCGTGGTGCGCGTCTGGGTCGAGGGCACGCTGGAACCGGACGACGACGGCACCTATGAAGAACGGCACGACGTGGCCGCCGGCCCCGCGCCCGAACCCGTCGCCATTTTGATTCTGCTCGACGCGCCGATCATGATCCCAAGCAACAATATCGTCGCGGAGTCGCACCTGCCGAACCCGGCGCCCAGTTCGCCCCGGACGATGACGATCGATCCGACGACGGTGCGCCTGATCTTGTCGGGCGTCGCACCGGCGCCGAGCGTCGCGCCGTCGGGCGGGGATTATTCCTACGTTCCGGGCTTTTCATTGAGCGCGGCCCCGATCGGCGGCGTGCGCTCGTCGACGCCGACCTCCGAGATCCGCCTCGTCGATCGACTCGACCTCGGCGGCGCCAGTTTCGCGGCCGGCCCCAGGCTCTCGCCCGGCCTGTTCGACTGGAAGCGGGTCGCCTCCTGGCTGGGACGATTCCTGACCGCGACCGCCGTGGATGCCCCCCCGGAATCTGCCGAAGTGGAGCCCGGCCCATGAGCACCGAAGAAGCGACGCGCCGCATCGGACCGCCGTCCGGGGACCAGCGACGTCTGACGCGAAGCCATCATCGCCCGGAGTTGCCCGCCGCGGGGGATTCGCTGTTCGGCTTCGAACTGCGGCGCGAGCTGGGCCGAGGCGCCTTTGCGTGCGTCTTCCTGGCCGAGCAAAACGACCTCGCGCGTCGGCCCGTCGTACTCAAGATTTCAAAGATCGAGGGGGATGAACCGCAGACGCTCGCCCAGCTGCAACACACGCACATCGTGCCGATCCACTCCGTCCACGAGAATGAAAAACTCGGGCTGCGCGCGGTCTGCATGCCGTATTTCGGCGGCGCGGCGCTGTCGGCCGTGCTCGAACGCGTTTGGCAGAAGCCCGCGCCTCCCACGACCGGCGCCGACTTCGACGAGGCGCTCGCGCACGTCCTGGCCGCTCCCTCGGCGCCGAGCGAACGACGCAACTACGATTACACGCAGACCTGCGTCTGCATCGTGAGCAAACTTGCGGAAGCGCTGCAGCACGCCCATCAGCGCGGCGTGATTCACTGCGACGTCAAACCCTCGAATGTCCTGATCGCCGACGACGGCACGCCGATGTTGCTCGACTTTAACGTGTCGCAGAACTCCCGCGCCGACGCTGCCGACGCCGTGCTCGGCGGCACCGTCGCCTACATGGCGCCGGAACATCTGCAGGCGATCCTCGATTATCGCGCCGCGCGTACTTGCGATGGCGCGAGGCCTGGCCTGCGCGTCGATCCCCGCAGCGACCTCTATTCCCTCGGCGTCGTGCTCTATGAAATGCTGGTCGGCGTCCGGCCTTTTGAGGAGTCCGGCAGCTACTCGCCGCTCGAATCGCAGTTCCTCGCGATGACCAAGGAACGTGCCGCGACCCATCCCTCGCTGCATGTCAAGCGTCCCGATCTCCCCTGGAGCCTGGAGAGCATCGTCCGCACCTGCCTGCATCCCGACCCAACGTGCCGATATCAATCCGGCGCGGATTTGGCCGAGGATCTTCGGCGTTTTCTGCACGACGAACCGCTCCAGGTGGCGCCGGAACTCAGCGTTCGCGAACGGGTCGGCAAGTGGTTTCGGCGCCATCCGCGCGTGCGCTCGACGGGGACCGTCGCAGTGATCGCCGGGCTACTCTTGATCGCCAGCGGCGCGGCGCTGTCGCGCTACCGACATCATCTGCACGCGGCGCAGTCGGCACTCGACTCCGAGCAAGCGGAGAAACGCCTGAAAGCGTATGAGCAGGGAGCCGTACAGGCTTTGTGCTACGTGAATACTGCGAGCGATCTGCAGCCGCACACCGCCCAGGGGCAGGATCTCTGCGAGAAGACGCTCGCCATTTTCGGCGTCCTCGAGCGGCGCGATTGGCAGGATCAACCCGATTGGCGCCGGCTCGACGCGGAATCGAGGCATCGGCTCGCGGAGGAGACGCGCGAGTTGCTGCTCATGCTGGCCTGGGCGAAAGTTCGTGGTCAGCCGGCGAATCGGGAAGTGTTGCGCGACGCCCTGGCCTTGCTGGAACGCGCCGATGCCATCGACGGGTTGCCTGCGTCTCGGGCCGTGGAGGAGGATCGCGCCAAGTATCTGGACATGCTGGGCGACAAGGAGGGCGCCGAGGCCGGCCGCGCCCGGGCGGAGCAGATACCGACGGTCACCGCGCGCGATCACTATTTGCTGGCCACGGGTCACGCCCGGCGCGGCCAGTACGAGCGCGCCGTCGAGGAACTGAATCGCGCCCTCGAACTCAATCCCCGGCACTACTGGGCGCAGCTGCAGCGCGGCATCTGTCGGCAGGAACTCGGCAAAATGGCGCTGGCCGCGGGGGACTTCGGCGCCTGCATCGGCCTTTGGCCAGACTTCGCCTGGGGCTATTTCAACCGCGCATATGTCTTTGAGAAGACCGGCCACCACGCCGAGGCGATCGCCGACTACACCGCGGCGCTGCAGCTCGATCCGCAGTTCGCGCTCGCCTATTTCAACCGCGGCTCCGTCCATCTGGAGCACAAGGAGTTCGCGCGGGCGCTCGCTGACTTCCAGCGTGCGTGCGAATTGGGCCGAGACGACGGCTCCGTGCGGCTGGGCATCGGCGTGGCGCTGGAGGGCCTCAAACACCCGACCGAGGCGGACGACGCGCTCGCCCTCGCTCTGGAAAAGTCGAAGTTGCAAAGCGAGGCGCTTCAGCTGCGCCATCAATGGGTTCTCGGCTTCGCGATTCTGGACCGCTTGCCGGCCAAGGCCGCGGCGGCGTTCGACGCGGTGCTGGCGCGCGAGCCGCGCCATCCGCAGGCGCTCTACGGCAAGGCGGCCCACGCCGTCCGGTTCAAGAATGAAAAGGAAGCGCTTGCACTCTTCGATCAGATCATCCAGCTGGCGCCGGGCTTCCAGGCGCCGCGCCGATTCCGCGCGACCCTGGCGGCGCGGCGGGGAGACTTCGCCGCCGCCAGTCGCGACGTCAACTGGTGTCTGGAGCAAACCCGCGAACGGGACCAGAACCTTTACGCCGCTGCCTGCGTCGCGTCCCTGGCAGCCCAGAAGAGCCAGGATCCAGCGGTCTCGAAACACGCCGTCGAGCAGGCGCTTGCGTTTCTGGGCAAAGCGCTGGAGCACGCGTACGCCAAGTATCATTTCGCCGACGATCCCGACCTGGCCGGCATCCGTGGGCAACCGCAGTTCCAGGCCTGGCTCGAGAAGCATCGGTGACATTTGCCGCTTGCTGCTTAGTTGGACAGCGCCACTTTTCCTCAATCTTTAGACGTAAACTTAATGAGTGAAGTCATTTACATTTACCCCGAAGGGGTTGCATCTCAAAGCCCTGGGTTGCGTACTCGCAACCCAGGGAACAAAGGCGTCACACAGGATTACCCCGAAGGGGTTGCATCCGTATGGCCGCCTCGATGCAACCCCTTCGGGGTATGTTTCCACGGATACCTGTGCCCTGGGGT
>JBBQPM010000025.1:0-52141 GCA_038217425.1 Gemmatales bacterium
CATGCAATACTGATCGAAGTGCAGTTTGCGATTCTTGGCGACGTCGCGTTTGCAACCGTCGTCGTGGAGGCGTTCCAATAGGGGGCCGAGTTGGTCGAAGTATTTGAGGCCGCGAATATCTTTTTCGCGGATCTTGGGTTCTGGGGTGGGGGTAACCGGCTCCATGAACAATAAGATGCGCGATTGTCGTCGGGAGCGCAATACTGTACATTTATATTTCAATGGCGCAAATAGCGTGCCGAACAGGATTGCGTCAGGCGTGATTCTATTCGGCCTGAAAGGGCGTCTCTTACAGCCCAGGCCGTGAGGCCTGGGTACGTCGACGTCTGTGGTCGGCCCTGTCAGGGCCGCTCGAATGAACGCGGCTGCCGAGCGGCCCTTACAGGGCCGATCTAAGCGTTACATCTTACCCAGGCCTGACGGCCTGGGCTATAAGAGACGACCTTACAGGCCGAACTTCAAAACGCCCCATTTAGAACTACGCAACTTTCGCAGTCTGAAAATTAGCCTTACCCAATTTTAAAAGTGGCGCTGTCGAATTAGTGCGGAGTGGTTTTTCCTCCAGGTGCATCTAAAGTCTGTCGCCAGCGTGGCGGCATGCCTTTGAATGCCTCGAGATAACTACTTTCCAGCGGCACGTTTACGTAAAAGTCCGGCTGCAGAAACAACGGCATGTCAATCAATGCTCGACCCACGGCTGTCGGTTCGACGTAAGCCCTCTTGGGGGAACCGGCGGAATAGGCGGCCAAGGTGAGCGGTTCCTGCGCGGGCAACTCGAAAGGTTCGTCGCAAAACTCGGCCCAAACGGCGCCATGAATCCCGTTTGGATCGCGGGGGCCCGGCGGAAAAAGGTCGATCAACAATAGGTAACCGCGATAAAGGGCTTCGACCGCTTTGTCAATCAACATACGCATCCGCCGCTGGGACGACTTGTTCCCGGGCGAAAGGATCTCGATCAACGCCACAATTCGGTCGTTGCTAACGTGCCGAATGACGAGGGTTCGGCGTTTGAGAACATAATGATCCATCTCGGCCTGAGCCGAGATGCGCATCTTCGGCGCGACCACACCGACTGCGCCGAAGTCGGCCGAAGAATCGTCGGTCGATTGCAGAGTCAGCACGTCTGGACCCATCGTTCCCGCCACCTGTTCCGCCTGGGCGTAATAGGTAGGGGGCAGAATGCCGCCGTTGAGTACCTTTCGGATTTCCGCAATCCAAGCGAGGTGGAAATCGTGCCACGTTCCCGCGGAAACGCGTGTCCAATCATGAATCGGCATAGCGATTCCTCGGCAATTAGGCCGCGTAGTGGCACGGCACCGACTTGATCGCGGAGATCACCTCGTCGTCGGACATCTCGTCCGCGCTGCCGGCGAAGCTCGTGTCGCGCTGGTTCATCAAGATCGCCTGGCTGCTCTGGGCGTTGCCGCGCAGGGCGTCGATCAGCTTTTGACGTTCCGTGTCGTTTAATGGCCTGAAATCCACGGCAAACTCCTTTGTGATGAACGGATCATGCATTCGCCAATTCGGCGAGAATCAGAAACATGCTGCGATCGAGCGGCCCGACCGGCGGGTCCAGCGCCGTCAGCCCGCGCGGACTCTCTACATAGTACCGCATCTGGTCCCCTTCAAGCAAGACTTTCAGCGCCGATCCGTCCCCCGGTAGCGGAATTCGCAAGAGCAAGCCCGCTCGACTTTCGTGTCGCGTCGGCTCCGCCTGAACTCGGGAGAGGAGCTGCATCACGCGGTCGAGACTTTCCGCGTGCCGTTCCAGCACCGGCCAAACTGGATGCAGCGGCTTGGCCAGGTCGTCCCCCAGCGTGAGTTCCAGCGGCATCTTGCGGTAGCGCAGGTCGCCGTGCGCCAGCGCGTACCAGGAGAACGCGAGCGATCCCAGGATTTGACGGTGCGGTTGGGCGGCGACGAGCTGACCGCTGGCGCCCTGGGCGTCGGCGGTGCCAATCGCGAAGACGCCTTCCTGGCCACGCAGGCGCGTCACCCATTGCGAATCGCCCTGGAAGTCGCCGGTCGAAGGATGACGCAGCGAACCGGGATGGGTGTGAACAATGCCGACGATGCCGAGGCTTTTGTCTTGTTGCCGTAAGATTCGGCTGGCGACCGCCTGGGCGGCGGCGTTGAAGCGGACGTGGGTGACGCTCGATTCGCGCTGGGCGCCCGCGGGGAGCGTTGCGAGCACATGAATCGCACGAGCTTCGCGACGGCCGAGCAAGACCCAGCCGATCTCTTCGTCGCCGCGCTGCGTTCGGCGATGCTGGGCGAAATCGTCGAACAAGGTTTGACAGACGCCGTCGCGGACGGTGAAGCGCTGGATCGATTGATAGACGACGCGCGACGGTTCGGGCGTTTCGAAAGGCGCCGGCGGAGCGGCGCGGAGCGACTCGGCCCAAAGTTGAACGCGACGCCAACCCGCCTTCCATAGCGACTGCAGCATTGCCCGTCCTCGGGAGTTAATCGCGCTTCAGCTCGGGGATGCTGGGAGGCGTCAGCAGCACGATATTCTTGAAGCCCGCCTTCTTGCATTCGTCATAGATCTTGATGAGCCAACCGTGCTTGAGTTCGCCGTCGGGGTTGTCGATCTTGACGTTGGTGGTGCTAAACTCCTTCTCCTTGACCTTCTTCTCCAGGTACTTGAGCAGGACGCTCATCGCCTTGGGGGCGGCCGTCTGCTCGTCGGTCAGGATCTCGCCGGCGGCGTTGGCCTTGGTGATCGCCTTGAGCATGCACGGTTCGCCGTCCTTGTTCTCGCCGTAAAGCTGCTTTCGCTGGTCGTCGATAGCTTTCCTTTGCCCAGGGGGGAGCTTTTCGTAGTCTGCGGGCGGCGGCGGCACGCCCTTGACGAACAACTCCAGCGACTCGGCGAGATCGGGATCGTGGTTCGGGATCGCGTCCTTGTCTTGTTCCACCGGTACGTTCGAGCGGATTGCCGACTTACGCACCTGGTCGGCGAGTTTGCCGGCGTACGACGTTTCGATCAACGTTTGCGTTTCCGGCCCGTCGCTGGGGGGCGGGGAATACGACATGATGAAGAACGCCAGCAACTGGAACGACATATCCAGCATGGGCGTCACCACCAGGCTGAGCTGCACGCCTGGGCCGTCGTCGGTGTGTTTGCGATGGCGCGACATGGCTTAGTTCCTCTTCTCGGGCGTCAGGACGCGGATTTGCCAGTTGACGTAACCTGCGAGCCGGCAGGCGTCGAGTACTTTTTGCACGTCGCGGAATCGAGCGTGCTTGTCGGCCCGCAACACGACGACGATTTCTTTGGGCGTCAGATCCTTGAACGTCGCCTTCATGTCATCGAGCTTGGACTGAACGTTGGCCTTGATCTGGCCGACGGTCTTCAGATTGAACCCTTTATCAAGCCCCACTAAATCGCCGGAGGCGTTGAGCGTGATGAAGATGTTGCGGAACTTGGCATTGTCTTCGGGTTCCTTGGTGATGCCGCTCTGGGCGACGGGGAGAGCGACCTCGGAGCTGCTTTGCTCCATCTTCACGAAGCTGATGGAGATCATGAAAAACATGATGAGCTGGAGCACGAGGTCCAGGAGCGGCGTCAGATTGACGTCTGTATCCGGATCGGAGCTGGCGGACATTTGGGTTTCTCCTTAGCGGCGCTGAACGCCGGTCGCGGCAGTGCCCGGCCCGGCAGTAGCAGGGGCGGCGTCCGGCTTCTTCGAATTGTGGTACATCTGCGTCAACAAGTCGTCCGCCAAGTTCCCCGTGTTGTGCGAGATGATCGTCAGACGGTTCTTGAAAAACGAAAAGAAGAAGATGGCAGGCACGGACAAACCGATGCCGACCAGCGTCACGACCAGGGCGTGCGAGATGTGGCCCGCGAGCTTGGGAACGTCGACGTTCTTGGCGGACCCGAGTTCCTTGAAGGCGCCGATCATACCGACGACGGTGCCGACGAGTCCGAGCAGGGGGCCGGTGGTGCCGATGACGCCGAGGTAGGTCACCAGCTGTTCCTTGGAGGCCTTGACGGTGTCGACCTGGTTGAACATCGCCTCGCGGGCGTCCTCGATGCCGTATTGCAGACGTCCCATGCCGCCGGTGAGCACCTGGGCGAGGAATGAGGAATCGGTCTTACACATTTCGTAGGCTTGTTTGAGTTGCTTGCGATTGATGGCGTTGGTGAATTCTTCGACGAAGACGGGGTTGACGGCGTCGGACATACGTAGGTCCATGGAGAGGAAGACGACGAGCATGACGATGCCGATGGACATGAGCAAGAAGATAATGCCGAAGAAGGCGCCGATGGAGCGGAGGAAGAACCAGCCGACCCATTCCTCTTCGGCGGGGGTGGCTTCGGGGGGCTTGGGCGTCTCCTGGGCGAAGCCCAGCGTCGGAAGCGCCGCGACCAGGAACAGAGCGGCGCCGGCAAACAGCGCGAACAGAACCAACGAACGGGTTTGGCCACGCAGTGCGAACCAAAGACTCATGATGCGTTCCTGAAAAAAGATCCGCGAAAAAAAGCGAAGGAAAGGGGCTTTCTGTCAATTTAACGAAAAGTAAAGGAAAGGAAATCCTGCCGCCGGGGCCAGGCGGAAGAATTGTTCGCGTCGCACCCGGTTCCCCACCCTGTGCCGAGCACCGACTTCACTCATTTTGCCTGGAGGGGACGGCTCAAGTCAAGAAGATTCCGCGCGGCATCAAGATTCGCTGGGAAACGCGCGGCACAATCGGCGCCATCGGCACACGGCGCTTCATTCCGCGCCGGAAGCGTCGGCGGCGAATTTTGCGTCAATCGTCGCTGACGCTTCCGGCGCGGAAATGCAAACGCCTAGAGCACGTAAAATTTCTCACGGGAAGAAATTCTCGAAACTTTAACGGCCGCGCTGGACGAGGCCGCGTAGAATCTTAGAATACTAATCTTGTTTCCGCGGAGCAGTTTGCGTGGAAACGAGGGGGCCGGCAGGCTTCGCTATTGCACTGGAACTTTCCTTGGCCGGGTTCGGTCTTCCCCAGGGCGAACCCTGCGACAACCCAGCAGTCAACCACCATCTGGATACGCCATCTGGCATCGGAAATTGGGATTCCGACGCCCAGTGCGTTCCGCTTTTTTGAGGGGCGTACGTTCGGGAAGCGATTATCTCCCGGGCGGCCGTCGGATTTCCTATGCTCGAGAGAGTTCGCAATATCGGCATCATGGCGCACGTCGACGCGGGTAAAACCACCACGACCGAGCGCATCCTGTATTACAGCGGTACCAAGCACAAGGTCGGCGACGTCGACGACGGCGATACCACCACCGACTTCGATCCGCTCGAACGGCAAAAAGGCATCACCATCAATTCCGCCGCCGTCTCCATCGACTGGGCCGACCGCGCCGGCAACGATATCGCCATCAACATCATCGACACCCCCGGCCACGTCGATTTCACGGCCGAGGTCGAACGCTCCCTGCGCGTCCTCGACGGCGCGGTCGGCGTCTTCTGCGCCAAGGGCGGCGTCGAAGTCCAGTCCGAGACCGTTTGGCGGCAAGCCACCAAGTACAAAGTTCCGCGCGTCGCCTACGTCAACAAGCTCGACCGCATGGGCGCCAACTTCTGGGGCTGCGTCGAGCAGATGAAGACCAAGCTCTTCGCCAACCCGTGCGTCGTCACCATCCCCGCGGGGCAGGACGATAAGCTCGAAGGCATTATCGACCTCATCAACATGCAGCTCGTCACGCGCGACATGACGGATACGAGCCATCGTAAGTTCTTCGTGACCGACGTACCGGAGAAGTATCTCGAAGAGGCCAAGAAACGCCGCGAACAGATGCTCGACACGGTGTCGGCTGCGTCCGACGAGATCACCGAAGCGATTCTCGAAGGCAAGGACGTCACCGTCGATCAGATCCGCGCCGCGCTGCGCAAGGGGACGCTCGACAACACGTTTACGCCGGTCCATTGCGGCAGCAGCAAGATGTTTCACGGCGTGCAGCAATTGCTGGATCTCGTGGTCGATTGCTTGCCCAGCCCGAAGGAACGCCCGCCGGTCGCGGGGTTGCATCCCAAGACCAAAGAAGTCCACATGCGCAAGCCCGAACCGACCGAGCCGATGAGCGCCTTGGCCTTCAAGACGGTCGCCGAGACCAATGGCGATCTCGTGTATATTCGCGTTTACTCGGGCGAACTCAAGCCGGGCGAAACGTACACGAACACGACGACCGGCAAGAAGGAACGCATCGCCCGCTTCTACCGCATGATGGGCGACAAGCGCATCAACCTCGACAAGGCCGGCCCCGGCGACATCGTCGCCGCCATGGGCCTCGCCGACACCTTCACCGGCAACACCCTGAGCGATCCGGACAAGCCGGTCGCGCTCGAGGCGATTCAGTTCCCCAAGCCCGTCATCGCCCAGGCGCTCAGCTTCAGCAAGACGCTCGACGCCGGCAAGGTCGGCGAGTCGCTCAACCGCCTGGTGCGCGACGATCCCACGCTGAAGACCCACACCGATGAGGAGACCAAGGAAGCGATCCTTTCCGGCATGGGCGAGTTGCATCTCGAAATCTCGATCGAGAAGCTCAAACGCGCGATCGGCGTGCCGCAGGACAACACCGAACTCATCAAGCTCGGCAAACCGCGCGTGGCGTACCGTCAGTGCCTCAACAAGATGGTCGACTTCGAGCACAAGTTCGCCAAGCAGACGGGCGGCCGCGGCAAGTACGCCGTCATCGTCGTCAAGTACACGCCGCTCACCCCGCAAATGATCGAGGAGAAGATCGCGGAGATCGAGGAGCTCAAGGATCCGAAGATCAAGCCCGATCCGAACAATATCTACTTCGTCGACAACATCAAGCAGGGCTCGATTCCCAAGGAATTCATCCCCAGCGTCGAGGACGGCCTGCGCGAGGCGGTCAAGAAGGGGTACAAGTATCCGTTCCCGTTCGTCGATCTGGAGTTCGAGCTTCACTTCGGCAAGTTCCACGACGTCGATTCGTCGCAGGACGCGTTCTACCTGTGCGCCCTGGAAGCGTTCCGCGAAGCCGAGCAAAAGGCGGGCGTGACGCTGCTCGAGCCGATCATGAAGGTGGTGGCGATTTCGCCCAAGGAGTATCATGGCCAGATCGTCGGCAACATCATCAGCCGGCGCGGCATCATCGAAGACACGGCCGAGGACAAAGGCGTGGCCCAGGTGACCGCGAAGGTGCCGCTCGCGAATCTCTTCGGCTACACCAGCGATCTGCGTAGCGCGACGAAGGGACAAGGGAGCTTCAGCATGGAGTTCAGCCACTACGCCCGCGTCTCCGCGGAACTCGCCGACCTGCCGGCCAGCGTGGTGGTGCGAACGAAGTAAGAGCGCTGCGAAAGCCCAGGGATGGCTATCCCTGGGCTTCATCACGTCACGGCGCGAGGTTCCGCACGATGAGTGCATCCGGTCCATTTCTGGTGCTCAGGCAGGACGAAGGGTACGGCGACGTCCATCCCCTGGAGCCGGGGCAGCGCTACACGTTGGGCCGGGCCAACACCAATCGCATCGTGCTGCGCGACGAACTCTGCTCGCGCGATCACTCCGAAATCTACCACGACGACGAAGGCTGGCACCTCCGCGACCTCAAAAGCCTCAACGGCACCCGCATTCAGGGCCAGCCGATCCAGGGGACGCACGACCTCGTCGTCGGCGACGAGGTCCAGATGGGACGCTCGACGTTTCTCTTCGTCGATCAACTCGACGACCTCCCGGCCCGGCCCTTCGCGCAGGAGCCCGAGTCGTCGGAATCGTGGAAC
The DNA here is from genome assembly GCA_038217425.1 of Gemmatales bacterium. GTDB lineage: Bacteria > Planctomycetota > Planctomycetia > Gemmatales > Gemmataceae > JAIEPT01. The sequence goes on from JBBQPM010000025.1 coordinate 7,734, forward strand.
ATCAAGAAACGACTCAGCCAGACGCAAGCGCGCTTCCTGACGCCGCTCCCGGAAAACACGGAGGAAGCGATCCTGCCGATGAAGGGCGTGCCGCGCCGTAGCTTGAGTCGGGATCTGGGGCTCTTGTACCGGCTCGCGCTCGACATGGGTTCGGTCACGCTGTACGAGGATCTCGTGCGCATCGTCCTCGACGGATTGCTCGAAGGCGTCCCCGCGGCCGACGTCGGCGCCATCCTCACCATGCGCGAAGGCCGGGAACTCGAAGTCACCGCCCATCGCCATCGTGATCCGAGCATCACCGCCTACACGCGCGTCTCGGAATTCGTCTCCAACGAAGTCTTATCGCAGAAGGACGCCATCCTCGCCGAGGACGTCGGCCGGGACCGCTACCTGCGCGACCGCGAATCGATCACGCATCTGGGCGCCACCAGCCTCATCTGCGCCCCGATCATCGATCAAACCAAAGTGCTCGGACTCATCCATCTCTACTGCGTCGATCCGCACAAGTCGCTCGCTGCCGAAGATCTCGAGTTCACGATGGCGGTGAGCAAGCAGCTCTCCATCGCCACCGTGGCCATGCATCGCCAGACCCGGCTGTTCGACGAGAATCAAAACCTGCGCAGCCAGCTCCAGGTCGAATCCGAACTGGTCGGCGAAAGCCCCGCCATCCGCGACATCCTCGATCAGGTCGGCCGAGTCGCGGCGACCAACGCCACCGTGCTGATTCGCGGCGAATCGGGTTCCGGCAAGGAACTCGTCGCCCGGGCGATTCACTACTCGAGTCCGCGCAAGGCCGGGCCGTTCATTTGCCTCAACTGCGCTGCCATCGCGGAGTCGCTCCTCGAATCCGAACTCTTCGGCCACGAGCGCGGCGCCTTCACCGGGGCGACGGAGAAGAAGGTCGGCAAGTTCGAAGCTGCACATCACGGCACGATCTTCCTGGACGAGATTGGCGAGATGGCGGTCAACACCCAGGCGAAGCTCTTACGCATTCTCGAGGGCCATCCCTTCGAGCGCGTCGGCGGACACATCCCGATCAAGGTCGACGTCCGCGTCGTCGCCGCGACGAATCAGCCGCTCGAGGACAACATCCGCGAGGGGAAGTTTCGCCGCGATCTGTTCTTTCGGCTGCAAGTGGTGGAAGTGGTGGTGCCGCCGTTACGCAATCGGCCGACCGACGTGATGCTGCTCGCCGACCATTTTCTCAAGCGCTTCATCCGCGAGACGGGCCGCAAGCTGCGTGGCTTCTCGCCGGCGGCGATTCAGAAAATGGAGCACCACAACTGGCCCGGCAACGTCCGCGAGCTGCGCAACGTCGTCGAGCGCGCGGTGGCGCTGGGCCGCGGGCCCTGGATCGACGCCCCCGACATTTGGCTGTCATCGCTGGAACTGCCGGGCGTGGCGGCGAGTTCCTCCTCGAACGCGTTCGAGCCGATGACGCTCGAGGAGATCGAAAAGGTCCACATTCGCCGCACGCTGGAGCACACCCAGTGGAACAAGAGCCAGGCGGCGAACCTGCTGGCGATCGAACGCTCGACGCTCGACCGCAAGATCAAGTCGTACGGCCTGAAGGCGGAGGAGTAAGTGAAAACGAAGCGCCGACTTGACTTTCCACCGGCGAACGCCGATATTCAAATTGGAGACTCGGCTTTCGGGGAGAGCTTCGGCTGGCCGTGAATCGTGGTCTCTTTTTTCATTTCACGAGCGAATTATCGCGGATACTGAGCGCACGCAGCAAACCATCGTTGAATTAACTGCCGTCGCGTTCCAAAATCTCGACTTCATGCACTTGCAGGTAGTTTTGAAGCAACTTCCAATGTGCACTGCATGATGTCGGGCGAAAGCCCAGGGATGGCTATCCCTGGGAGCCGAATTCCCAGGGATAGCCATCCCTGGGCTTTCAAAGAACATCATTTCGCGTTGTACACGCGATTCGCCGCCGCGACTGCGGCACCCGGCGTCACCTTGTGGCCCACCGATTCCAAGCACTGCTCCAACGCGGCCAGGCACAAGAGCACGTTGCCCGGCCGCGAGTTGTGCCCCATCACGCCGATACGCCAGACCTTGCCCTTGAAATCGCCCAGGCCGCCGCCGATCTCGATGCCGAAATCCGCGAGCAGCTTCTTACGGACCGTCAAGTCGTCGATCCCTTGTGGAATCAGCACGGCGTTGAGTTGCGGCAACTGATGCCCCTCGGCCGCGGAATACTTCAGGCCAAGCGCCTCGAGTCCCGCCTTGATCGCCTTGTGGTTCTTCATGTGCCGATCCCATCGTGCCGGCAGTCCCTCTTCGAGCAAGATCCGCAGCCCCTCGCGCATGGCGTAGATCATGGTAATCGGGGCCGTGTGGTGGTACGAGCGGTCGTCGCTCCAGTACTTCTGCACGATCGACATGTCCAAATACCAGCTTCGGCTCGGCGTCTTGCGTTTGTTGATCGCCTCGACGGCGCGCGGGCTGAACGACACCGGCGACAGACCGGGCGGACAGCTTAGGCCTTTCTGCGTACAGCTGTAGACGGCGTCGATCCCCCAGCCGTCGACGTCGAGCGGGATGCAACCGAGCGACGTCACCGCGTCGACGAGCAACAGCGTATCGGTTTCGTGGCACAGCTTGCCGAGTTCTTCCATCGGCTGCCAGGCGCCGGTCGAGGTCTCGGCGTGAACGATGCCGAGCACCTTGGGGCGATGCTTCTTGAGGGCTTCGCGGAGCACGTTCAGATCGAACACCTGGCCCCACGGCGCATCCAGGCGGATGACTTCCGCACCGGTGCGAGCGCCGACGTCGACCAGGCGGGTGCCGAAGAATCCCTTGACGCAGGCGATAAACTTGTCGCCCGGTTCCAGGAGATTCACCAGGCACGTCTCCATGCCGGCCATGCCGGTGGCGCTGACGGGGAAGGTGAGGCGATTTTGGGTCTGGTAGGCCTGCTGGAGCATCGACTGGACTTCGTTCATGAGAACGAGGAACTGCGGATCGAGATGCCCCATGAGCGGCGTCGCCATCACGGAGAGAACGCGGGGATGCACGTCGCTCGGGCCAGGGCCCAGGAGCAATCGGCCGACGGGATTGAGTTGACCAGGCAGTGACACGGCGGCGCCTCACGGAAAGAGAGTCGGGAGAAACGTTTCCCTCGTTGTACAAATCGGGCGCCGCCTGGCCCGATCATTTCCGCTTCTGGTCCGTGCCGCATGTGAAGATTGGCGGAAGATGGCGATCGCGCCTTTCCGAACCTTGTTGCACCATCTAGGGTGGGTGTGTTGCGCCCGCAGAATTCGTTGGAACCGGAGCGCCAGAGACGTGGCAGATAGGATGCCATCAAGGGTCGGGAGCGAACCATGAAGTTGCGCGTCGGCATCAACGGCTTCGGACGCATGGGGAGGCTGGTCCTGCGGGCTGCGTGGGGTTGGCTCGAGTTCGAGTTCGTGCACATCAACGAGATCAAGGGGGGCGTCAAGGCGGCGGCGCATCTGCTCGAGTTCGACTCGGTGCATGGCCGATGGCGTCGCGAAATTCGCGCCCAGGAATCGGCGCTGACCGTCGACGGCGTTTCGATCGGCTTCAGCGAGGCCGCGACGATCGACGAAGTCCCTTGGCGCTCGCTCGACGTCGATCTCGTTCTAGAGTGTTCGGGGAAGCTGCGCACCGCGGAACAGCTCGAACCTTACTTTCACCAGGGGATTCACACGGTCGTCGTGGCGGCGCCGGTCAAAGAAGGTGCGCTCAACGTCGTCGTCGGCGTCAACGATCATCTCGTCGATGCCGCACAGCATCGACTTCTCACCGCCGCCTCGTGCACGACGAATTGCCTGGCGCCGATCGTCAAGGTGATTCACGAAAGCCTCGGAATTCGGCACGGCGTCATCACCACCATTCACGACATGACCAACACGCAGAAGATCGTCGACGCCCCCGACAAGGACCTGCGCCGCGCCCGGGCCGCCTCGCTGTCGCTGATCCCGACCAGCACCGGTTCGGCGACCGCGATTGGCCTGATCTATCCGGAACTCCAGGGTCGGCTGAGCGGCATCGCCGTGCGCGTGCCGCTCCTGAATGCCTCGCTCACCGATTGCGTCTTCGAGGTCGAGAAGCCGACGTCCGCGGAAGCGGTGAATCGGCTACTGCAAGCCGCCGCTCAGGGCCCGCTCGCAGGGATTCTCGGCTACGAGGAACGCCCGCTGGTCTCGATCGATTACCGCGGCGACCCGCGTTCCGCGATCGTCGACGCATTGACGACGATGGTCGTGGACGGCACGCAGGTCAAGATTTTGGCGTGGTACGACAACGAATGGGGCTACGTCAACCGCATGGCGGAGCTGGCGCGGCTCGTCGCACGCCAACGACCCTAAGGAGAAGTGCTCGATGTCCGTCTCCGTTTCGACGCCCCCCGCCGATGCCGCGAATCTGCGCAATTACATGCTCGTCACCGCCGCCTACTGGGCCGACACGCTCACCGACGGCGCCATTCGCATGCTCGTGCTGCTCTACTTCAACAAGCTCGGCTACTCCGCGCTGCAAGTGGCGATGCTCTTTCTCTTCTACGAAATCTTCGGCATCGTCACGAACCTCGTGGGGGGATGGGTCGCGGCGCGGCTCGGATTGAAGGCGACGCTTTTCGCCGGGCTCGGCACGCAAACGGTCGCGCTCTTCATGCTCGCCGCCAACGCCGATTGGCTGAGCGTTCCGTACGTCATGTTCGCCCAGGCGCTCTCGGGAATCGCCAAGGATCTGACCAAGATGAGTTCCAAAAGCGCCGTCAAGTTCGTGGCGCCGGGCGATTCGCAATCGACGCTGTTTCAGTGGGTCGCTGTCCTCACCGGATCCAAGAACGCCCTCAAAGGCGTCGGCTTTTTTCTCGGCGGACTGCTGCTGACTCTGTTTGACTTTCGCAACTCGCTGCTGATCCTCGCCGCCTTGGTGCTGACCACGCTGACGGCGACGGCGCTGCTCATGCGCGGCGACCTCGGCACGAGCAACAAGAAGGCGAAGTTTCGGCAGATCTTCTCCTCGAACCGGGCGGTCAACCTCCTCGCCGCCGCCCGCGTGTTCCTGTTCGCCTCGCGCGACGTCTGGTTCGTCGTCGGGCTGCCGGTGTATCTCTCCACCGTGCTGAAATGGGATTTCTGGCAGATCGGCGGCTTCCTCGCCCTCTGGATCGTCGGCTACGGGCTCGTGCAGGCGCTGACCCCGACGTTGCTCAAACGCGTTTACGGCGACAGCGGCAGAATCCCCGACGGCTTCGCGGCGATGTTCTTGGCCTTACTGCTCGCAATCTTTCCGGTCGCCATCGCCTTCGCTCTGCAAGCCGACGTCGACCCCACCTCGGTTCTCGTCATCGGACTGATCGCCTTCGGCGTCGTATTCGCGCTCAACTCCGCGGTCCATTCGTTTCTGATCCTGGCGTACACGGATCGCGACAAGGTCGCCATGAACGTCGGCTTCTACTACATGGCGAACGCGTGCGGCCGACTGGGCGGCACGATCCTCTCGGGCCTCCTGTACCAAGAATTCGGCCTGCCGGGCTGTCTCTGGGCGTGTGCCGTTCTCGCTTTGCTGGCGGGGATCCTCTCGTACGGACTCCCCGTCGCTGAGCCGACCGGCGTATCCCTGGCGAACCTGGGCGGCGACGAGTGAACGCGAGGAGCCAACGTTCGGCGATTTCCTTAAAATCTACGAACGAACCCTCCCCGACACCTCCGGCGCACGGCCTGCATGAACATCGTCTTTCTCGATTTCATCCCCTGGGATTTCGACGTCGAAACCCCGCTGCATCGGCCGCTGGGCGGTTCGCAGTCGGCCATGTGCTACCTGGCGACCGCGCTCGCGCGACGCGGGCATCGCGTCAGTCTCGTCAATCACATCGCCCAGCCGCGCCGCGTCGCCAACGTCGATTGCCATTCGCTCGGCAATCTGCCGGCGACCGTCCTCGGCTCCTGCGATGCCGCCATCGTCCTCAACGGCCCCGGCGATCATGGCGCCCGACTCCGCAGCCATCTCTCCAAGAACGCCTTGCTCATCCTCTGGACCCAGCACGCTCACGATCAGCCGGCCATGACGTCGCTCGCCCAGCCCGAAATCCGCGGCTCCTGGGATTACATCGTCTGCATCTCCGATTGGCATCGGCACATGATGACGCAGACTTACGCGCTCGACCCGAACCGCACCGCCGTCCTGCGCAACGCCATCTCGCCGCGCTTCGAAAATCTGTTCGCGGACCAGGCCGACCTCGCCCGAAATAAATCGGGCGTCTGCACGCTCGCCTACACCAGCACCCCGTTTCGCGGCTTGCAGCCCCTCACCGACATCTTCCCCGACGTGCATCGCGAGTTCCCGGCCACCGAACTTCGCATCTACTCGAGTATGCAAGTTTACCAGGTTTCGGCCGAGCAGGATCAGCATCGCGTCCTCTACGAGAAATGCCAGACGACGCCTGGCATTCGCTACGTCGGTTCCGTGTCGCAGACGCGACTGGCCGAGGAACTGAAGACCGCGTCGTTCCTGGCGTATCCGAACACGTTTCCCGAGACGAGCTGCATCGCCGTCATGGAGGCGCTGGCCGCGGGCATGCATGTCGTCTCGAGCCATCTGGGCGCCTTGCCCGAAACGGGCCTGGGGTTCGCCACGCTCGTCACGACGACGGACATCCGGACGCATGAGGAGTTCCTCGAGCGGCATCGACGGCAGCTTTTGGAATCGGTTCGTTTTCGCGAGCTGTATCCCGAGGCGTTCGTCGCCCAGCTTTGGCGGCAGGTGCAGACGGTGAACCGCGTCGGCACCTGGCAGGTCCGGGCCGAGGAATGGGAGCAGATTCTGAGCAAAATGATGCAGGCGAAGACGGGCACGCAAAACCTGAGCATCGAGCAGGCGCTGCAGCTGGGCTGGCAGCATTTGCAGCAAGGCCAGGCCGGCGTCGCGGAGAATCTGTGTCGGCAGATTCACGCCCATCAGGCGGGGCACGTGCCGACGCTGGAACTGTGGGCCAATTCCTTACAGCAACTCGGGCGAGTCACGGAAGCGGCGGAGGTCTGGGAGAATCTCGGGCTGGTGCTCGCGGAAGCGAAGCAGTTGCAGCCGGCGCAGATCGCGTATCGGCAGGCGTTGGCGCTGGATCCCCATCGCGTCGCTTCGTGGAACAATTTGGGGAAGATCCTGCAGGAGGACGAGAAGTACGCCGAGGCGGAGCCGATGTATTTGCAGGCGCTGAAGTTGGCTCCTCACGAAGCGCAGATCGCGACGAACCTGGGGAACGTCTACGCCAGCCAGGACCGATTGGCGGAGGCGGAGCAGATGCACCGGCGCGCTTTATCGCTCAATCCGAATCACGCCGCCGCGTGGAACAATCTCGGCACCATCTGCAAACGCCAGCTCCGTTACGTCGAGGCGGAGCAGGCGTATCGCCGGGCGCTGGATCTCGCGCCCGATCAAGCGCCCACGGCCTACAACTTAGGGAACGTCTGCTACCACCTGGATCGCCTGGGGGACGCGGAGAAGGCGTATCGCCAGGCGCTCCAGCATCAGCCGAGCATGCGCGAAGCGATCATGGGGCTCTCCACGGTGCTCGAAACGCAGGGCATCCTGGGGCCCGCGGAGGAATTGAGCCGGGGGCTCTTGCGCGATCATCCCGATTACGTGCTGGCCGAGGCGTCGCTGGCCAACGTCCTCAAGTCGCAGGGGCGCGTCGAAGAAGCGTGGGACATGTATCTCCGCGTACACGCCAAGCTCCCCGACAACGCCGTCCTCGCCAGTTCCGTGCTGCAGACGGCGAACTACGTCCCCGGCATGACGCTCGCGCAGCTCGAGACGATGCACGCCGACTGGGATCGGCGTTTCCGCAAGCCCTTTGCGAAGAATTGGCCCAACGACCGCGATCCCGATCGGCCGCTCCGCATCGGCTTCGTCTCGGGCGACTTTCGCTTTCATCCCGTCGGCCGCTGCCTGGTCCCCGTGCTGCAGCAAATGCCGCCCGGCGAGGCCGAGGTCTTCCTCTACGCCAACCAGCATTACCGCGACGAGGTGACCGATCTCCTTAAGGCCAGCGCCCACGGCTGGCGCGACGTGCCGCTCAAGACCGACGACGAACTCGAAACGCTGATCCGCGGCGACCGCATCGACGTGCTCGTCGATCTCTCCGGGCACACGGCCGGGAATCGGATCGCCGTCTTCACGCGCAAGCCGGCGCCGGTGCAGATCACCTGGTTCGGCTACGTCGGTTCCACCGGACTCTCCGCCATCGATTACCTCATCGCGGATCGCCATCACATCGTTCCCGGAACCGAGGCGCGGTTCCGCGAGAAGATCTTGCTAATGCCGCACACCTATGCCGCGTACGCGCCGCTGGTGAACCCGGGCGTCGTCGTCACCGCGGAGAATTTGCTGCGCGAATCGACGCCGATCAACGCGCTGCCATGTCTGAAGTCGGGCGTCTTCACGTTCGCGAGCTTCAGCAACCCCGCGAAGATCAACTCCGCGGTCGCCGAGGTCTGGTCGCGCATCCTGAGCCGCGTGCCGGACTCTCGACTGCTGCTGAAGTTCTGGGGCTACGAAGATGTGCGGACGCAGGATCAGTGTCGGCTCCGATTCACGGAGCGCGGCATCGCCGGCGAACGCATCGTCTTTTCGGGCAAATCGCAGCCGCGCGAGATGCTCGCCCATTACAATCAGGTCGATCTGGCGCTCGATCCGTTCCCCTATTCCGGCGGCATGACGACGAGCGAAGCGCTGTGGATGGGCGTCCCCGTGATCGCCTGTCCCGGCGAAGTTTTTTGCAGCCGGCATGCGTCGAGCTACCTGCGGACCGTCGGCCTGGACGAGATGATCGCGGACGATTTCGAGCAGTACGAAGCGCTCGCGGTTTCCTGGGCGAATCGTCGGAAGGAACTCGCCGAGTTGCGTTCGAAGTTGCGCGAGCGGATGTGGAATTCGCCGCTCTGCGGCGCCGCCCAGTTTGCGAAAGACTGGATCGGGCTCGTGCGCCAGGCGTGGCGCGAAACCAGGTGGTAGAATACTCTCATGGCCAAATCCAAGAAGACCGAAGCGGAAGACATCAAGATCGTGTGCCGCAATCGCAAGGCGCACCACGAATACGAAGTCTTCGACGCCCTGGAGTGCGGCATCGTGCTCACCGGGACGGAAGTCAAAAGCCTGCGCGCCAACGTCGCGAGCCTCGAGGAGGCGTACGCGAAGATCGAGGGGCGCGAGGTTTGGCTCATCAACTCGGACATCCCCGAGTACTCGATGGCCCATCATTTCAACCACAAGCCGAAGCGGCCGAGAAAGTTGCTCCTGCACCGCAACGAGATCGAGAAATTCGCGGGCAAGGCGTCGCAAAAGGGTTTCACGCTGGTGCCGCTCAAGCTTTACTTCAAGGACGGCAGAGCGAAGGTCGAGATCGCCGTGGCGCGCGGCAAGCAGGATCACGACAAGCGTCAGGACAAGCGAACCGCGGAAGTGAAGAAGGAAATCAGCCAGGAGCTGAAGCGTAGGCGGTAAAGATCCTTGACTCACTGTGGACCGCGGGAGGTACCTATCTTGCCTCCTCGGCACTTGCGCGGTATTCTCCGTATCCCAATAAGTTCGGGGCATGAAGGATTTCGTCCCGATCATCAAATCTCGGAAGTCAATCATGTCCATCAAGACGAGGTGCCCAAACGCCGCTTGCGGCAAGGTCTTGGCCGTGAAGCTCGAGTTGGCCGGCAAGAAAGTCAAATGTCCCGGTTGCGGAGGGAGGCTGTCGGTCCCGATGGAATCCGCCCAGTCCGCGCCGGATCGGCCTGAGACGCGGAAGCCCGCTCGAGCTCTCAGGCAGGATAAAGTCCAGGCGGATGGAGTGACCCATGTCCTGTTCGGCGGATGTATTGCGTTGATACTACTCGCGGCTTTCGCGTCATGGATGTCGTGGTTATCGATCGCAGTGAATGAAGGCGAGAAACCCCTCGGACATCTGGTGCTCACGGGCGCCGGCTCGATTGCGCTCACGCCTGCCAAAGGCGAACCGACGATCGGTGAACATTCCGCATCGGGGAGTCTCGAAGGCGCCGTGATGCTGAGTCTTGGGATCGCGATGGCATTATTGTTGGGCGCCGGCTACGCGGTTAGCCTTGCGGGCGTTCTCGAACGCAAGCGATCGGAGCAGATATTAAACGGCGTACTGCTCGTCGGTCTCGCGTGGGGAATCGTGCTAATCGTTTGGGGAGCCGGTTGGTTCGTGAAAATCCCGATCCTATCGCAAACGATGCAGCGGGAAATGGTCGGCGGTATCCAAGGGAAACGCAACGCCGAGTTTACTTACGCGCCGTTTCCAGGCCTCGGCTTATTCGTGATGATACTCTCGGCTCTCTTCATCGCCTACCTGTTCAGTCAGGTGGCGAGCCGGCTCAACAAGATTCGCAAGGATCTCTTCGTGGCTGAACAGATGAAGGGCGTGAGTAGAAAAGGCATCGAGGATCTATACATGGGCCGACTTCGCATTCGCATTGCCGAGGGCGTCGGACTGCTTCTGGGCGCAATCGTCGTCGTGATTTTCGTGAGGCCCTGGAACGCAGACGATCTCTGGAAGAGCTTCCAGCCGACGCTACTCAATCACGCCGTGCGCGTGATGGAAGTAAAGAATTAAGCGTCGCGGCCAGGAATGATGCAGAGGGATCAAGGCGAGCGGGCGTAAACCCGCCATGGTCCCGCGAAGCGTTTGCAGGGCTGGCACAGCGGGCCTCTACCGCCGCTCGCCTTGATGCGTCATTTTCTCCCGCGTGGAGAATCAAGGGTGTCAAGACCCTTGGTTTTGACGCACGTTATCGTTTGTGATTCGCGTGAATGATATCCAGCGCGAACTGACTGCTGTGGCGCACCAGGGAATCGTTGTCGCTGAGGGCGCTCCGCTGCAGTGCGTTCATCGCCCGCGGCGAGCCGATCATGCCCAGAGCGCGGGCCGCCGATTCGCGGACGCCGGCATTGGTGTCGTTGGTCAGTGTCGCGGTCAGCGGATCGACGGCGCTGACGTTCTTGGCGCGGCCCAATTCCAGGGCGGCGGATTTGCGCCCCGCATCATCTCCGCTCGAAAGCTTCTCCAGAAGCGCCGTCGTGCCGTTCGGAGCTGCACTGAACGAACTGGCGCGAACGATCGGCGTCGGCAGCGCTTGCGGCGGCTCGGAATACGTCGGCGTAATCTGCGGTTGCGGCGTCGGCGGCGACCACTGCGGAACCGGCGCGGAATAGCTTGGCACGACGACCGAGGGCGCAGGCCGAACGATCACGGTCGGCGGCGCCTCGACATAGAGCGGTTCGGGTTGCACCAGAACCACGGGCGGCGGTCCGTAGAACGCGGGCCGATCTTGATAATGGAAATGCGGATACGCGTACGGCCGATACACAGGCCCGCGATATCCGAATCCGAAGCTGACATACCCCCCGGCCTGCGCCGCCTGGGCACTCCCCCATAAAAGTAGTGCCGTCAAACTCATTCGCCATGCATTCATCGCAATCCTCCTTGATCGAACTCCCCACCACCCCGGGCGCGGCGAGTATGCCATCGCGGCGGCGTTCGTCAAGAGTACTTTTCACAAACTGCGAGCCGAATGGAGTGCGCAACGGATTTTGGGCACCCGGCCGGGCTGACACGGCGAGCCAGGTTGCGTAAGCGCCTGGAGAATAGCAGTTCATCCGGCTACTCCAGGCGCTTACGCGACCTGGCTCGCCGGAATCCATTGGCGCACCCGTCGAAGGGGTTCCTCCCCCACCTCATTCTATCGCGCCGAGCGTTGCATTCTCCCTGCCCCTGATGGTACAATCGACGCCGCGGAGGCTTCGAACCATGTCCTAACCCGCGAATGCCATGCAACGAATGCTCCCGATCGGCTGCGTCCTCTTGCTCGCGTTCCCCGTGCCCGCGCAGCCGCCGGAGCCGTTGCCGACGCACGCGCTGAATCGCATCGGCTCGTCGCGGCTACGTCCCAAGGGCGCGGTACATCATGTCTACTTCTCGCGCGATGGTACTCGCCTCGCTACCGATACGTATTTAACCTTCACACTCTGGGACACGACGACCGGCGCGCGGGTGGCGAATCATCCCGCGCGCGGAATCTCGCGATTGGTCTGCAACAATTCTCTCCTGCTCGTGCGGAATAGCGCCAACGGCGCCACCGAAATCTTCGATCGCGCCAGTGGTAAGAGAATCGCGGAAATTGACTACTTTCATGTCGTCGTGAATGCCGACGAAACCCGGCTCATGATTGTCGAAGACCGGGAGTTGAAATTGCTCAGCCTCCCGGATCTCAAGCCGCTGCCGAGCGTCAAGCTGCCGGCGGTGCCGGCGTGGAATGGGGTCAGCGTCTCTCCGCGCGGGAACTACTTCATGCATTGGGGGTCCGACAACGACGACAAGCTCTGGCTGCAAGTTCATGATCTCCGCACGCAGAAAAGGACGGGGCGCTGGAGACTTGCCGCTTCCACGCTTCCGTGCTTCTCCGAAGATGAATCGCTAATCCTGGGCCGAACGGGCGAATCCGAGAGCGAATCGATCCTGCTTTGGCGGCGCGAGGACGGCAAACTGCTGCGCGAATGGACCGTCGACTCGGTCGACGCCGTCTGCGATCTTTACTTTACTTCCGACCTGAAATACGCCTACTACATTGACGCGCCTCGCATCGAAATGGGAGACTTTACCACCATCGGCCCGACGCGAAAATTGATGCGCCGCGAACTCGCGACCGGGAAAGAGGAGTTTGTCGCCGACCTCACCGGCGCCGTCGCCTGGGGATCGATCCTCGCCGTCGATCGCAAGGAGGAGACGCTCGCCGTGGCCAACAAGGAACGTCCGACGCGCATTCGCCTCTGGAATCTGCGCACGGGCAAGGAGATTCTGCCCCCCGGCGAAAACGAACGCGACCTGTTCCAGGCGCACCTCAGTCACGACGGCAAACATTTGGCCTGCCATCATCCCAAACAAGTCGACGTTCGCGATCCGCTCACGGGGAAGTTGCAGTTCACCATCTCCGCCAAAAAACACAGCGGCCGAGGCGTGATGTTCCCCGACCGCCCGATCCTCGCGGTTTCCGAGGGTGAGGCCGCCGATTACCCCTACAGGCCGGCGACGAATCTCACCCATCGCTTCTACGATCTCAACACGCAGAAATTACTCGGCGCGGTCAAAGAACAAGACCCCGACGAAGATCGCTTCTGCTTCCTCGCCGGCAAGAAAGAGTGCGCCATCGTGGGAAGAGAGTCTCTCCGTTGGTGGTGCCCCGACCAGAAAAAGATCACCTCCTCGACCAAATTTGGGAAAGAGAACGCTTCGATTCACGAGTTTGCCGCCCAGGGGAACGTGCTGTGCGTCGTCTACGATAAGAAGTTCGAGTTTCTCGATCTCAAAACGAAGGCCGTCATTGCGCGGCATCCGAGCAAAGGGAACGTTTTCAACGTCGCGATCGCGCCGGACCAACGCATGGCTGCCCTGCAAATCGGCGGCGGCAAGGTTTTGCTGGCTTCCATCGACCCCAAGTCGAAATTAAGGCTCCTCGCCGAACTCGGCAGAGAAGTTTTCACATTCAAATTCTCTCCCGACAGCCAAAAACTGGCGGCGATCGTCGGGATGCCCTTCGAGGAGGCGCCCCCCGTTCTCGTCGTCATCGATCTTGCGTCGGGCAGCATCGACACGGTGGAGGCGCTCTCGTTCGCGCAACTACCCACCGCCCTCCGCTTCTCGCCCGATGGCCGAAATCTGCTCGCCTACGGCCAGCGCAGCGTGTCGATTTACGAATGGCCCAGCCAACTCTTGCGCCTGCGCCTCGAAGGCCACGTCGGCGAAATTCAGAACCTGCACTATTTTCCGGACGGGAAACGCCTCGTTACGCAGGCCAACGATGCGACCGCCGTCGTCTGGGATTTGCTGCGCACGAAGGAACTGTCGGCATCGCCGCAGACCGCGGACGAAATCTGGAAGGATCTCGCGAGCATCGACGGCGAGCGCGGGCATCGCGCCGTCTGCCGCGGCATCCACGCCGGCGCCGACTTCGCGAAATTTCTGGACAAGCAACTGAACCTCGTCTGCCCAGTCGATACGGCACAGATCGGCCGATGGATCGCGGATCTGAGCGACGCCCAATTCACGAAACGAACGGCCGCCCAGAAGGAACTGGAACGGCTGAAGGAGTTGGCGCTGCCCGGCCTGCGCGGCGCCAAGGGACTTTCGATGGAGGCGAGCCGTCGCGTCCAGCGCCTGATCCTGGCCCTCGCGGAACGCCGATACGATCCCGAAACGTTGCGCCTGCGCCGGGCCATCGAGGTGCTCGAATACAGCCCCACGCCGCAGGCACGCGAAATTCTCAAACGCCTGGCCACGGGCAACCCGGACGCCTTGTTGACGCACGAGGCCCGCCTGGCACTGCAGCGGCGGAAATCTTCGTAGGTTACTTTCACTTCCCGAATTCCCTTGACGCCGACGCTTCCAGCATCGCAAAATGGAAACTCGCCTCATGTCTTCGGAGTTCCAGATCCATGTTCAAATCCAGTCGTCTCGTGATCCTCTGCCTCGCGGTGCCGGGCTTTCTCCTGGCTCAGGACAAGAAGGAGCCGAATGTTCTCCCGGCTCCGAAGTTTCTCTGGGAAACCAAGGGGAACTTGCAAATCACCCAGATCGCACTTTCGCCCGACGGCAAGACCGTCGCCTACGGCCGGCATGAGATGCTGCCGATGGAGTTCAAGTCGGGCGTGGTGCTGTGTGATGCCCGGGACGGCAAAGAGCTGCACTCTCTGAGCGCCAGATACACGGACAAGAACGCGCAGGGGTTCGGCTTCGTGCCCCCCGACATGATCGTGGCCCTGGCGTTCTCGGCCGACGGCAAATCGATCGCCGCGGTCAGTGCCGGATTCCCGGGCGGAGCCGCCAGCCTCCGCGTCTGGGACGTCGCCACCGGCAAGCCGCTCAAGCAAATGACCGTAAGTGCCACATACGGACAGTCCGTCGCCTTTTTGCCGGATGCCAACAAGGTCCTCATCGGCGGCGTCGCCCAGCAAGGCATCTACCTCAAAATCCTCGACCTCGTCAAGGGAACCGGGACCGACCTCACAACCGACCTCCGCACCAAACTCGGCAAAAGCATCAACGCCCAGTCGCTCTTGACCGCCTGCTGCCTGGCGCCCGACGGGCACACCGTCCTGCTTGGGGTCGGCGAACTTAACAAGTCCGCGTTGCACCTGTTCGACCTCAAGACCAAGAAGGTCGAAGCCAACGTCGTTCCGCTCGGTGCGATGAGGCCTTTCACCCAGGTCGCCATTTCCGCCGACCTTCAAACCGTGGCCCTGGTGCGACAGACCGGAGGCGGCGGGGGCTTTGGCGTGGGAATTGGCAACGTTCCGCCCAAAGTCGGGCCCGGCGGTCCCGGACCAAACGTCACCGGCCCGCCCACCGCAGCCGTCGAAATCTGGGATCGCACCGCCAAGAAGAAACGGCACCAGATCGACTTCCCTGCGGGCGAGAACGCGTTCTTCGCGTCTCTGCCGGCGCCGATCCAGTTCACCGCCGACTCGCGTTATCTCGTCACCGCCGGCAAGACCAAGGGTCACGTCGCGATTTACGACGTGATGACGGGCAAGCTGGCGGCCGAGCATGACACGGGACTGCCGGCGCTCACGCGCGTGGCGTTGGCGGGGAATGTGTTGATGACCGGTACGTATCAGGCGAGCGCGATCTTCGGCGGCGGCTTCGTTCCCGCAGCGCCAGCGCCGGGGACCCTGAAGCCGCTGCCTCCTGGAATCCAGCCGCCGCCCCCGGGCGCGCAACCGCCGCAGGGAGGGCCTGTGTTCGGCGGCTTCGGTATGCCGAACATACAGGCGACGCTCAAGATCTGGGAATGGTCGGCGCCAAGCGGTTCCACCCGACCGGCGCCGTCGCAGAGTCCTGAGAAGTAAGTCCTGATCTTCGTTTAGCGCTCGTTCGGCTCCTCGCGAGCGCTAAACGAATTCGTTCACGCTGCCGAGTCCGCGGGCGCCTCGGGTTTCGGTTCCTGGAGTTCGGTCAGGGTGCGAAGCAGATGTTGCAGCGCACGCAAGATCTCCGGGTGGTCCTCTTCTTTTTCCTGCTGCTCGATGTCCGCGAAAAATGCCAGGCCGGCGGCGCCCATGCCCGCGATGATGCCGGCGGCGGCCTGACGCAACGCGTGCCGGGGGTTTACCAGGCCCTGACGCACCGCAGTCTGTGCCAGCTCGTGCTCGGGATAATGTCGTAAGATGGGCCCCGCTGCCAACAGCCGTAAGCGCGGCTGCTCGTCCTCCAGAAACGGTTCGAGTTCCGCAGCGAGCGCACGGCTCGGGGGCGCCGACTGCAGCGCCAGCACGCAGTTGAGCCGAACTTCGGGACTGGAATCGTGCAACCCCGCCATGAGCGGCGCCAACGCTTCCTCCGGCAACGGATTCAACCGGCCGATCGCGAACGCGACGTTGGCGCGGACCTGCGACTCGGGATCGTTCAGCGCTTCGAGCAACCCCGGCGCCGCCTCCGGAGGGACGACCGTTGCGTTGTGCCATGCTGCCGACGCGATCATGCGCAGGTCGGGGTGATCCTCCTGAAGCGCGGCGAGAAAGGCCGCCGGCGCTTCGGGGGGCTGAATCAATACCAACGCCCGCAGCGCCGCCTCGCGTACCGTCACCTCTTGCGTCTGGGCCGCACGGACCAGCGCGGGACCTGCGGGAACCGCCTCGTCGCCGAGCCGACCCAGGAGGCTGGCGGATTCGGCGCGGACCCAGCCGTTGTCGTCTTCCTCCAACAACTTCGTCAAATAGGCGACGAGTTGGGCGTCGGATCCGGAACACGCGGCAAGGGCGTGGGCGGCTTCCATCTTGACGTCGTCGCTGGCGTCGCCCAGGGCGTGCAGCAGTCCGGCGCGAATCTCCTTGTCGTCGGGTTTGCATTTGCGCAGCGCCTTGGCGGCGGCGATGCGGACCTCGGCGACCTCGTCGCGCAGCGCCAGACCCAGGCGGGTCAGCGTCGCGGGTTGCTGCGGCGCCAGCTCCGCCAGCGCTGTTGCCGCTTGCGCACGCACGCCCGGGTCGTCGTCGAGACACGTTTTTTGCAGAGCCGGCAGTGAGGCCAGCGCAGATTCGCCGAGCTTGCCGAGGGCTTCGACGCCGTGGTAGCGGACCTGGATGTTGGCATGGCTGAGGGAGCGAATGAGCGCGGGGACGGCTTGCTTGGCGGCATCGCCCATTTCGCCCAGCGCCTCGGCCGCCAGGGCTCGCACCCAGGTGTCGGGGTCGCTGAGTGCGGCGAGGAGGGGCGCGACGGCGGCGGCGGCGGCGCCTTTGCCGATCTTGCCCAGCGCCTTGACCGCCTTGGCGCGGACGCGGTCGTTCGAATCCTTGAGCGCCTTGGCGAGTGCGGGGGCGATGTTCTCCGCCGCCGGGCCGATGTTGCCGATCGCCTCCGCCACGCGGGCGCGCACCAGGGCGTCGGGGCTGGACAACCCCTCGGCCAGGTCGCCGGTCATTTCGTGATCGAGGGATTCCGCCTTGCCCAGGGCTGCCGCCGCCTGATTGCGGACTTCTTCGTCGCGATCCTGGAGCAATTCGACCAGTTCGGGCAAGCTGGTGGCGGACGCGGCGCCGAGCTTGCCGAGCGCTTCGGCGGCGGCGGCGCGAACCTGCGGACTGGGATCCTTGAGCAGACGGATGAGTCCGCTGAGGTCCACGTCTTTCGCGCCGATGCGTCCAAAGGCGCGGGCCGTGTGACAGCGGACTTCGTCCTCGAGATCGGTAAAGAGCGGCAAGAGGCTGGAGACGGCCGACTTCGCCGGGGGCCCGATTTTTTCGAGATCCTCCAGCGCCGCGAGTCGCACCGAGGGAGCCGGATCCTCCAGCGCGAACGTGAGGGCGCCGATGATTTGGCTCTTGGCGTCGGGCGTGCTCACCATGTGCCGGGAGCGCCACCAGCGACGCAGCCAGCTGCTCGACGCGCGTCTCGTGGCGATGGGTCGCGTGTGATCTTCGCTCCAGTAGATTTGCCCGAGCGCTTCGATGCGCGCCCGGCGCAGATGCTCCGTCGCTTCCGCCTTCAGGCCCAAAAGCGCGGGCAACGCTTCCAGGGCGCCAAGTTCCCCCAGCGTCGCGACGGCGAGCAGGCGAATCGTTTCGTCGGGATCGCGCAGCCCATTGAGCAACCAGGGGACGGTGTCGGGCCCAATCTCGGCGACAATCTGCGGCATCTCCTTGCGCTGTTCGGGCGTCAGTTTCGTGTTCTGCAGCGATGCCAGGAGCGGACGCAAGGCGCGGATGCCGTAGTGCGGCAAGGCGTATCGTGCGCGATCGTGGATCGGTTGATGCGGACTGAAGAAATCCTCAATGGTCTCGGCCAGCAGCCGGCCTTGACGCAGCGCCGCGAAGATGCGTTCCAGGAGCACGAACATCACGAACGACTTGAAGCCCGAGAGCAGCAACGTGGCCGGCAACGCCGTCGCGGTGATGTGCGACAATCGCACGAGCCGTTCCTTGTTGGCGACGTCGAGCAGATCGACGAGTCGGTAGATATTGAGGATGCCGAAGACGAGGAAGTCGGGGAAGTTGGCGGTCGCATGGTCGAGGCGGTACCAGTTTCGGCCGATGCTGCGGTAGAGTCCGAGGTTGAGCAGCGCGAAACCGCCGAGAACGCCGACGGCGGCGCCGATGAGCAGGAAGAAGGTGGCGCGGTGCCCGTAACGGGCGAGGTCGGCGGCGAGGCGTTGTCCCTTGAGCGGGCTGTGCAGCGCCTTGTAGCCCCGTTCCACTTCAACTTGTTCCTTGTCGAGATACACGTATGCCAAACTCGCCGACATGCCCAGGATCATCGTCCCCGTCCCCAGGAGGACGGCGAGCGCCGGCAGCGTCTCGACTGCGTAAAGTCCCAGGACGATGGCCCCGACGACGAGGACGAAGAAAACGAAGGCGTTCGCCCAGGCGACCGTCATGCGCCAGAAGCGGAAGCCGGCGTGGACCGCGCTGCGGAGCACATAACTGACGAAGCCCAGCGCGATCGACAGCACGCCGGAGGCGAACAAAAGCCCGCAAGCGACGGCGAGGATGCCGAAGCTCGCCAGGATGTAGATCGAGGAGAGATCGGGACTTGCCTCGAAGATTTGCGCGAACAAAGCCATGGACGGTGCTCCGTAGGAAGAGTCTACGTCGTCATTTTACGCCCGGCGGGATCGGTTTCTTCGCGGCGGATTTCGAAATCTCGCTTTCATCGGGCTTGCGAAGGCGCGGGCTGCGTGATAAATTGCTATTACCTCTGCGGTGTTCGTGATCAAACGATATCTTTTGGCGAACCTATGTAGTACCCGCCGGGGGCCGAATTAATATTTGCCTGGTGCTTGCAAGCCCACCTGTTGGAATGGGATCCAAAACCCAGTCATGAGGCCTCCACTTTTCACTGCGGGTTCTCAAAAGCGTCTGAAACGGCACAGGTGGAGGTTTTTTTACGCGCCCAGCTTCCCCCGTTTCCCACTTGCCGACTTCACCCGCACATTCCGCGTTTCCAGTAAACTCCAGCGCCAGTCCGGGCCGATTCTAAAGGCATGCGGACCTCATTCATTCACTCCTGGCTCGCCATTGCGCTTCTCTTGGCCTGGCGCTTCCCCGCCGCGGCGCAGCCGGTCCCGGCCGTGCCGCTGTCGCTGGACACCGTCTTTCGGCTCGCCAAGGACCACAACGGCCAGCTGAAGATCGCTCGCGAACGCCTCAACGAGGCCTACGCCCGCCAGGATCTCGCCGACAAACGCTGGCTCCCCGACCTCACCGTCGGCCCTTCCTACTATCGCCATGAAGGCGGCATCCAGGATTTTCAAGGCAACCTCCTGCGCTCCAGTTACGGCTCCGCCTTCGTCGGCGTCGAACTCCGCGGCAAACTCGACTTCAAAGACTGGGTCTACCAGAAAGTCGAAGCCCAGCGCAACATCCTCCAGCGCCAGGGGGAGATCAGTCAGCTCGCCGGCGAACAGCTCGTCGACGCCGCCTCGACGTATCTCGATCTGCTCGCGGTACGCACCGCACAGATGCTCGCCCGTGAAAGCGAGAAGAAGATCGCCGACCTTTTGGAACAGACGCAGAACATCGCCCGCATCGATTCGGGCCTGCGTGTCGAGGTCATCCGCGTCGAGGCCGACCTGGGCGGCCAACGCATCCTCGCCGTCAAGATCGAGGAGGCGGCACGCAAGGCGGAACTCAAGATCCTCTACCTCCTGGGCCTGCCGCTGCAGCAGCAAATCCTCCTGCTCGATTCGCAGATGGCGCAGTTCGTCCTCGTCAGCGGCGAACGCTCCGCCATGGAACTCGTCGAGCAGGCGATGCGCGGGGGTCCGGGCGTGCCGGAACTCTCGGCCCTGGTCGCCAAGATCTGGGAATGTCAGAAATCCGCCGGCGCCGAGATTCTGTTGCCAACGCTGGAAATGACCGCCGGCGAAGGCCTTTTCGGCGCCGGGCCCGGTTCGAATTTCGCCTCCGCACAACGCTTCGACCTCGGCATCGGCGCCCGCTGGAACCTCACCAACTGGCATCTCAGCAAGGAGAACGACCGCCTGCGCTCGAGTCAACTCCAGCAGGCGAGTCTATCGCTCAACGAACTCAAGGCCAAGCTGACGCTCGGCGTGCAAGAGGCGCTGGAGAGCATCAAGAGCAGTCAGGAACAAATCGCGTTCGCTCTCGTGAACATGGACAAGGCGAAGCAGAACTTCGAGTTAAGCCGAGCCCGTTTCACGCAGAACATCAAGGGCGCCTCGGCCAGCGAAGTGCTGCTCGCGATCCGCGCGTCCAACGCCGCCCAGATCTCGTACATGCACGCGATCCGCGACTTCAACAAGGCGCAAGTCCGCCTCTTCACCCTGGTGGGCGGCAGCCGCGAGTGAATCGGGATCCCAGCGATCCGTTTAGCGCTCGCTCGAGATCACGCGAACCCCCTGATTGAGCGCCCGGCACTTCGTGATCGCGACCTCCTCGCCGTGCAAGAGGCGCGCGACCTCGCCTGCCTCCGCGAAGGCGACGATCGTCGGCCCCCACGAACTCTGCGCCACGCCGCAAATCTCGGCGCCGCGCAGCTTCGCCACGATCTGCGCAATCGCCGGGTCGGCGTAGATGCCTCCCTGCCAGGGACGAAACATCTCCCCCACTCGGCGATTGAAGTCGGTCACCGCCGAGCCGAAGCGGCGCGGATCCAATGGACGCAGCGCCGGAACCATCTCCAGGAACGCGAGCCGTGCCAACGCCTCCGCATGCGAGGTGCGAGGAACTTCACGCAGGGCCGCAAACGCCTGCTTTTCCTGCGTGCCATGCGTGCCCACGAGCCGCTGCGGTTCGATGAGCGTGATCGGCCAATGCGGCGGAAAGTCGCGGCGTAACAAGAGCGGCGCGAAGCGCCCCTCGGCGTGCGTCGCTTCGATGAGAAAGCCGCCGCGACGAAACCCGTGAATGCCCAGACAGGAACGCTTGCCACGGCCCAGCCACCGCGCGAGCTGCCAGACGCCGACCCGAGCGCACCGACTCCGCGCCACCGCCAGGCCGACCGCGAGCGCCAGCTGCGTCCCGGTCCCTAACCCCGAATGTTCCGCGGGGCACGATTCGACGTGGAGGTCGAGCGGGTCGCCAGGCAGATGCTGTGCGACAGTCTGCGCGAATGCGAGCGCCCGTTCGGCACACGGCCCCGACGACGACCATTCGCTCGCGGGTTGCACCGCGACGACGACGCCGGGACGATCGATCATCATGCCGACGCCGCCCCAGGCCAGTCGCGGCAAACCTGCGTCTCCCTCGAGTGTGGGCCAAGGCCCGGCGCCAGGGAGATCAAAGAACCCCAGGTGAAGTCGGCTGCCGGTGCACACGCGAATCATGGACGCATCACCCGGGCCGAGAGAAACGCGAACGCCTCGATCTCCGGCGGCCCCCCCGTTTTGCCGACGATCACTTCGAGCTTTTTGAATTCCGCCTCGATCTCGGTGCGCGGCAAGAATGCCAGACGCGTGGCCAGGATCGCCGCCTCCAGCACCGCGTGCTTCGCGCGGTTGAAGCCGAAAAACTCACGCAACGTCTCGGCGTTCACGACCTGCGTCTCGATCGTCACGCGCTCGTGCTCGGCGTCGATCCTGGTCACGCGGAACTCGAAGAATCGGCACACGTCCGGCAAATAGTATCCGAGGATCGCCAGCGCCCGCTTGAGCGGCGGCTGCGGATCGACCGGCCCCAGCGCCGCCTTCGCCAGCAAGAGCACGTCGTCCGTAATGTGGAACACGCCTTCACCGTGGTCGACGAGATTGCGGTACGTCGCCGCGGTCTTGAAAGGCCGAAACGTGAACGAGCGTAGTTGAGCGTCGACGATCGGACCCATCGGCGCCAGGTTGATCGTCCCTTCGGGCGCGATCGTCGTCACCAGACCTTCGAGCACCAGCGGCATCCGTTACTCCAGAGTATCCCCGTATCGGCCCGAAGCGATCCAGTTTTCCGCACGCACCGCGCCGGTGAACCAGTAGACCCAGGCCGTGATCGGCCGATCGTCGGGGCCCATCACTTCCGCGAGCCGGCGATCGAAAAATTCCTCACGGCTCGGCGACTCGACCCCTTCGTATTCGTCCAGGCGGGCGAGCACTTCTGGATCCGAACCGAGATCGTAGAGATCGCCGAAGGTCCAGGCGTCGGCCGCGGGGACGATGCCGGGGTATCGGCCCAGATTGTAAAGGCGGGCGCGGAGTTTCGCTTCGCCCCGATACGCCGCATGCTCGGCCAGATACTGCGCCATCGGATGGCGCGAGCGGCGCTTGAGCGTGCCGTACACGAAGAGTCGTTGACATACGGGTGTCATGTTCCGATTCCGTTACGGGGCGACGACCAAGACGATGCGAAACCCGGTGCTGTACGTCGCCTTGTCGGCCGGGAGTTTACCGCGGATCGCCGAACGGCACGACTTGCCGGTATTGACCCACGCCCCGCCGCGAACGACGCGCTCCGTCCCCTTTTCAGGGCTCGGCGGATCGTTCTTCGGGCTTTTCGCGTAGTAGTCGGCGGCGTACCAGTCGTTGCACCATTCCTGAACGTTGCCGTGCATGTCGTAAAGCCCGAACGCGTTCGGCTCATATTCCCCGACCCGAGACGTCGTCCGGTAGAAAGGCCCAGGCCCGCCGTCGTTGTACGGCGACAGGCCGTTAAAGTTCGCCTTGTACGAATTGACCCGCAGGCCGAAATACAGCGGCGTCGACGTCCCCGCGCGGCACGCATATTCCCACTCCGCCTCGCTCGGCAAGCGGTAGCTAAACTTCAGCTCCCGCTCGTCCGCCAACTGGCTTAGTTTTCGGCAAAATTCCACCGCGTTGTCGTACGTCACTCGTTCCACGGGATGCTGATCCGTGCTCTTGCTTTTGACCTTCGCCTTCCCCGGCCCCTCGGGAGTGAAGAAGCTCGGGTTGGACTTCATCACCTGTTCGTACTGCTTTTGCGTTACCTCGTGAGCTCCTAGGTAATGATCCTTGGTGAGAAATACCTCGTGGGCCGTCTCGTCCGGCTGCCGGTCGGGCTCGGTTTCCGGCGAGCCCATCACGAATCGTCCCTTGGGAATGAACATGAACTTCATGCCCAGCGAATTGACGTACTCCTTCGAGGGTTCCTGACCCGACGCCGTCGGACCGCAGCCCATGGACAGCCAGCCGATTCCCGCCGAGCAGACTCCGAGCAAAACCAACCAACAGGCCAATCGCGTCATGGGGGCAACTCCACGAACTAGGGAGGGATTCTTCTATCCCATTGAATGTACCGTCCCCGCCACGATTTGTCACGAGCGGATCGGCTCCAGTTTCTCCAGCACCGCACGCAGCTCAGGCGGCAACGGCATCTCCCAGTGCATCGGCTCCAGCGTCCGCGGATGCTGAAAACCCAATTCCACCGCATGGAGGAAGAGCCGAGTGAGCCCGCTGGCATCGGGTTCCTTCCCGGCACGGTAGACTTTTTCGCCCCAAACGGGATGCCCCAGCTCCGAAAGGTGAATGCGAATCTGGTGCGTCCGCCCCGTTTCGAGCCGGCACGAAAGGAGCGTGAAATCGCGATAGCGTTCGGCGACTTCGACATGCGTGATCGCCGCTTTTCCCTGGTTAGCCAGGTCGCCGCTGCCGCGTTTGCCGTCGCCGCGATCGCGCAGCAGCATCGAGCGAATCGTCTGCGTCTCGACCCGTCCCGGCACCAGCGTCAGGTAGCGCCGCATGACGACGTGCTTGCGAAACTGCAACCCGAGGTTGCGCTCGGCGTCGACGGTGCGGGCGAAAACGACGAGTCCGCTGGTCTCCTTGTCGAGGCGATGGACGATGCGGAGCCGTGGCTTGGGATCGTGTTTCTGCCTGGGCAGCGCGTAGCCGAGCTGGCGCAGCACGAGATCGTCGAGCGTCAGAACTTTGAGTCGGCGTTCCTCGAGCCAGGCACGTTCGGAAGGATGGCGGACGGTGGAAATGCCGGCGGGTTTCTCGACGACGACGACGTCGTCATCGACGTGCCGAATGGGAATCTGATCGATGAGTTCCGGCGCCGGCCGGCCGAACGGCAGCACGGTGACGCTTTCGCCGGGCTTGAGGCGCCGGGCGTCGTCGAGCCAGATCTCGCCGTTGACTTGCACGCGGCGCGTGTCGATGAGGTGGCGCACTTGCGACCACGAGTGTCCCGGGAGCCAAACGCGGAGCAGGGCCGCCAGCGTCTTTTGCGCGTGTTCGGGGGTGACGGAGAACGTTTGCGGGGGCTGCTTGGCCATAACCGTTCATGATATGAAACCTGGGCCGAACCGGGATGACATTGGCCGAGGTTCGGCGTAAACTTTCCAAGCGACGCCCCGAGGAATCTCAAGGAGTTCTCATGTCGAAGCATTTCGCGATCGGTTTCCTACTGACAATCGTGCCGCTATCGGCACACGCCCAGGCAGCGAGGTCGCCGAAACAAGTCGCCCAAGAATTGGCGCTCGTTTACGGCAAGAAGCTCGACCAAGTCGCTTACATCCCCGCGTTGCCGCTCGTCGCCAAGCTGCGTCTGAGCGACCTCACCGGCGACGCGAAATACGCCGCCGAGGTGGGTAAGCTCGTCGAACCGTACTTGCGGGGCGACAAGTCGCCGGTGCCCAAATCGGGGAGCGAACACGCGGGCCATCTGATCTTCGCCGAACTCGCCTTCCGCGCCAAGGGCGCCGACCGCGACCGCTGGGTGCTCTTGTGCAAGGCCGCGGCCGACCAGATTTTCCGCAAGGATGGAGAGCCGCTGCCGGTGATGCCGTACCACAGCGAGATGAGTGACGCGGTCTTCATGGCGGGGCCGATCCTCGCCGCGACCGGGGCGTTGACCGGCGAGCGCAAATACTTCGACGCCGCCGCCGTCCATTTCGCCTCAATGCGTAAATTTTGCCTTCGCTCCGACGGCCTTTATCGCCACTCGCCGCTGAACGAAGCCGCCTGGGGCCGCGGCAACGGCTTCCCCGCGCTCGGTCTGGCCCTCGCCCTAAGCCATTGGCCCATGGACCATCCCGAACGAAAGACGTTGCTCGCCGAGTTCCAGAAGCACTTGGCCGCGCTCAAACCCCACCAGGATCTCAAGACCGGGTGCTGGCACCAGGTCATCGATCATCCCGAGAGTTATGACGAGTACACGTGCACCTGCATGATCGGCTTCGCCATGCAGCGCGGCATTCGCCGCGGCTGGCTGAGCAAAGAAGAGTACCAACCCCACGTCGATCGCGCCTGGAAGGCGATCCAGGAGCGCACCAGCGTCGACGGCAAGCTGGTGAACGTCTGCGCGGGCACCGGCAAACAGACGTCGTTAAAGGCCTACTTCGACCGCCCCGCCATCAACGGCCGCGACGACCGCGGCGGGGCCATGGGCATGCTCTTCGCGACCGAGCTCGCGGCCCCCGAGTGAGTCGGGCCAAGCCCCATTCGTTCGAGCTCGGAAATGCAAAGCAATTTGACAGAGCCCGCAGCGCCAGCAAGGATCGAATTTCGGCCTTGCTGGCGCTGCGGGCTCCCAGCGGAAATTTACACGCGGCAAACTACTGCTTATCCAGCGTATCGATCCACGCCGCGATCTCCACAATCGCACTCACATCGATGTACTCGCGGCCCTTGTTTGCCTGCGATTTGTACGTCACCGAATACTTCTTGTCCTGAAGTTTCTCCTTGCTCTCGGCGATGCTCTTCTGCGACGGGTCCAGATCGCCCGCGGAGATGTAGAAGGCGAGCCGTTGGTTCACTTGCAGTTCCTTCGCTTGCTCCACGATCGTCGAATGCATGGCCACGCCGCGGATCAGATCGCGGTTGGCGAAGGCGACGTGCAGCGCCATTTGACCGCCGACCCCCTGGCCGTGCGTCACGATTCGGCCGCGGTCCACGGTGTACCGCTTGATCGATTCCTGAATCGTCTCGACCACGAAATCGGCCTGGCTCGCGATCCAGCCGTTCTCGTTCTCCGAGAGCGGGAAGACCATGATCAAGTTCTTCTCCTTGAGGACGTCGTTCCACAAGTCCAGAATGTCTTCGATGTCCTTCTCTTTGAACTTGCCGGGAGGATTGAGCCAGACGACCAAACCGTGCGACACCTCGGGGCGATACGTCCCGGGGACGTAGAACCAGTAAGTGTTCTCGCCGTCAGCGGAGCGGATCTTGTCCCAGCCGAGCTTGGGCTTCACCGGGTTCGGATTCGGATCGATCTTCGGCGCCTTGGCGTTCTTCATTTCGAGCGGCTCGAGCGCCTTTTCCAGACTGGAGACCGCGGGGAGCTTTTCAGTTAATTTCCATTCCTGATCCTTGGCGACGCCGGGGAGCGAATCGAGTTCGACCTTGATCTTTTCGGTCTTATCGCCGCGCTTGATTTCGATTTCGATCTCGTCGCCGGGGAACTGGGTGTTGAGCCATTCGGTGAACTGGACCCGGCCGGGCTTGTCGCCCGTGAAATCCTCGAGTTTCTTGGCCTTGGTGCTGCCAAACTTCATGATGCGGTCGCCGACTTTCAGGCCGGCCTTGGCGGCGGCGCTGTCGGTGAAGACGTGGCGAATGTCCATGCCGAGCTTCGGGTCGTCGCGCATCGGCAGGATGCCGAGGAACGGGTGGCCGGCGATCGATTGGCTGCCGATAAGCGTGAGGTTCTTGATTTCCAGAACGTCGGCGCCGCGCTTGTACTTGACGGTGATCTTGTCGCCTTCGTACTTGGGGCCCAGAACGTGCTGCATTTGCGATTGGCTGCCGATGGCATGGCCATCGATGTCGATGATGACGTCGCCGGCCTTGAGGCCCGCCTTGGCGGCCGCGGAATCGCGCTGCACCTCGCTGATCTCGACCGCGGCTTCGTACTTGTCGGTCGATTTCATGCGAATGCCGAGCAGGCCGCGATGCAGATCCTTCCCCTTCTTCAGCGTCGGCAACACGGCCAGGATGTCGTCCATGGGGATCGCAAAGCCGATGCCGGAATCGTACCACTCGAAGCCGGCGCTCACGTCGTCCCCTTGCGGCGACGCGGGAATCAGCACGCCTTGCACCTTGCCTTCGATGTCCATGATCGGCCCGCCGTAGTTGACGGGCGAGATCTTGGCGTCGGTCTGTACCGCCTTGCCCCAAATGCGATTCTTGGCGCTGATGACGCCGAGCGACACCTGCGGCATCGCGTCGCGCTTGGTGTCGAGCGACCGTCCCACGGCCAGCGACCACTGCCCCTCGGTGACCTGGCTCTTGGGAACGAACGCGGGGACTTTCAGGCCCTTGGCGTCGACCTTGAGAAGCACGAGCAGACGGGAATGATCGGTGGCGACGACCTGGGCGTTCACGGGCTCGGTTCGGCCGGGGATGTGCACGACGATGTTGGTCGGCTTGTTGATGAAGTTGAACGCGCTGGAGATGATGAAGCCGTCCTCGATCACCAGGCCGGTGGTGGGCCCGAGTGCTTTGCGAAAGGTGCCCTTGGCGGTGGTGGTAATGATGTCGGAGCCGCCGGTGGTGACGATCTGCACGACGCTGGGGGAGATCTTTTTGAGAGCGGCCTTGGTGGCTTGTTCCAGGGCCTCGTTGAGATCTTGGGCGTGCAGCGGCAGGGCGGTGAAGAGGAAGATCGAAATGAGCGAGTATCGCATGGCCATCAACCTTAAGAAGAAGGTAAGCCACAGAGGTCACAGAGAACACCGAGAAAGAAATGAATCACGACGACGTTTTGCATTTTCTTCCTCTGTGTTCTCGGTGCCCTCTGTGGCTTGATTGATTTTGTTCGACTACTTGGGCGCCGAGACGGCGGGG
Organism: Gemmatales bacterium; assembly: GCA_038217425.1. GTDB lineage: Bacteria > Planctomycetota > Planctomycetia > Gemmatales > Gemmataceae > JAIEPT01. The sequence continues at coordinate 35,969 of JBBQPM010000025.1, forward strand.
GCTTTTTTCGGTTCGAGGACTTTGAGCTTGATGCTTTCGAGCTTATTGCCGCGCTGGATCTCCATCTTGATTTCGGAGCCGGGCGGGATTTGGCTCATGATCTCGCGGTAAAGCTTGATCGTGGAAACGAGTTCGCCGTCGACGTAGAGGATGAGATCGTCGGGTCTGAGGCCGGCATTGTAGGCAGGGGAGCCGGGCTCGACTTCCTCGACGTACGGGGGCGTGGCCATGACGGGATTGGCGACGAGGACGACGCCGGTGTAGCCGCCGCGGTCTTGCCGGGCCACCTTTTCGCTCTGGCGATACTTGCCGGCAATCGATTCGCTGACGAACTCCGCGATGTCGACCTTGACCAGCTTGTCTTCGCGTTTGAATTCGATTTTCGCCTGCACGGGGACGGCATAGTTGATCCACGTATCGGTGAGCGTGTTCTTGAGTTCTCGGCCCACGATGCCCAGAAGCTGGCCTTTGCGGTTGGTGAGCGCGCCGCCTGCGGCGCCGGGGTTGTTGGCGATGCAGTCGACGAAGTAAACCTCGCCCGAGAACGGCGCCTCGAACACGCCGCGCCGGCCGCGCAACTCGGAATACGCGGCGACCACGCCATGCATGATCGACATCGGTTCGTCGCGAGTCGCAATCTGGAACGAGTTGCTCGAAGCGAAAATCCAGTCGCCGTTCTCGGCCAGCGGCTGCTTCTTGGCCTCTTCGATGTCGTAGTGCGGCATGAAGTCGATGTCGCCTTCGATCTTGAGCATGGCCAAATCGAGTTCGGGTTCGCGGAATATCACCTTGGCGTTCAAGATTCGGCTGTCGTAGAGATGCACGCGGACCATGGTGGTCGTCAGGATATGGTTATTCACCGTAAGAACGTGTCCTTGCGGCGAAACCATGATGCCGGTGCCGTACGAAGGGAGCCCCTTAAAGCCGCCGGTGCCGAAGATTTTGACGAGCTTCTTGTTGACGTCGACGGCGACCTTGGTAACGGGATCCTGAGCCGCAATCGGAGCGGCCATGAATGTAAACCAGACGAGACACAGGCGGAATTTCATGAAAAGGAATCTCCGAAAAGTTTAGCCGCCGCGCCCTCGCGGCGCGGACGAAACCCTCATCGCGAGGGCGCGGCGGCTAAATGCATTACTTAGCCGCTGCTAGTTTGTAGCCCGACACGTCGAAGGTGCCGTAGTGGTTGTCGTTGTGCCAGACGGCGATGCGGTGGGGCAATTGTCGACCGCCGACGTCGCGGTAGTCGGAGAAGAAGACTTCGCAGGGATCTTCGTTGTCGGCGCTGCGGTGCTCCATGCCCACGAGTTGAGCCGTCTTGAGATCGAAGTACCATTTCGTCTGGAACGGGCCATGGCTGGTCTTGAGAACCTCGACGAGGGTTCGCTGTTTGCCCCAGTTGACTTCCTTGGCTTCCCGGGCGTCGGCGGGGGGCGGATAGTAGGGCTCGACGCCGCCGTGGTGGAACTGGTCGAAGCCTTTTTCGCCCATGGTAAGGAGTCGATGGTAGACGTAAAGGGCGGCGTTGAAGCCGCCGCTGTTTTCGGGCATGCGCAGGGCGAGCGGCTCCTGAGAACCCTTGAGCGGCTCGAGTTCATAGGGATTACTGCTGCCGTAGCCGATCTTGACGACGGACTTGCTGCCGGCGCCTTCCTTCACTTCGTCGATGGAGATCTTGGTGGTGATCGGCTCGCGAATCAGCCGCAGCGACGACTTGGCGGCGACGTCCCAGTTGCCGTTCACCGGCGCGAAGTTGCCATGCTTGGCGAACGCGGTCATCAGGCGGTCTTTCTCTTGCTTGTTGAAGTAGAAGTTCGCGAAGCCCGGCTTGGCGATGAAATACTTGGCGGCAGGACCCTTGGGACCGAGCAGTTTCTTGATGTCGATGGGCGCCGGCGCCGGTTTACCTTCGGGATCGGGCTGGCCGGGATCCTTGACTTCCTTCCGCTGCACGCCCATGAGTCGGGCAAGCACGTCGTACTTCTTGACCGCGTCCTTCTCCTCGCGCGTGAACTGCAGCGGTACGCGCCAGCCGCGCGGGTACAGGCCCAGAACGTTCTTGAAATGGTTGACGCTGCCGATCTGCCGGCCCGCGAAGCTGACGAGTTCGTCGCCGACGTCGAGGCCTCGGCGGTAGACGTCGCTCTCGTCGAGGATCTGCGAGACGCGCATCTTGGAGATGCCGGTCGATTCGGTCTGCGTCGTCACCAGGGTGCCGAGGCTGGCGTGATCGGTGTCGATGCCGGCCTTGAGATGGCCCATGAAGTTTTTGATCTGGTTGATCGAGATCGCGTAGCCGACGCCCGAATTGACGCGCCCGCGCTTGTCGAACGAACCGCGGCCATTGATGCCGATTAGCTCGCCCTTCATGTTGAAGAGCGGTCCGCCGGAGTTGCCGGGGTTGATCGACGTGTCGATCTGGATGCAATCGGTGTACTCGAGAATCACGCCCGAGGGGTACTGGTAACGATGCACGCCGGAGATCAGGCCGAAGGTGACGGTGGGGGTGAAGTCGGTGGCGAGCAGGAAGGGATTGCCCATGGCGATCGACCAGTCGCCTTCGTTAACGGTGTCGCTGTCGGCCATGACGGCGAAGGGGAACTTTTGCCCGGGGGTTTTGGGAAGGAGCTTGATGAGCGCGACGTCGCCGACTTTGTCGAGGCCGACGAGGACGGCGTCGTAGAGGACTTTGTCGGGCAGGCCGCACTTCATGGTGGGCCCGGCGGGTTGGGTGACGTGGAAGTTGGTGAGGGCGTAGCCGTCGTCGGAGATGAGCACGCCGGTACCGCCGTTGGTCCCGCCGCCGATGAGGATGGCGACGGTGGAGGGGCGGACCTTGTTGACGACGTCGATGCGCGCCTTCTCCGCTTTTAGCACAGCCGCAAGGTCTTGGGCGACCAGCAGTTGACAAAACGACAGGTAAAAACCGGCAAGGAGGAAGCACCGTGCCATGTAGCGTCTCCGGAATGTCTGCAACGAATCCACGGGATAGGAACGATTAACCTCTCGGCTCATAACAGGTAAGGGCTCAGGCGGGAGAATTCTTCGTTTTTTTGCTTGCGAGGATCGGGCGTGCGGTTATAATCCCCGTTCGAACTCAATCCCCTGCGTGCAAGGAGGCACTCCCATGAGCAAGACGCTCAACCTGATCGACCATCTATTCACGTCCGGGCGGCATTTCCTCGGCCTGGGCCATCTGACCCGCGCCCGCCTCATTTTCGAGCATCTTAGCCGGTTGGAGAACCTTTCGCCAACCGATTTCCAGGAAGTTCACGAACATTTGGCCGACATCGCCTGGCGCCAGGGGGACTTTCAGCGCGCCAGTCGGCACCAGGTGACCCTCGGCAGTCTGGATCCCCAGGACGCCAAACATCACCATCGCCTGGGCAAATCGCTCGTTCAGGAGGGCAAGCGCGACGAGGCGCTCGAACAGATGCGGCAGGCCGTCCAGCTCGACCCGAAGCATGCGGAGTACCACGCCGACCTGGGCCAGTTGGCCCTGGATCTCGACCTGGACGCCGAGGCGACGGCCGCGCTGCGCCGCGCCGCCGAACTGGCGCCGAACGAGTTCGCGGTGGTGCGGACGACGTCGCTGAGCCTGGTCGAAGCAGGTCTCGGCGACGAGGCGCGGCGCTTCGTGCGCGCGGCGCAGTTCCGAAACAGCCGGGATCGTCGCTTTCATGACTTATGGTACGACGTGCAGTATCAAATCACGCACCGTCAGATCAAGCAACCGGGCCGAACGATCCTGTCATTTGAGATCGACGGGCAACAATTTCGGCTCGACCGGTCCCACGCCCGCAAGGGCCCGACGCGTCGTCCGAGCATTGGGCAGCCGAAGGGATAGAGCGGCTCACGTTGCACTTCTTATGGCGAGGCGGGTTGCGTCACTGCCTGGAGTAGCGTGCATTTACAAATGCCTGTACTCCGGGCGGCGACCTGACCCGTAACGGCCGCGCTATTTCAGAACCGTGGTATGAAATTGCTCAGCGGTCCTGTGGCGTTTTTCCACAGGCGAGATCTTTTATGCCGCGCGCCGCATTTATCGTTCGCCATAAGCCATTTTACAATAACGACATGTGGATTTCTCAATCCCTCGGCGCCGGCTTTGCTTGCAAATTATTTCGCCGTCCGCGAACCTTTCGCCAACGGCTCGCGTCCTTACTATAGGGGCAATCGTTGCCCGAACGTTGTTTCGCCGCCGACCCTTGGAGGGCCGGGCGTGCGAAGTTACCCGTTTCGTTCCCTTTTTTGGTTTCGTATTCACTCGAATTCATCTCCCTGCGGAGGTCTGTCATGGTCGTCAACATGCAAATTCTGGCTCACTCCGATCTCGACTGCGTCGTCACCGTACGCGGCTCCGATCGCCTGATGAGCCGGAATGCTGGCGGAACCAGGACAGGCTTTCATCCCAAAGCCTCGTGGTTCCAGCCGAACTATCGAGAACGTAACGCCGGCTAGTTTTCACTCACCGCGAAAAGCCGTCACTCGCTTCCGCGCTGCGTTGCGCGTCGAAGCGTCTCCCGGGTTCCTTACGGAATTCGGGGTGCGTACGCATTTGGGCCGAAGGGAGATTCCATGACCTGGGAAGACATTGAGCAGCTGGTAATCCGTGCGCAGTCGGGGTGCGCGAGCGCTTTCGGCGATCTGGTTCGCCGATTTCAGCCGGCGGTTCACGCCGTCGCTTTGGCACGGCTGCGCAACGAGCATGAGGCGATGGAGTTGGTGCAGGAAGTCTTCGTCCACGCCTGGAGGAAGTTGCCGCAGCTGCGCGAGCCGAAGTGCTTCATCTCGTGGCTCAAGCAGATCACCGTCCGCATGGCCATCAATCGGGCCACGCGCCGGCTGGCGCCGATGGACATGGAGCCGGAGATCTTGAGCAACCACGCGGATGTGGCCAACGGGCCTCTGGACGGGCTGATCCTCGGCGAAGTCCGGGCGGCGGTGCTGGCGGGTTTGCAAAAACTCAAGGCGCTCGACCGGGCGACGCTCTCGGCCTTCTACCTGCAAGGGCAGACGCTCAAGCAGATGAGCCGGGATTTCGAGACGCCCATCGGCACCATCAAGCGTCGGCTGCACGTCGCGCGGAATCGCTTGCGAGCGGTGATGGTCGAGCGCGAACTCGCGCTGGTGTAAAAAGTGGGGTGGGGCGGACGCTTCGTCTGCCCCAAACCTTCAGGCAGACAAAGTGTCTGCCCTACCGGTCCAAAAAATGAGGTGGGGTGGACGCTTCGTCTGCCCCAAAACCTTCGGGCAGACAAAGTGTCTGCCCTACCGGTCCAAAAAATGGGGTGGGTGGACGCTTCGTCTGCCCCAAACCTTCAGGCAGACATAGTGTCTGCCCTACCGGTCCAAAAAATCCACCCTGGAAGCGGGTGATCGCAAAAAAAAGAAAAGCCGACGGGTTCCGGCCCGTCGGCTTCGCCTCTTCTGTGCTTTGACCGACTCGCGTTACCGCGAACCGGCTGACGGCACACTCACGTAGGTGGTCGTCGTCGTCGTCGGCAACGCGGGCGTTGCCGAGTTCTGAACAACCACCGTCCCGGCCCCTTGTCCGGCTGCCAACGTCAAGGCGATTTTAAGTTCCTCGCCCTGGCGGACAACCTTCAGTTCAACGCTTTGGCCCGGCTTCTTGTCCCACATCGAACGCTCCAAGTCGAAGTGGTTGCGGACCGAAATATTACCGACCATCACGATCTGGTCGCCCGTCTTGAGCACCCCCAGCGGGGCTTCGACCACCAGACGTTCGCGGTCGCCCGTCTCGGCGATGATCGTCTCGTCCGTCTTCAGGCCATGGTCCACGCCCGCGACTTTTAGGCCGCTGAGGCGTTGTGTGAGGAAATGCTTCACCGTGCCAGCGTTGATCGCGAAGGCGATGCCCTGGGCATTTTCGCGGAGCGCGACGTTGATGCCGATGAGTTCGCCGTTGATGTTGAGCAAAGGCCCGCCGGAATTGCCCGGGTTGATGGCCGCGTTCGTCTGGATAAGGCCCTTGAGAAGATCGCCGGTCGGCAGCGTGATCTCGCGCCCCAGGGCGCTGATGATGCCGGTCGAAACCGTGTTCGTGTAACCGTAGGGATGGCCGATGGCGATGACCTGTTCGCCGACCAGGAGATCGGAGACGGCGGCGAGCGCCAATGCCTGAAGTTTCTCTTTCGATTTGACGCGGATGACCGCGAGATCGAACTGCGCCTCGGCGATGACCACGTCGCCCAGAATTTCCGTCCCGTCGTTCAGGCGGACGGTGACGATCGGGCTTTTGCCGACGACGTGACGATTGGTGATGATCAGGCCGCGTTCGGATTCGACGATAACGCCAGTGCCGACGACTTCCAACTTGCCGGCCTGGCGGGCGATCTTGATGGCTACGATGCTTGCTTGCGTCTTGTTGACCGCTTCGGTGACCGGATTGCGCCGGGAGAACGCGGTGGGCTGCTGGGCGGCGCTGATTTGAGCGAACAGCGTCAGGACGAGGAAGACGGTTACGCGGATGCGCATTGGGGGAGTTCCTTTCGGTAACCTGGCAACCTCTTACTAGGGGAAGAGGCCCATGGCTTTGCGTCCCCGCCTCGCGACGGGTTTGCCTTTATCGAGGTTTCATTCCGTGTTTCGTGTGACGCTTGGGCTTCGTCACAAACCAAATATAGATCACAATCGGAAGCGCGGTGCATTTTTTTAAGAATTATCTCGCACAGGGGTTTACGTCTGGCGCCGACTCGAATCCGCTGTAAATTCTCGGATGCGCAATGTGGGTTGCCAGGCTCTTCGGAGAGCAAGCGAGTCGCCGAATTTCACCTTTCCCGCTCGTCCAGGGGAGAGGAGGTCGGAAATCAGCAACGTATTTCGACGCGGTTCCTATTTGGACATCGCCACTTTTCACGTTGGGTAAGGCTGATTTCAGACTGCGCAAGTTGCTTGATTCTTAATGGGGCGTTCTTGAATTCGGCCTGTAAGGCCGTCTCCTATAGCCCAGGCCGGAGGCCTGGGTAAGAATTAGAGCCTAGATCGGCCCTGACGGGGCCGCTCGACAGCCGCGTGCAGTTGAGCGGCCCCTACAGGGCCGACTACGGACAACAACCTGCCCAGGCCTCCGGCCTGGGCTATATGAGACGGCCTTACAGGCCGTAAAATCAGATCGGCCATCGCTTGTCTGCGGGAAAAAGTAGCGCTGTCCGACTATGATGTCAGCGGTGAAGGAAGGTGTCTCATGCGGAAAATTCGAACGGCGTTGATCGGCTGCGGCAAGGTGGGCACGATTCACGCCGCGGCTTTGCGAAGCGTGCCCGAGTCGGACTTCGTGGCGGTCTGCGATCGCGATCCGCAGCGAGCCGACGCTTTCGCGTCGCGCTACGGCGTCCGGGCGTATGTCGATCTCGGCGTCCTTCTCCAGGAAGCCCGGCCCCAGGCGATCGTGGTCGGCACGCCGCACCCGCTGCACGCGGAACCGGTGATCCAGGCGGCGCGGGCAGGGGTCTCGGCGCTGGTGGAGAAGCCGCTGGCCGCCAGTCTTGCCGATTGCGACGCCATGCTCAGCGCCTCCCGGGCAGCGGGGACGAAGCTCGGCGTGATCAGCCAGCGGCGATTTTACGAACCGGTGCTGCGCATGAAGGAAGCGATCGACGCCGGCAAGATCGGCACGCCCGTGCTGGGCGTCTTCTCGATGTTTAGCTGGCGCGATCAGGCCTACTACCAGTCCGATCCCTGGCGCGGGAAGTGGGCCAGCGAAGGGGGCGGCGTTCTCGTCAACCAATCGCCGCACCAGCTCGACCTGCTGCAGTGGTTCATGGGCGAGATCGACGAGATCACCGGCACATTTTCCAACCTCAATCATCCGTACGTCGAAGTGGAAGACACCGCCCTCGCCATGATTCGCTTCAAGTCCGGCGGCCTCGGGTCGATCGTCACAAGCCTCGCGCAAAAGCCCGGCCTCTACACCAAGGTTCACATTCACGGCTCCAACGGCGCCTCCGTCGGCGTGGAGACCGACCGCGGCGCGACCTTCGTCGCCGGCGTCTCCGAGGTAGCGGAGCCGCCGCTCAACGATGTCTGGACGATCCCGGGCGAAGAATCCTTGTTGGCGCAGTTCCAGGCGGAGGATCGCGACCGCTTTCAACGCATGAATCCGACGCAGCATTACCACGCCTTACAGATCCAGGACTTCCTGCAAGCGGTGCGCGACGATCGCCCGCCGCGAGTCACCGGCGAGGAGGGCCGAATCGTGGTCGCCATGTTCACCGCAATCTACCTCTCGAGTCGCGAACGCCGCCCCGTCAAGTTCCCGTTGGCCGAGAGCGGCGTGCCTTTGTATTGAACTTCTGTCACGGCGAGCCGGCTCGCCCTATGCAGTGCAAGCGTGAGCACCTTGTAAATCGCAAAACCGCGATCTTGAGCATCTTGACCGGATCCAAGGCCGGCCCCCTTCGCGGGGGGGGCGTGGTGTTCCGCCAGAATGGGGCTGATCGCCTTCGAAGTCGACGATCTCTTCGAGCCGTCGCCTCTTGGTTTTTGTCGGCCGGGATCTTATGATGGGACATATCGAACTCCCGTCTTCAACGAATCTCCAGGTCGCTAGATGATTCGCCTGCGCTGTCCCAACCCGGAATGCCGAAAGCCATTGGGGGTGAAGGACCAACTCGCGGGCAAGCGGGTTTCCTGCCCCAGTTGCAAGAAGCCGCTCGTCATTCCGATGCCCAAGGCAGCCGTGCCGACGCCTGGCATTCCCCAACCCGGCATTCCGGTCAAGCCCCCCGCCGTCAAGCCGCCGACGCCTCCCAAGAAGCCGACCCGACCCCTGGCAAACGTCGACGACCTCGCTGCCGCGGCGCTCAGCGACGCCCCCGCCAAACCCGTCGTGGTCGAGACGCCCAAGACGATCGACTTCACCTGCCCCTTCTGCGATGAGGAGTTGCACCTGGCCGCGGCGTTGGCGGGGACGCAGTCGCCCTGCCCGGAATGCCGACGCATCATCAAGATCCCGGAGCTCAAGGTCGAGAAGCCCAAAGACTGGCGCGAGGTCGGGCCGGGAAACGCCGCCGACTATTTGCGCCGGCAGGGGGACGTGCTCGAAGGCGTGCAAGGCGACGTCCACAGCAAGGCGAGCACGAGGGCGCTCGTCGAGGCCGGCGCGATTGAAGAAGCCCCCGTTCCCCCCGTCGGCATCCGCGGCTGGGCGCGACGGCTCGCCTGGGCAACCAGCGCCGTCCTCGTCCTGGCGGTCGTCGTTTGGGGCATTTCGCAGGCTCGGCTCTCCAGCGTGCGCTCCCGCGCCATCGCCGCAGTCCTCGCCCGCCTCAAGCAGCCCGACAACAAGCTCCCGCCGTTGGTCCGCGCCGAACTCCTGCAGGGCTGCGCTCTGCTCGAACTCGATCAGGGGCATGCGGCACAGGCTCTCGAATATTTCCGCGCCGCTCGCGGCAACGCACTCGACGAGTCGGCCAACCTCCGCGTCGATCAAGATCTTTTTCTTAAGGAACTCGCACTTCAGCAAGTCATGCTAGGCGGGTCGGAGCTGGAAGTTCGCCAGAAGCGAAAATTCGATTGGCAGCCGGTCGCGTTTCAGGAGATGCGCGACACAGTGGAGCGCATCCAGTCGATCGAAGTTCAGCTCTGGGCCGCCCGCGAACTCGGCGCCCGGCTCCTGACGCTGGACAAGCGGCCCCTGGCGATGCTGCTGGCCCAGGGGTCGCGCGACGCCGCCCAGGTGCCCGCGATCAAGGCCGTCCAGTTCGCCCTTCTCTTCGGGCCCAACGACAAGCTCGGGAACGACCTGGCCGGCGAAATGTTCAAAGCCCCGACCAAGGGCAAACCCGCCGACCCTCTCACTCGACTCGCCTACGCGGAGGGCTACGCCCGTCGCGGGCAGATGGACGACGCCCTGGAGATGGTCAGCGCCCGGGGCTTGCCGAAGGATCGCCTGGAAGCCGCCCTGGCCGTGCTCGCGGTCTCGGCCGACGACAAGATTCTCGACGAAGCATTGAAGGCGGCCAGCGAGGAGAAGAAGTCGCTGAATCCCTGGTTCGTGCTGCAGCTCGCACGGCACGCCGCCCGCGCCGGCAAGGCCGACAAGGTGCAGCCGATGCTCGGCGGACTCCCCAAGGAGTTTCGCACCCGCGCCGAGTTCGAGCTGATGCAAGCCAAATGGCAGCGCGAGAAGAGCGTCGTCCCGCCGACCAGTCTCGACGCGTTGCCGCCTGATGATTCGAAGACGCCCCGGATGCTCGCGTTTTACGCCCTGATCGTGCACAACGCCCGGCTCGGTCAACCCGCGACCATTCCCGAAACCGACGGCGCCGTCCTGGAACCTCTGGTCTCGCTCGGCAACCTGGTCGGCACGTTGCCGGCTCCCAAGTAGGCAACTTTCCGAGCCGGTAGCGTAAGCGACGATTTTCGCGAGGTCGTGGCTTACGCTTCCGGCTCGGAAGGAAATCACTCAATCTCGGAGATCTCATGAGTACGCCCGAAATCTACTCTCCCGGCCTCGAAGGCGTCATCGCCGGCGAAACGGCCATCTCTACCGTCATGGGCGGGCTCCGCTATCGCGGCTATCCCGTCACCGAACTCGCCGAGAAGGTCTCGTTCGAGGCCGTCGCGCATCTGCTGCTGCACGGCGAACTTCCAACTCCCGAGCAACTGCAAACCTTCAACGACGGTTTGCGCGGCGATCGCGTTCTGCCGGGGCTCGTGACGACGTTCCTGCAAAGCGTCCCCAAAGAGACGCACGGCATGGACGTACTGCGCTCGGCGGTCAGCATGCTCGGGCATTTCGATCCCGACGTGAACGACAGCAGCCCTGCAGCTCAGCTGCGCAAGTCGCAGCGACTCCTGGCGCAGATTCCGCAGGCGATCGCGACCTGGGACCGCGCCCGGCGCGGCTTGGCATTCGTGCCGCCGCGCGACGACCTGGGCATCGCCGGGAATCTGCTCTACCAGATCCAGGGGAAAATCCCCGAGCCGTGGGCGCTGAAGGCGTTCGACGTGTCGCTGATCTTGTACGCCGAGCACGAGTTCAACGCGTCGACGTTCGCCGCCCGGGTGGTGATTTCGACGGAATCGGACCTGCACTCGGCAGCGGTGGCGGCGATCGGCGCGCTCAAAGGCAGGCTGCACGGCGGCGCCAACGAGAAAGTGATGGACATTCTGCTCGCCGCGGGGAAGCCCCAGGACGCCGAGGCCTGGATCCGCGCCGCCCTGGCGCGCAAGGAGAAGATCATGGGCTTCGGCCATCGCGTCTACAAGACGGGCGACATCCGCGCCAAGGTCTTGAAAGGATACGCCCAGGAAGCCGCGAAGCAGGTGGGCAATCTTCAGTACGAAGAGTCGGCCGAGATTCTCGAGACGGTGATCGCGGCGGAGAAGAACCTGTACCCGAACCTCGATTGGCCCGCCGGTCGGCTCTACCATTCCCTCGGATTGGACGTGGCCCTGTACACGCCGTTCTTCGTCGCCTCGCGCATCACCGGCTGGGGCGCCCACGTCATCGAGCAGAGCGCAAACAATCGGATCATTCGGCCGCGCGGGCGCTACACCGGGCCTGACGAACGGCACGTGTAGATCGCGATCCTCGTTTAGAGCTCGCGAGATCCCACGCGAGCGCTAAACGCAGAAACCCAGCGATGTGTCGCTGGGTTTCTGCGTTGTCTGGAGGCACGAACTACTTGGTCTTGAGTTCCGCGTCGCTGGTTTCGCTCTTCATCGCCTGCTGCTGAACGACGTCGACGTCGGTCGATTGGCCGCTGATCAGGATCTTGAGCTTGCCTTCCAGCGTGATCGACATCGATTGGCTCTCGATTCGGCCCGCGGTCTTGTTGACGGTCGCTTCGCCCTTGCCGTCCTTGGACTTGAGCTCGCCGCTCTCGACCTTGAAGGGGAGCTTGGATTCCGAAGACGTCGGGCCGGCATAGGACATCGACGACTCGATCGCGACTTTCTTGTCGCCGTCGTACTTGTACTTGTTCTTGATGGTGTAGGTGCCGATGCCGTCGAGCTTCATTTCGCTGTCGCGTTCCCAGTCCTTCTTGTCGCTGCTGGGCAGCGCGGCAAAGGTCGGGGTCGCCATCTGCTTGAGGGCCGATTCGCTCAGGATGACTTGCAGTAACGGCTTCATCTGCTGATTCGAAATGCCCAGATTTTCGATCATCTGTTCGCCGCCGCTGACGCCGCGAACTTCGATCATTTTTTCCTTGTTGAGTCCGAGCTTGAGAGTGAGCGTTGATTTCTTGAGCGCCTTGAAAAAGTCAGCCATCGGGTTGGCGCTGAGCTTGCTTTCATCGGATGTATCGATGTTGATGTTGTTGCCGCCGATGTTGATGTCCATGGCAATGTTTTGAATCGCCTGCTGGACTTCGACTTCGTCGTCGCTGATTTTCTTGACGAACGTGTACTTGTAAATGAAGGTCTGCTTTTGCTTCTGTTCAACGGCTTGGTTGAAGACGGTGAACTTCTGCGTCGTGTCGGTGACCACTTTCTGGAAGAAGGGCTTCTCGAAGCCACGATACCAGGTCGGCTCGGCGGGCTTCTTCTCTTCGGTGGTGGTCTTCTTCTCTTCAGTTCCCTTCTTCTCTTCGGTAGTGGTCTTCTTTTCTTCCGTAGTCTTCTTTTCCTCAGTTTTCTTCTCTTCGGTCTTCTTCTCTTCTGTCTTCTTGTCGTCCTTCTTGTCTTGCTGTCCCTGCGCCGGGATCGTGAAACCCAGGAACGCGACCAGGAGAGCGCTGCTTAGTGAGAACGAAAACCATCGCCAAAGAGTCATGTTGGATCCTCCCGGTTGCTACCGGAAATGAAACGAGTCGATTTTTGAGAATTCCTATTTTGTACAGCCGAGCAGCCCTAAAACAAGTCCCAAGCGGGGAATTTTCTGACGCGCCGGCCGCAGGGGATCGGACGAGTCGTCAGCCTGATCTCGCTGACTCGCCAAGGAGATTCTGGTGGATCCACTCGAAACCGCGGTGAAAAAGCACGGCATCGGCGCGTATCGCCGGCACGTTTTGATCTGCACCGGCCCCAAATGTTGTTCGGACGCCGAGGGACTCGCCGCCTGGGAAACGCTCAAGGCAGCTCTTAAAGATACCGGCAACGCGTGTTTCCGGACCAAAGTCGGCTGTCTGCGTGTCTGCGCCGAGGGGCCGATCGCGGTCGTCTATCCCGAGGGAACCTGGTATCGCAACATGACCGCGGAGCGCATTCCGCAGCTGGTGGCCGAGCATCTGCAGCAGGGGCAGCCGATCGAGGAATGGGTCTTCGCCCGCAATCCGCTCCCCTTGGGTTCATAAGATTGAATCTTGCCCCCCCTTCCTCGAGGTTCAGCGATGAACGATACCTCGCGTCTGCTCTACGATCTGGTTCGCCTGCCGAGCGTCAATCCCATGGGCCGTCCCCGGCCCGCGGAGATCACGCTCGAACATCGCATGACCGCCTATCTGGAAGACTACTTCAAGAACCTCGGCGTCCCCTACGAACGCCAGGCCGTCATGCCGCAGCGCGAGAACATCGTCGCCAAGTTCCTCAATCCCAAGGCGACGCGAACCATTCTCTTCGAAGCCCATCAAGACACGGTGCCGATCGACGGCATGATCGTGCCGCCGTTCGACGCGAAGATCGAAGGCGAGAAGATGTATGGCCGAGGCGCCTGCGACATCAAAGGGGGCATGACCGCGATGCTCACCGCGTTCGCCCGGCTCGTGCGAGAGAAGCCGGCGAACGCTCCCAACGTCATCATGGCCTGCACCGTCGATGAGGAACACACGTTTCAAGGCGTGCAGGTTCTCGTCAAGCGGGGCGTGAAGGCCGACTTCGCGATCGTCGCCGAGCCGACCCGTCTCAACATCGTCTCGGCGCACAAGGGGGTGACGCGTTGGTTCATGCAGACGCCGGGCCGGGCGTGCCATAGTTCGACGCCGGAACAGGGAGTCAGCGCGATCTACCGCATGGGCAAATTGCTGACGGGCATCGAGAAGTACGCCGACCATCTGCGTGCGACGGTCATCGATCCCGTGTTGGGCCCCGCGACCATCAGCGTCGGCATGATCGAGGGGGGCGTCAGCGTCAACACCGTGCCCGACTGGTGCAAGATCGAACTCGATCGCCGAATGGTGGGCGGCGAGGTTCCGCGCGAGGCGCCGGCGCATCTGGAGAAATATCTCAAGGAAGTCGCCGGCATCGATTTCCCGTTTACGAGCGAGCCGTGCTGGATCGCCGAGCCGGCGCTGTTGCCCCAAAACTCCGCGGAACTCGTCGAGCGGCTCGGCACGTCGATCGACGAGGTGCGCGGCTCGCACAAGGTGCAGGCGGTCCCCTACGGCACGGATGCGGCGACGATCTCGTGGTCCGGCATCCCAACGGTGGTCTTCGGTCCCGGCGACATCGCCCAGGCGCACACCCGCGACGAATGGGTGCCGCTCCCGGAACTCGACGTCGCGGCCGAGATCCTCTACCGCTTCGCCCTGCAGGTCGGCGCGTGATGGAGCGTCTGTTTCGTTACCGCTGGTGGCTATGGTCGGCGTTCGCCGTCCTCTGGACGGTGGGCTTGCTGCTGCCCCAGAAAGAGAAATCGTTCATCAATCCGGACTGGGAAGGCGAGTTTCGCTTCTGGTTCTCCAAGACGGTCCACGTCCTCGCATACGCCTTTTTCGCCGGGCTTTCCGGCTGGGTCCGGGCGCCGATCGCGTATCGGCCGATGCTCATGTTCGCGCTCACGGCGCATGCGGCGGCGACGGAGTTCGGGCAACAATTCGCGCCGGGACGCATGGGCTCGCTCGCCGATGTGATCCGCGATCATGCGGGGATCGCTCTGGGGTATCTGGCGACTCGGCATTGGTGGCGTGAGGATGCGAGCCGAGACGTTTAGCGGCTGCTCTGATCTGGCCTTTCAGGCGGCTGGGACATGGGACGATATTTCATCAATTGTTGACAGAGTCGGTAGAGTTGTCCCACTTCGCGCAGACGACGATCGATGGCCTCCGGCGACATATCGACCGCGATTCGCCGCTGCGGAGATTCCGGCTGAGGACGATCAGCTTCGGAGGAGGGGGTCATCAATGACAAATCCTAGGTTTTCGATGTCGGCCAGATCTTGAAGTCGGCCCGCCAAGCGTTTCATCTTTGCCAGGCCAAGGGCGGTGACCGTCGAGAGGCGCTATCCGAGCCGCGGGCGACTTTATTCTACCAGGATAAGTCGTGATGGAGGAAAAGGATCTGAATAGACGGCTTGACGGGCTCGTCTAACTTTGGAAGTATGTAGATTGGCAATCTCACTTTCCGCAAGAGGAGTTCGTTTATGATTCGCAATGGTTTTGTGCTCGGTCTGTCGCTGGCGCTGGTCGGGTTCGCGTCGGCTCAAGTGAAGACTCCGGTCGCCTCGGGCCCGAAGGTCGGCGGCGACATCAGCCCGTTCCACCCCTACAACGTGACTGGCGAATCGGCCGGCAAGAAGGCCTGCCTGGTGTGCCAATTTTCCAGCCAACCCGTGGCCGTCGTCTTCGCCCGTGAAGTGACCCCCGCGGTCGGCAAGCTCATCAAGCAGATCGACGCCGCCAACATCAAGCACAAGGGCGCCGAGATGGGCAGCTTCGTCGTGTTCTGCTCGAACGACGACAAGCTCGAAGCGCAGCTGAAGGACTTCGCCAAGCAGCAAGACCTCAAGGAAACGATCCTGTCGATCGACAACCCGACGGGCCCCAAAGCGTTCCAGATCAGCTCGGAAGCCGAGGTGACGGTAGTCCTGTACACGGAATTCGAAGTGAAGGCGAACCACGCATTCCGCAAGGGCGAACTGACCGACGCGGGCATCGACGCCGTCGTCGCGGACATCTCGAAGATTCTGCCGGTGAAGAAGTAAGAAATGTTCGAATTTCGTTTGGCGCTCGCAGGATTTTGCGAGCGCTGAACGAATTCAGCCCGGAGCATACCTTCGCGTATGATCCGGGCTTTTTCGTTTTCGTTGCAATCGAGTGGCGAACGACTTATGATGACGGTACAGAAAACAAGCGTAGGATGGAAAATGATCGCTGCAACTCAGTACCCGCATCTTGAAGTCGACGAAAAGGGGACGTTGCGCATCGGCAAGTCTCGCTACAAGGTGCTCCATTTGGCCGCAGAGCATTACCATTACGGCTGGTCGGCGGAGGAACTCTTGCGGCAACATCCGGATCTTCGCCCCGAGGAAGTCTATTCGGCCCTTGC
>JBBQPM010000026.1:0-52055 GCA_038217425.1 Gemmatales bacterium
AAGGCGAACCGCGCCCGTCTCGAAAGCTATCGTCTGCAAGTGCAGGAACAGTTCCTGGCCGCCACCGAGGCGGCGGAGCAATGGGCGCAGTCCGGCACACGACCGCCGATGCTGACGCTCCCCATTCGCCTCACTGCGTAAATGTTTTTCCTAAGGAGGACGTCCCGATGACTCGTGCTCAACTGAAGACCAAGCTCGTACAAATGCTCGAAGAAAACGTCGGCCGGGAGTTTTCGAACATCCAGGAAAGCGACGACCTGCGCGCCAGCCTCGGACTCGATTCCGTCGATCTGGTGACGCTGCTGATCGAAATCCAGGGGCAGCTCGGCGTCGTCGTCGCCAACGAGGAGTTGATGGACCTCAAGACGGTCGGCACGCTGCTCGACCTGCTCGAACGCAAGACCGCAGTTCGCAAGGCGGCGTAACGAACGGAAGATTCACGTGCGGGAGATCGACATGGAAGCAGCACGCATCGTGGCCGTGGGCGTGGCGCAGGCGAACTTGGCGGAGTTGGCGGCGCTGCGGCGGCAGAAGCCTCCGCTCCCGCAGCAGGCGAGCGCGTCGCTGGCAATTCGCCACGCGGACGAACACACGTTGATCGCGATGCAGGCGTTTCAGCAAGCCTTACGTTCCGCCGACTGGGATTTGGCCGCGCTGCAGGAATGGGGCGTGCTGGTTTCGTCGCGATTTCCAGGCCGGCTCGGTTTGGCGAGCATCTTCCATCGCTACGAAAAGCTCGGACCCGTGGGCGTGTCGCCGATGTTCGTGCCGACGCAGGCGCTGCACGCGGCCGCCGGCACGCTCAGCGTCGTCTATGCACTGCAGGGCCCTAATTTCGGCGTCGGCGGCGGACAAGATCACGTCTGCGAAGGCTTGCTCGCCGGCATGGCGCTCGACGCGGACAACCTCGCCCCCGGCATCTGGGTGATCCTGACGGCCTCCTATCCGAATCTGCTGCCCGATACGCAGGGCAAGATCTCCAACGACTCGATCCTGCACGGCCTTGCCCTGGGTTTTTCCTCGCAAGTCGTGGCGCCGTCGCTCCTGGATTTGCAGCTACGCCGAACCTCGGCGACGCCGCGCAGCGCCGGGCCCGCGGATTTGCTCGAGCTGATCGATTTCGTGAACGGAACCCGCCGCTCCTGGGAGTATTCGCTCCCGGGCGGCGGTGTGCTGGAACTGAACCGAGCCGCGGCCCCGGCCTTGCGCAAAGCGAGCTAACGAAGGAGCGACGATATGAAGGATGCCATCTGGATCACCGGCCTGGGCGCCACCACCCCCATGGGCGATTCGTTCGACGTCATTGCCGACAATCTCCTCGCGGGACGCTCCGGCATCAAGCCCATCACCGCCTTCGATCCGTGCAATCACGGCTCGCATTTCGCCGGCCTGGTCCCGGAAATCCCGTGCCCCGCAAGCTATGACGAGACGGAGTTTCGCGCCTTGCCGCGGCTGGAACAGATGGTCGCCTGGTGTACCGAGCAGGCGCTGCGCGACGCGGGACTGTGGGACGGACGCCGCGAGCTGCGTATCGGATTCGTCGCCGGCATGGGCGCCGAGTGGATGCTCTGTTGGGAAGACGACCTGAGCAAGGGGGGCAATCTCATCCGTCAGCCCGAACAACCGCAGGGGCTCTTGCACCGGGTGTATCGCAAACTGGAGATCACCGGCCCGTCGGCCACCGTCGGCGCGGCGTGCGCCAGCGCCAGCATCGCGATCGCACAGGCGAAACGTTGGTTGGAACTCGGCTGGCTCGACGTCTGTTTGGCGGGGGGCATGGACGCGTCGGTGACGCCCCGCGGGTTGGCGAGCTTCGGAAACCTCGGAGCCCTCAGCAAACGCAATCACGCGCCGGCGCAGGCGTCGCGGCCCTTTGACCGCGGCCGGGATGGGTTCGTCATGAGCGAAGGGGGCGTGGCGTTCGTCATGGAACGGGCCGAGCATGCCCGACGCCGGCGCGCCAGCGGACGCGCCCACGTCGCCGGGTTCGGCGCCTCCAGCGATGCGTCGCATCTGGTCATTCCAAGTTCCGATCCGGCGCCCGCGGCCCGCGCCATCCGATTGGCTCTGGCGAACGCCGGCGTCAATCCCGGCGACGTCGACACCGTCAACGCCCATGCCACCAGCACCCCGGTCGGCGACAAATTCGAAACGCAGGCGCTCTACGTCGTCTTCGGCGACGACGCGACCAGGATCCCGGTGAGCGCTACCAAGAGCATGTCGGGCCACATGCTATCCGCCGCCGCCGCCTTCGAGACGCTCGGGTGCATCGTCGCCATGGAGCGCGAGGCGATGCCCCCCACCATCAACCTCGACGAAGTCGATCCCGAATGCAACCTGTGCCACGTCGTCGGCCAGGCTCGGCCGGGGAAAGTGCGCGTCGCGCTCAACAATTCGTTCGGCTTCGGCGGCAGCAACACGGCCCTGGTGCTGCGCAAGGCCGGTTGAGCAGTTACCGAGCCTCGCCCGTCAGTCAGAAAGCGGCGTAGCAACCCGATGGCCATAAAGCAATTCGGAAGCCGCGACGATTACCCCGCCTGCCGTCGATCATTGCGCGTTACTGCGGCAAACATGCGGCTGAGTTCAGGGTGAGCATGACGACGGCTCCGAAACGAGCTGTGTCCCAATTATGCTCTTCCATGTCACTGGTGCATGATAGAACATCATCACAGCGCGGGTTATGGGGGTATCTCTCCGGCCGCCTTGAGGTCGGCGACGGCGGCTTCGAGTGAAACGGCATAACGTAACCCCAAAGCATTCGCGTCATTGACGATATCCTGATGGAATACCGTTGCGCTCGGAGCAGCAAAGTCAGAGCGATTCGAGCTGACCAGGATCCGCCGCCGCGGATAACCGCCTGCGGCCAGCAGGCTGCTCAGTCTGAGCGCATGGCAGAGTATGTGACAATCCTTCACGGGCCCTTTCGCCGATGACGGCTTCAGTTTCGCCGCCACTCGGTCGATTGCCAAGGACATGCCATGTTGATCTCGCTCGATGACCTCGGCCGCGTCTAGCAATGCTTTCGACAGATTTTCAAGCTCGTCAATCAGGGTTCCGGGTGGGAGCGCCGGCAGGGGTGGCGCCGGTTGGACGAACTCATGGGCAAGTTCCCAAGTTGCGGTGAACGCCAGAATTCCGGCCTCGCCGTCCTTCCGAGCTGACGGCAGATTGTCGGTCCACTCGCGAGGCACAATGTCCTGAATGAAAAGCACTATTGTCCCATTGCCAGCCAGCGTCCGCAATTCAAGCCCGCTTGCACTGTCGGGGTCAAGTTGCGAAGCGGCGCCCGGACAATGTCCAGCAGTGCGCAAGTGTCGAGAAACAAGGCCGGCCGGGGATTCGCCGTCTGATTAGCGACTGCCTGGGCGATGGTTATCATGTGGCTGCTACCGCGAGTCGCTTCGCCAGCCATTCGGCGTCTGCGAAAAATCGTACGGTGATCGCTTCCGCGGCTTCTTGCTCCCATCCGCTGTCCGCCAACCACTTCGTCAGTTCGGTCCGGTCGATAGCCACTTGCTCGGATAAGCAGCATGCGACAAGTTCGTCCCAGAACTGTTGCGTAAGGTCCTCGAACGGCCATTCTCCATTGGCCGCGTCGGCGAGTCGCGTGAACTGCATCTCGGCAGCCGGGGTAACGGCGCTACGGAGGCCAAACGAGGGGTTCGTGTAGCGGACCCCGAATGCGGCGGCGGCGGGCAAGACATGGCCGTTCGCGAAATCGGCGACCAGTTCTCCGATTCGAGCCGAATGGCCATCGGGCGGCTGGCGAAGGAGTTGCACCGCGCCAGCCCGCACTCGAGTCAAGGTCGTCAACTGGACCCAGATACGAACCGATGCATCACCGGGCCGGTCGAACAGGTAGCACCGGATACGGCCCGAAGGTTGTCGCTGACGTTCATAGCCGAAATCTCGGCTCCAGCCGGCCGGCATTTTGACTTCGAGCTGCTTAATAAATCGGTCTATGTCGGGTTTGGCACCCCGAAACAATGTGGACCGCCACTTGCGGAGCGGAAGAAATGGGTCATTCGGCGACATGTCTGCTCCTCCAGGTAGGCACCCAGTTTATTCTACTATACCAGGTCCGGATCAGTACGGGCTCTTTGGGCGAGCTTTCTCCTAAATGATTAGGCCTATCTAATGTGCCCGTCTCCCTCGCTTCGCGCTCACAACGCTCCGCCGGTCCACGGCTGCAGCAGGCCGTCGATCATTTCGCGTTGCTGCGGCAACATGCGGGCGAGTTCAAGGCTGTGTGTGACGACGAGCAAGATGGTCTTTTCTTGCTGATGCATGTCGATGAGCATCTCGGCGACGCCGCGCGCGTTGGCGCGGTCGAGGTTCCCGGTCGGTTCGTCAGCCAGCAGCAGACCGGGCGAGAGGATCAAGGCGCGGGCGATGGCGACGCGCTGGCGTTCGCCGCCGGAGAGTTCCGCGGGGCGATGGTCGAGGCGTGCTTCCAGTCCGACGCGCTGGAGCAGCGTCCGGGCGCGCTGGGCGAGTGCGGGCCGGTCGACGTCCTGGGCGGCGAGCGTGGGGACGAGGACGTTTTCGAGCACGGAGCACTGGGGCAAGAGGTGATGGTCTTGAAAGACGAAGCCGACGTTGCGATTGCGAAAGCGCGCGAGGTCGTCGTCGCCGAGGGCGAAGGGGTCTTTACCGCCGAGGGAGACGGAACCGCCGGTGGGGCGATCAAGGGCGCCGAGAATTTGCAGGAGGGTGCTTTTGCCGGAGCCGGAGGGCCCGAGGAGGGCGAGGGCGTCGCCGGGCGCGGCGGCGAGATCGACGCCGCGCAGAATATCGAGCGGCCCGGAACGGGTGGGGAAGGACTTGGTGAGTTTTTGAACGAGGAGCGAGTGGTTCATGGGTCCGCCAAAATGGAGCTTGGTCGCAAGAAGGGACATCGATAAGCCCAACGGGTGAGGTACTCCGAACCCTTGGGATCCAGCAGTCGCGTGGGTTTATCCCAGGGGTTCGGAGTACCTCACCCACTGGGCTTGCATCGCGTTCATTGTACCGTCGCGAAACCGCACAGCCAAGCAGGTGCGGTGGCGAGGCATGCGGCCATTTTCTATAGTGAGCCTGTCACGCCGCGCTCTTCAAGGAATCTCGATCATGGCCCAATTGCCCGCCGACTCGCTCAAGAATCGCTCGTTCATTGGGCTCATCATCGCGCAGTTCCTGGCCGGGTTCAACGATCAGGCGATCCACGCGTCGGCCATGTTTTACGCCGTCCACAAAGGCCTGGACGAAAAACAGGCCATCACGCTGATGCCGATCCTCTTTTACGCTCCCTGGGCGATCTTCTGCACCGTCGCCGGGTACTACGCCGACCGCTACAGCAAGACCAAGGCCCTGGTCATCTGGAAGTTTTCGGAAGTCGCCATCAGCTTGATTCTCCTTTTGGGCGTCTGGATCGGGCTCGGCGCCAAGGCCGACTCGACCGCACACTTCGTCAGCATCGCCATCGTCATGTCGACCGTCTTCATGATGGGGACGCATGCCGCGTTCTTCGCTCCCGCCAAGTACGGCTCCATGCCCGAAATCCTCCAGCCGCACGTCCTCTCCAAGGGCAACGGCATCCTCGAATCGACCACATTCCTGGCTTCCATCCTCGGCACCGTGATCGGCGGGTTCCTGTCGTTCCGCTTTCGCGGTGAGGAATACTGGATCGCTTTCATCCTGCTGGGCCTCTCGATCATCGGCGCCCTGGCCAGCTTGATGATCCAAAAACTCCCCGCGGCCACGCCCGAGAAACGGCTCCCCCGCAACATCTACGCCCCGCTCTTCGGCAATCTCAAGGAGCTGTTCTCCTCCCGGCCGCTGGCGCTTTCCGTGATGGGGATCGCATTCTTCATCTTCATGGTCGCCTACATGCGCTCGGTGATGTACATGCACGGGCAAAGCCGAGTTCCCCCCTGGGACGAGTTTCACACGAGCTCGGTCGTCGCCGTCGTTGCGCTCGGCGTCGGTCTGGGGAGTCCGCTCGCGGGCTTCCTGTCCGGCGGCAAGATCGAGTTGGGGCTGGTGCCGCTCGGCTGCATGGGCATGATCTTCGCCGCGTTCATGTCCGGGCTCATGATCGATCACGAATCGATCTTGATCGTCTCGCTCATCATCATCGGCTTCTTCAGCGGGTTCTACATGGTGCCGCTCTACACGCTCCTGCAGCATCGGGCGCCGAAAAAGAGCAAGGGGGAGCTGGTCGCCACCAGCAACTTCATCAACGTGACGGGGGCGATCGCCGCCTCGCTGCTCTTCGGCCTGCTGGCGAAGGGGGGCGAGTGGTCGGGCATCACGCCGGGAGTGACGCAGCGGGATCTCTACTCCGGCACGGTCAGTGACGTCAAGACCAAGGAGCATCACGTTCAGGCGGTCCGCATCGCCACGGAGGGGAAGGAGGAGGCCATCGACGGCAACGCCAAGACCATCCTGCTCGCGCCGGCCGGGGGGCTGGAGAAGGGCGACAAGGTCGTGGTTTCGAACTACCGCATGCGCGACGTCGAGTTCTATCGCGTCCGTCCGGAAGGGACCGCGCAGCTCCCCGAGTTCGAAGACGAGGCGTTGCCGCGCTACCTCTTCTTCGGCGCCGCCCTGATGTCGTTCGGCATCCTGTTGTTGTTGCTGAAACTCCTCCCCGACTTGCTGGTGCGGACGCTCTTCTGGTTCCGCTCGCTGGGAAAGTTCGAAGTCAAGGCCGTGGGGACGAATCGGCTGCCGACCGCGGGGGCGCTCATCCTGGCGACCAACGCCCGCGAACTCGAATCGTCGCTGCAGCTTCTCTCCGCGACCGATCGCACGACGACGGTGGTGCTGCCCGCGGGCTCGGCGGCGCAGCCATCGCTGCTGCGGAGCCTGGCGCTGCGCTCCACGGTGGTGACCCTTGACAATCTGGAAGCGGCGCGAAACCATGCAAAGAAGACGCTCGCGCGCGGCGAACTGGTGGTGCTCGCCGTCGACGGGCATGGGTCGGTCGACATTGAGGCGTTCTACGCCAGCGTCCACGAAGGAGTGCCGGTAGCGCCAGTGTATTGCGGGCCGTTGGAAGGTTCGCACGCCCAGGCGATCCGCGTCGTCTTCGGCGAAATCTTCGCAACGCCGCCGACCCTGGGCGACATTCGCCTGAAGATCGGGGAACTGAAGACCTGGATCCAGGAACACGATCACCTGCCGCAAGGGAATCATTGATCGGAATTTCCGAGCCGGAAGCGTGAACGACGATTACCGCAGGTTTGTCGCTCACACTTCCGGCTCGGCGCAAAAGGCGTCCTCCCATGAACCGCCGACGCTTTCTCGATCCCCGGCAACTCGCCCGGCAGGCCATCGACCTCCTGGGCATCGAAGATTCTCTGCAGGGCTTCGTCAAGGAAACCTTCGGCGAACCGCTGCTCGTACGCTGCAAACGGCAGGCGATGGCGACGCAGTTCGAGGCCCTGTTTCCGCTGGGCACGCCTCAGGCGTATCAGGCGGGAGCCGCGGCGCTGGACGAAGTCGACGCCCTCGAAGCACAGCTCACTGTCTACCGCGCCGACAGCGAGATGAGCCTGATCAACCAACACGCGCCGCGCGTGCCGGTGAAGGCGTCCGCGAATCTCTTCGATCTGCTGCTCCTGTGCCGACATTTGCACGTGCAGACGCACGGCGCCTTCGACCCGGCTCTCGGCGTCCTCATCAAGACCTGGGGGTTTTTTCGTAGACAGGGCAGCGTCCCTGAGCCCGAGGCGCTTGCCGCGGCTCGGCAGCAAAGCGGCATGGCGCATGTCCAGCTCGACTCGGCCGAGCAGACCGTCGCCTACGACGTCCCCGGTCTGGAGATCAATCTCGGCAGCATCGGCAAGGGGTTCGCCCTGGACCAGGCGATCAAACGCGTTCGCCAGGAGTATGGGATCAAGGACGTCCTCCTGCACGGCGGCCAGAGCAGCGTCTTCGCGATGGGGCGGGAACCGGGGGCGCAGGCGGGTTGGCAGGTGCAACTGGCGGATGCCGATCTGGCGGGGAGTTCGCTCGGTTGGTTTTGGCTGCAAAATCGCGGCCTGGGAATCTCGTCGGCGACGTATCAGAATCTCGAATTCGAGGGCCGAAAGCTCAGCCATCATCTCGACCCGCGCACGGGCTGGCCGGTAGAAGGCCTGGCCTGCGCCGCGGCGACGGCGCCGTCCGCGGCCGAAGCGGACGCCCTGGCGACGGCGTTCTTCCTCCTCGGCGTCGAAGAGACCAAGACGTATCTCCAGACGCATCCGCAGATCGGCGCCGTGCTTGTCGAACGGGAGCCGCGCACGATTCACGTGCTGGGACGAGCGTGCGAGGAATGGCAGAGCCGATGATCACTCGGCACCCTCTTTGAAGACCGCGGGTTCCCGGACGGCGAACCAACCGCGGATCCAGGCCGAAACGCCGTTCAGCTTTTCTTGCGGCTCCTTGCCATTTGGCACCATGTTCCAGATCGCCTGGTAGACTGGTTTGACCCAGGGGGGAATGAACCGCTCGATCTGCGCCTGGCGCGTGGCGCCGACGTAGATTTGATCGTACGGCATCACGCGTACGTTGGTCTCATGATCGCGATTGAGCACGATGGCCTGCAGATCGATGGAGATGACCTCGGCGCGATGGCCGTCGGCGAGGTGGCTGCGGACCAGGTAAATCTGATTGGGCGCCGCCCCGGAGGTGATGCCCCCCACGCGCTGCAGCACGTCGAGCACCGTCTCCTGGCCCTGATACGGCACGGCCCGTTGCCAGCCGACCACTTCGCCGAAGAGCAGCAGTTGCTGGCTCTTGAACTCCGCGACCTGCACCTGTACCAGGGCCGGATGCGTGCCGAGATGATGCGAGATGATGTGCGCGAGTTCGGGGAGCGTATGCCCTTCGACGCGTGGTTTGCCCATGGCGCCCAGATCGAGTCTGCCATCGGGGCCGATCGCGTATTTCCCGGCCAGGGCGTAGCGTCCCTCGATGCGTAGGCCGAGGACGTCGGGGCAGGCGACGCGGTATTTTTCGAGGACGCCTTGTTTGCGTGCGGGCGAATCGCGGTCGGTCATGAGATTCTTTTCGACCTGGGCGCGATTGACGAGGCAGCCGGAGGCGAGGCAGGCGCAGAGGAGCCCGACGCACAGAGGTGCGCGGGCAAACCTGTCTTTACCGGGCCGCGGCATTGGTCTAATCTCGGAGAAGGATCTCGCTCCTCGGTAGTATCGGCCGGCAGGGCGGGGGAACTTTGACGATTTTGCGGGATTTACCATGAGCGAGTTGATCGTGAGCGTGTCCGGGATTCGCGGCATCGTCGGCGCCGGGCTGACGCCGGGCGCGGCTCTGCGTTTCGCGCAAGCGCTGGGGACTTCGGCGGGCGGGGGGGCGATGGTGCTTTCACGCGACAGTCGGCCCAGCGGCGACATGCTTCGGCACGCCGTCCTCGCGGGGCTTTTGAGCGCCGGCTGCGACGTCCACGACCTCGGCATCGCGCCGACGCCGACCGTGGGCCTGGCCGTGCGCCGCCTGAATGCTGCGGGGGGCGTGCAGATCTCCGCGAGCCATAATCCCTCGCCCTGGAACGGCCTGAAACTGTTCGGCCCCGACGGCGCCGTGCTCCCTCCCGAGTCGGGCCTGGCGATCAAACGGCTTTACGATTCTCAGGACTTCCATCTGGCGGCCTGGAACGGGCTAGGCAAGCTGGGCGAATGCGCGGACGCGGCGACCTGGCATCAGCGCCGCGTTCTCGAGTTGATCGACGTCGGGTTGATTCGCAGCCGAGGCTTCCGCGTGTTGCTGGACGCCAACGCCGGCGCCGGCGGGCCGCTCGGCGCGTCGCTGCTGCAGGCGTTGCTTGCGGAGACCGTCATCCTCGGCGCCGCGACCGACGGCGCCTTCCTGCATCCCCCGGAACCCCTCGCCGAGAATCTCGTCGACGTGCTCCCGAAAGTCCGCGAAGTCGGTGCCGACATCGGTTTTGTGCTCGATCCCGACGCCGACCGACTCGCCTTACTGGACGAGACGGGCCGCTACATCGGCGAAGAGCTGACGCTGGCGCTGGCGGTGTTCGCCCGGCTGCGAAAAGAACGGGGGCCGATCGTCATCAACATGTCGACGTCGCGGGTCTCGGAAGATCTGGCGAAACAGTTCGGCATCGTCTGCCACCGCTCGGCCGTCGGCGAGGCGAACGTTGTCGCCAAAATGCGCGAAGTGGGCGCCCTCATCGGCGGCGAAGGTAACGGCGGCGTCATCGACCCGCGCGTCGGCTGGGTGCGCGATCCCTTCCGCGGCATCGGCCTGATTCTCGAACTGCTCGCCGAACTCGAGCAGCCGCTCAGCGCGGTCGTGGCCGGGCTGCCGACCTACTGCATCGTCAAGGAAAAATTCGAGGCCGACCGCTCGAAATTGGCCGCGGCGGCGGAGCGAGTCGAAAAGAAGTATCCCGAAGCACGCGTCAACCGCGTCGACGGTCTGCGCCTGGACTGGGACGACCGCTGGGTTCACCTGCGTTCGAGCAATACGGAACCGGTCGTCCGCGCCATCGCTGAGGCCCCCACGCGAGAAGCGGCCGAGGCTTTGTGCCGCGAGGTCGGCGCGCTCATGACGTGACGTTCTCCGCGAGCCAGGCGCGCAGCGACGCCTCCATCCGCTCCGCTTTTTCCGGAGCATGCTGCACGACGTCGTTCACTTCCCAGCGATCGTCCGGCTTCACATAAAGCTCCGGCTTCTGCTCCAGGTAAAGCGCCGCCGAGGCGTCGCGCCAGTAATGTCGGCCCTGCCAACTCCCCATCGCGATCTCGCGGACCACGCCCTTTTCGCCTCGCACGAGCGGCCAAAGATTGAACCCGGCCGAGGGCGCCGAGACTTCCAGCGCCGTAAGCAGCGACGCAAACAGATCGATCGGCTGCGTCAAACTCGCGATGCGAACCCCCTCGGCGAGTCCGGGGACGCGCCAGATCATGGGCACATGAATCATCGCCTCGCGCTGCCGGGCGCCTTCCCAGCCGACGTGGCCGTGCTCGCCCAATTCAAGCCCGGCGGCGGCGTGCACGATGACCAGCGTCTCGGCGTTGACCGCTTCCAGCGCCCGTCCCAGCTGCGCGTCGAAATACGTGACGGCGCCGGCATAACTTTCTTGCCAGCGCGCCAGATCGAATTCCGCGCCCATCGGTCCCGACGGTGCGTCGCTCCAGGCGTTATTTTCGTCGTCGAGATACGCGCCGAGCACGTCCGCCGGGATGTCCCACGGCGGCGCCAGGCTCGGGCCCTCTACCCAACAGATGCCGGAGTCGGGCAGATGTTTCCAGGCGCGTCGGACTGTGCGAACGTAGTCCGTGAGGTTATTGGCGTGGGCGACGTGCCACGATTTCCCCGCCTGCTGCAGTGGGTCGGCGAGGCCGGCGGTGCGATTCTCGGGGAGCGGCAGGCGGATATGAGGTCGGTCGAGAAAGTGCTGATCGAAGACGACGCCGCGCGAGGCGAGTTCATCCAAACAGGGCGTCGCGATCCAATCGTTGCCGTAAGCGCCGACGTACCCCAGATGCAGGCCGACGGGTTCCAGTACGAGGATCTTCATAAGGGGGCAACCTGGACCAAAAACATTTGGATGTCGAAAGTGAGGCGCCAGTCTTCGCCCCGGATGGGGCGGCGGAATGTAGCCACGGGTGCAGCGCAACCCGTGGTTGCACGAGGAAATTCGACTGCCTCGGCAGGTCTTTCCACGGGTTGCGCTGCGCTCCACCCGTGGCTACCTCCCTTTGCCCCTCCGGGGCAACATCGCCAATTTTCGGCGCCCGTGTCAACGCCCGAAAGTTAAGAGGCCTAAATGAGCGGCAGCGACACGCGGCTATCCAGCGCCGCAGGCGTCCAATCGCACGCGCCCTCGGCAACGCCGATATGTTTCCCGGTCACCGCGGTCCCGAAGAGCGTGAATGACGTCGCTTCGTGGATGTCCACCTCGAGCAACTGGCCCGCCAGGCGCGGATTCCCGTCGAACACCACGATGTGATCCGACGTCGTCCGCCCCGTGAGCTGCTGCGGGCCCGATAATTCACGCTTCACGCCATGCTTGCTCGGCCCCTCCACCAAAACCTCCACGCGGCGCCCGATCCACTTGAGGTGCTCGCTCAGGCTCACTTGATTCTGGATCGCCAACAAATCGTTATTGCGGCGTTTCTTCACGTCCTCCGCGATGTCGTCGGCGTACAACTCGTGCCCTTTCGTGCCGGGCCGGGTGCTGTACTTGAAGATGTAGCTGTTCTTGAACCCGCTCGTGGCCACGAGGTCGCACGTCTTCTCGAACGATGCCTCGGTTTCGCCGCAAAAGCCGACGATGAAGTCGGAGCTGATCGAAACGTCCGGCACGATCTCCCGGCAACGGATCAGCATTTCGCGATAGAACTCCACGGTGTAGAGACGCTTCATGCGTTTGAGGACGTCGTCGCATCCCGACTGGGCGGGGACGTGCAAATAGTGCGCGACCTTGGGGAGATCGCGGACCGCGCGAAGCAGGTCGTCGCTCATGTCCTTGGGGAAGTTGGTGATGAACTTGATGCGCTCGATGCCCGGCGTGTCGTGGATCTGTGCGAGCAGATCTCCCAGGCGCACGATGCGGCCGTCGGGGTGGGCGTACTTGTAACTGTTGACGGTCTGTCCGAGGAGGGTGATTTCCTTGACGCCTTCGCGCGCGAGTTGGCGGACCTCCTGGGCGATGTGCTCGGGAGGTCGGCTCTGCTCGGGGCCGCGGACGCTGGGGACGATGCAGTAGGTGCAAAACTTGTCGCAGCCGATCATGATGCGGACGTAGGCCTGGAAGGAATTGGGCCGCATGGAGGGATCGCGCATCGGGTCGAAGCTCTCGAAGCTGCGTTCGACTTCGTGCCGGCCGTCGGTTCGGTCGAGGCTGAGGGCGATTTGCAACGTGCCGGTGTCCTGCGCGGCGCGGATGAGTTGCGGAAGTTGGGCGAGTTGGCCGGTGCCGCAGATGAGGTCGACGTAGGGGACGCGTTTGCGGATGAGCTCTTGATCCTTCTGCGCCATGCAACCCAGGACGCCGATGATTTTGTCGGGATGTGACTGCTTGTGGCCACGGAGTCTGCCGAGCGCGGAGTAGATTTTATCCTCGGCATGTTGGCGGACGCTGCAGGTGTTGAAGAGGATGACGTCGGCGTCCAGGACTTCGTGGGTGAGGGCGTAGCCCTGGCGGCGCAGGGTGCCGACCACGAGTTCGCTGTCGAGCACGTTCATTTGGCAGCCGACGGTTTCGACGTAAAGTTTCTTGCTCATACGAGAAGTTTAGCGGAAAGCTGGAAACGAAAAAAGAGCCCGTGGATCGCACGGGCTTTTTTCGAGTATGTGTCAGCGGTTCGAGAGAACCGGTTGGCGAGAGTTATCGGCACTGCATTTATGACTGCTCCCGAGGGAGTTTGTTTTTGTCGCTGCGTTGTTTCGACATCCAGGAACGTGGGCCACCGGGTAACTTGCGCGCTGTCCGCGATTTTTGTTTCGCCGCCGCCTCCTGGCCGGCGCTTCGGGAAAAAAGCGATTCCCGGGCGCAAATTTTTCGCGGCGAGGCGTTGCCAGGATGTCAGGTGCTCGACGCGAGCCCTGCGAAAAACAAAACGCAACGTCTCGTTCAAAGGAATAGTCTCATGTTCGCCACCCTCCGTAATGTTTCGTGCTCCCTCGTCCTCCTGCTTGGCATCTCGGGCGCCGCCCAGGCCAACGTCGTCCTCAACACCGTCGGCAGCCTCCGCTTCACCGACGCCAAGGACATGCAAGGCAAGCACTTCCACGTCCACCCGATCTTCCTCGAAGCGGGCCGCAATTACTCCTTCAACATGGGCAGCGCCCATTTCGATACCTTCATGATCCTGCGCAATCCCTTCGGGCAAGTTGTTCGCGTCAACGACGACGGCGGACCGGGCCTCAACAGCCGATTCGTCTTCACCCCGCTGGTTTCCGGGACGTTTCAGCTCCACGCGACCAGTTTCTCGCCCAGTGCGACCGGAGCGTATCACCTGCGCGTCGACCGGAGCGGCGGTTTCTTGCTGAATCGCCAGGGCGACCTGAGCTTCAACGATCCCAAGGTCGCGGGCCGGCACCAGAAGTTCTTCTCGGTCTTTCTGCAGGCGAATCGTCAGTACGTGATCGAGATGAACAGCCCGCACTTCGACACGTTCCTCAAGCTGATGAAGAACGGCGTTGTCCTGCGCCAAAACGACGACAGCGGCCCGGGCCGAAACTCCCGCATCGTCTTTACGCCGAGCGTGAGCGGCCCCTACACCTTGATCGCCACGAGCTTCCTCCCCGGCGCCACGGGGCACTTCACGGTGACGATTCGCGACTAAATCTTCGAAGCCCAGGGACCGCCGTCCCTGGGCTTTCTTCGTTTGTATTGACCCGGCCGCGAATCATCCGCTATAGTTCATCTTTCGCCCCGCGTCTTCTGAATGCCCACGATGAATCCCTCGAATGCCGCGCCGAACTTGGTCCAGGAATGGTTCGCCGCCCTTTGGCGCCGCAAGTGGCTCGCCGTGCTCGGGTTAATCTTGGGTCTCGGCGCGGGCGCGGCGTATTATCTGCTCGCTACGCCGCAGTTTAGCTCCTCCGCACAGGTCCTGATTCTCAAGAAGCGCCCCGAAGGCGTCCCCGGGCTCGATAGCAACGCCCCCTCCGAAGACTTCGTTTCCACCCAGCTCGGCATCCTCAAAAGCCCGCTCGTGCTCGAGGCCGCGTTCAAGAAGTACAATTTCGGCGAGCTCCCCACCTTCGCGGGGCAACCCGACTTCATCAAGACGTTCCTCGAACGCCTCGCCGTCTCTCGGCAAAAAGACACGCTGGGGATGGGGACCAATATTCTCAGCCTCTCGTTTCGAAGTCCCCACCGGGACGACTGCAACCCCATCCTCGGCGGCCTGCTCGACGCCTACCGCGATTACCTCGAGAAGACGTACAAGGGAACCAGCGACAGCGTCCTCACGCTGCTGCGCCAGGCACGCGACGAACTCGGCAAGGATCTCGCCCAGAAAGAGTCGGACTACCAGAAATTCCGCGAGACGGCGCCGATCGCCTTCAAAGGCAAGGACGGCATCAACTGGCATCAGGAACGCGTGCAAAATCTCGAAACCAAACGCAGCGACGTCATCAAGCGGCAGGCCGAGGTCGACGCTCAACTGCAGACCTTGAACGCCGCGATCCAGGAAGGCAAGCCGCGCGATTCGTTGCTGGAACTCGTCGCCAACTTTTCCAGCAAACCTGAACTCGAATCGGTCCGCCAAAGCGTGGCCGCCAGGTGGCAGGAACAAGTCCTGATGCTGACGCTGCAGCGCGACAAACTGCTTGAATCGCTGGGCGCCAAGCATCCGGACGTCAAGGCGCTCGATCTGAACCTACTCGAGGCGAAACGCTTCCTGGCCCAGTCGGGTCGATCTTCGGAGGAGGGCAAATCTCCCGCGAACTTCGATCCGATCAAGGCGCGGAAAGACGGACTCGAACAGGAACTCGACTATTTGAAGACCAGCGAGACGATCCTGCGCAAGATCGTGCAGCAGGAGAAGGACGAAGCCCGCAAGATCGGCCAGGTCGAGGTGCAGGACGAGAATCTGCGCAACGAGAAGCTGCGGGCTCAGCAGCTTTTCGACGTCGTGGTCAAGCAGCTGCAGGACGCGGGATTGGCGAAAGGAGCCGGGGGCTTCGAGGCGCGCGTCCTCGCCGAGCCGGGTAGCGAAGGCGTGCGCAAGGTACAGCCGAGCGCGCTCATGGCCGGTTCGCTCGCGGTTCTCGCCGGGCTGATGTTCGCGGGGCTGTTCGTGACCGCGCGCGAGGCGACGGACAAACGGCTGACGTCGCCGCGCGATTGGCAACGGCTTGGTGTGCCGCTGCTGGGCCAGGCGCCGCGTCTGGGCAAAGCCAAGAAGTTGCCGGGGATCGACACCCGACTCGTGATGCGGCATGCGCCGTCGGGGATCCAGGCCGAGGCGTTTCGCGGCGTGCGCAATGCCCTGCTCAGCGTGCTCGGGGGCAAGAAGATCGTGCTTGTGACCAGTCCGCACCAGCAGGACGGCAAGTCGCTGCTCGCTGCCAACCTGGGGCTCGCGCTGGCGCAATCGGGCCGGCGCGTGCTCCTCGTCGACGGCAATTTACGCGCCCCGAAACTGCACGAGATCCTGGGGGTGTCGCGAACTCCCGGGTTGACGGAGATGCAAAAACGCTCGGCGGAATCGGCCAGCGAAATCCATCTCGACGTGCTGCCGAACCTGTCGCTGTATCCCGCAGGGGGCTCGGGAACGGGGGTCGGCGATCTGTTCGGCTCGACGATGTGGCAAGAGCTGGTTTTGATCTGGCGCGATCACTACGATATGGTGATCCTCGACGGCCCCGCGGTGCTCGCCGGCAGCGACGCCGGCGCCCTCGCCGCCCAGGCCGACGGCGTGGTCCTGTGCGTGACGCAGGGGTGTCACCGCCCCGACGCCGAGCAGGCGCTCGCCCGACTCCCCGGCGTTTTGGGGCTGGTCGTCGTCGGCGGATCGCCGAGGGAGCTGTTTCCGGAATTCGTACACGAGAAGCCACGATGAAGATTCGCAAGCTGGGACGGACGGGGCTGAAAGTATCCGAGATCTGCCTGGGAACGATGACGTTCGGGCATCAGTGCGACGAAAAGACGTCGTTCGCGATCATGGACAAAGCCGCGGCCGCGGGCGTCACGTTCATCGACACCGCCGACGTCTATCCCGTACCGCCGTCCGTCGAGACCGCGGGGCGCACCGAGGAATTCGTCGGCAACTGGCTGAAAGGCAAACGCGATCATTACGTGCTGGCGACCAAGTGTCGCATGAAGGTCGGCCCCGACGTCAACGACGAAGGCCTGTCGCGCCGCCATATTTTTCGCGCCGTCGAGGATAGCCTGCGCCGCCTCAAGACCGACTACATCGACCTGTACCAGCCGCACAGCCCCGACCCCGATACGCCGATCGAGGAGACGCTGCAGGCGCTCGATGACGTCGTACGCCAGGGAAAGGTTCGCTATATCGGCTGCTCGAACTTCCCCGCCTGGCAGGTGGCGCTGGCGATAGGCGTCAGTGCGAAGAACGGCTGGGCGCGTTTCGACAGCGTGCAGCCGAGATATAACTTGCTCTACCGCGAAATCGAGAGCGAGTTGCTGCCGCTGTGCCGCGATCAGGGCCTGGGCGTGATTTCGTACAACCCGCTCGCCGGAGGGTTTCTGTCGGGGCGGTATCAATCGCTCGAATCGCCGCCGCCCGCCGGGACGCGGTTCAGCATCGGGCTGACGGGCAAACTCTACCGCGATCGATATTGGCAGCAGGCATCGCTCGAAGCGGTGACGGAATTGCAGCAATACTTCAAGGGGAAGCAAAAGTCGCTGGTGCAGGTCGCGGTGGCGTGGGTCTTGGCTCAACCGGGCATCACGTCGGCGATCGTCGGCGCCAGCAAGCCGGAACAGTTGGACGACAGTTTGCAAGCGGTCAACCTGACGCTGTCGGCGGAGGAGATCGAGAAGTGCAATACGGCGTGGTTCAGCTTGCCGCGCGGAAAGTGAAGTATTCTGACCGTAGCAAGCTTTGAGGGCGAAAAACTAACCACAGAGACACAGAAAGCACAGAGGAATACCAAGTGGAGATAGGGGAACGAGGAGGAATTTTGTACGGTTTCTTTTCCGTTCCCTTTCTCTCTTCGACTTCCTCTGTGACTCTGGGGTTCAAATCGGAGACAGGACTTATTTCTTACCAAACAGGGCTGCCGTCCCCGTTTCAACGCCTCTACAATACCTCAACCAAGTATGTCGTCATCCAAATGTCGAGTTGTTGGAAGCGGGCCATAAGTCGCTCCTTGGCCGTCACGAAGTACTGGCGGCTCTCGGAGGTGTCGGGCGCGTCCACAAACACCCGGATTAAGTCGTCGCGGTAGCTTTGCCCATCCGACCGCCAGCGACCGCGGATTGACTGCGTCTCGCAAGAACAGCCCCGAAGTGCCCCTCGAACTCGATCAAAGTGTCGGCAACCGCGGCGTCAGGAACTGGCGTGCCGTCGTTAAACCGGAGTGGGAGCAGCACTTCGAAACGCCGAACCGATTTGCTCATAGGTGGCCGGCCCCTCCACGATGAACGGGACGCCTTGTACGGCCAAGAATGCGAGCGCATCCTCGGGCACGAACATTTCGCCGCTCGCCCAACTCTTGAAATTGAAACGCCCAGCGAGTTGGGCCAACGCGGATCGCTTGGAATCGGTATTTGGGAAACGGATGAGGATCATAACTCAACTATACCCCGCGATCAAGAATCCACAAGACTGCAAACAGCGCAGCGCATTCGAAATAGGTTGCGGGAAGCTGTCTTCCGGCTGTGCGTCCGGCGCTCGCCGCCTACGGATTTGAACCCGTCGAGCCCGAAGTGTCAAATACTATTTTTTCAGGCCGCGCGCTTCGTCGACGCCCGCGGGCCATGACAGCGACGACAATCGTCTCGGCGCCCGCGGCTATCTTCGCCCCGACGGCTTCGCTGACGATGCTGTCGCTGGCGAAATGCGAAAAAAATCCTCACGTTTTTCCAGATCGGCCTTTTCAAATCCCGAAAATGTGGCATAATGGAAGCATGCACCTTGAGCGAAGCTCATCCGGTCAAGAATTTCTGCAACCCAACCAGCCCTGGCACTATCAGCCAACAAAGCTAACTACCCGGATTGCCATATTCTTGCCCGCACAGTCGTTTGAGGTTTCGGTCGCTTTGATTCCTGTCGCAAACTAAGCCTGGGAATTGGCGAGGAGTTCATTCATTTCGGTTCCACCGCATGGAAAGGATTTCCTACGGAGCCGCCTGGTTTTGCCCTCAATCCGAATGAAATTTGCATGAGTTATCCCGGTCTCGCCGATGCGAGATCGTCTCGCCGCGACGTTTTCGCGGGCGAAATTTTTATTAGGCGGTTTCACCGCCCCGGAGCGTTAGCATTTCTTTTTTTGGAGGAAACACCATGGCCGTCGCACGCAGCGACGAAGGGCCCGCCCATTTCAGCGGTACCGGCATTTCGACGACGAACAATCCGACCCCCCGGCGCCGGCTCGTCCGACGCCCGGCGCCCGGGTCGGAAGGGCCCCCGGCAGTCGCCTCGGCGCCCGTCGCTCCGCCCCCCGCCGCTCCCATCCCGCAGGCCCCTCTCATTGTTCAAGGCACTCCCAGCTCCGCCACCGTGACCCGGTTGGACGATCTGTATCGCCTTCCTATGCCCAAGCTCTTTGCCTACGCCGAACGCGAAGGCATTCACGAGCACACCGGCATGAATCGCAGCCAGCTCATCATTGCCATCGTTCGCCGGCAGATCGAGCGGGGCCTCACCGTCAAGGGGTCCGGCACCCTCGAAGTCTTGCCCGACGGCTACGGCTTCCTGCGCTCGTCCGCCCATAACTACCTGGCGTCGCCGGAAGATATTTACATCTCTCCCAGCCAAATTCGCCGACTCGGCCTGCGCACCGGGCTCATCGTCGAAGGCCCCATCCGTTTGCCGGTCGA
Organism: Gemmatales bacterium; assembly: GCA_038217425.1. Classification (GTDB taxonomy): domain Bacteria; phylum Planctomycetota; class Planctomycetia; order Gemmatales; family Gemmataceae; genus JAIEPT01. The sequence goes on from JBBQPM010000026.1 coordinate 19,478, forward strand.
AGGTCAGGACAACTTCGCCCTGATGCAGGTCGACCTGATTAACGGCGTCGGCCCCGAAGAGCGGATTTCGCCGACCAACTTCGAAGACCTGACGCCGCTGCATCCGAATCGTCGGCTCATGCTGGAGACGTCGGCCGACGAGATCAACATGCGCGTCATCGATCTGGTGACGCCGATCGGCAAAGGCCAACGCGGCCTGATCGTGTCGCCGCCCCGGGCGGGCAAGACGATCCTCCTGCAGAAGATCGCGCTCAGCTTGCTCAGAAACCATCCGGAATGCTACCTGATCGTGCTGCTCGTCGACGAACGGCCCGAAGAAGTGACCGACATGGCGCGAAACGTGTCCGGTACAAACTGCGAAGTCGTGGCCAGCACCTTCGACGAACAGCCCCAGGAGCACATTCACGTCAGCGAAATCGTGCTCGAAAAAGCCAAACGGCTCGTCGAGCACGGCAAGGACGTCATCATCCTGCTCGATTCGATCACACGTCTGGCGCGGGCCCACAATACCGAAGCCCCGTCGGGCGGCAAGCTCCTCTCCGGCGGTCTCGACACCAACGCCATGCAGAAGCCCAAGCGATTCTTCGGTGCCGCCCGTCAGACCGAGGAAGGCGGGAGCCTCACCGTGCTCGCCACCGCCCTCATCGACACCGGCAGCCGTATGGACGAAGTGATTTTCGAGGAGTTCAAGGGTACCGGCAACATGGAACTCCATCTCGATCGTCGGCTCGTCGACAAACGCGTTTGGCCCGCGATCGACATCAACCGTTCCGGCACCCGCAAGGAAGAGCTGCTCTTCCATCCCGCGGAGATGGACAAGATCCGCTTGCTTCGCCGGGTACTCAGCGACATGCATCCGGTCGAAGCGATGGAAATGCTGACCTCGCGCGCTCGCAAGACGAAAACGAACGTCGAGTTCCTCATGAGCATGAATATCTCTTAAGGGTCTGTCGAAAGAAATACTACACGCATAGGGCAAGCGGCCTCGCTTGCTCCGTCCGCAAAGGCAAGCGAGGCCGCTTGCCCTACGAAATCTGCGGCAATAACTTCTCCGCATCGTGCGGAGAAGTTATTGCCGTTCCTTTTTACTCTCTCCTTGTCTTCCTCGGTGCTCTCCGTGGTTAAGTCTTTCAACAGGCGTATCCCGGAAAACCATTGCAATGGCCTCCGCGTTGTCTTAGGATTCATTTCACGAGAGACTTCTTCGGACTTTTACCGCGAAAGTAATCCTTGCATGGGCCCTACTTGTTGCCGTTTCATGCCGTTCGCTCTGTTGGCACTGCTGAGCGCGGGTTCGCCGGCGCGAGGGGACGAACCCCTTCCTCGGCGGATTGACGCGCTGGTACAGAACGGACTCAAGGCCGCGAAGATTTCCGCCTCCCCGCGCAGCGACGACGCCGACTTTCTGCGCCGCGTCTACCTCGATCTCATCGGCCGAATCCCTACCAAGGCCCAGGCGCTGACATTCCTCGATAGTACGGACGCCGACAAACGCACGAAGCTCATCGACGAGTTGCTGGCGCGGCCGGAATATGGCACGTCGCTTGCCGCGCGCTGGGGCGAATTGATCGTGGACCGCAGCGACGACAAGCACAACCTGAGGGCGTTCAAACTGCCAGCCTTCGAGACGTGGTTGGCGGCGGAGTTCAACAAGGGAGCGGGGTGGGACGCGATCGTCTCCGCCATGCTGACGGCCGAGGGGGAGATCAAGAACAATCCCGCCGGCGTGCTGATCATGTCGAACCGCGTCAATGGGTTTCCCCGGCCCGAGGACGTCGCGTCCATGGCGAGCCGACTTTTCATGGGCCTGCCGCTTCGCTGCGCCCAGTGCCACGATCATCCCTACGTGGACGAATGGAAGCAAAAGGACTTCTGGGGCGTGGCCGCGTTTTTCGGACAAGTACGCGATCACAAGATTGTCCTCTCCAACGGCAATGAAAACCTCAACCCGTCCTGGTCCGAGCTGCCCAATCCCAATGCCGTGAGCGAAAAAGCGTACGCACAACGGTTGCGTGCGGTCGGCCAAATCCCGCCCGCGCCCGGGCCGAAGATCGCGATCCCGCGCGGCAGCGACCCCGACGACGTCAAAGCCGTCATGCCCGCGAAGTTCTTCCTGGCCGAGGCGCCCACGCTCCCCGAAACGGGGCCCTACCGGCCGACCTTCGCCGCCTGGCTTACCGCCAAAGACAATCCCTATTTCGCCCGCGCCGCCGTCAATCGGCTCTGGGCCCATTTCTTCGCCCGAGGCCTCGTCAATCCCATCGACGACATGGGGCCGAACAATCCTGCATCGCATCCCGAGCTGCTGCAATTGCTCGAACGCGAATTCAAGGAGGCGAACTTCGATTTCAAAGTCCTCATGCGGTCGATCTGCCTTTCCGAGACCTATCAACGTTCGAGTCGGCCGACGAAGGACAACGCGGACGATCAGGAATGGTTCAGCCACATGCCGATTCGCACGCTGAATCCGCATCAATTGCTCGAATCGTACTCGTTGGCCCTCGGTCGAACAGTTCCGATCAACTTCGGCAACCGCGACATCTGGACCGCGCAATTCATGACGCAGGATCCCGATGAACCGGCGACGAAATTTAGCCACGGCATCCCGCAGTTTCTGCAGATGATGAACGGCAGCCTGGGCACAAATTTCGTGCTCCCCGTTCCGGTACGCGGCAAAAGCAAAGCGGACATCGTTACCGACCTTTATCTCTGCGCGCTGTCCCGCCGGCCTCGTCCCGAAGAGTTGGAGCGGATGCTCGCCCACATTGATCGTCGGCTGAGCGCCAAGGCGGCGGTTTATGATCGGGCGTTTCTGGAAGTCTACTGGGTGCTGCTGAACAGTGCGGAGTTCGTTTTCAACCGCTAACGCTTCCGGCTCGGATACACACAGAGAGGTCGTTCACATGAAGTCGAGCAATCGGTTCCTGGGTTCCGCCACGCGGCGCGACATGCTCAAGCTGGCGTCGGTCGGCCTGCTCGGGGGGAGCGTCAGCGGCTGGCTCGACATCGTCGCCGGCCGGGCGTTGGCGGCGGAACAGGCGCGGGCGGCACGCGCCAAGGCGTGTATCGTGCTCTTCATGAACGGCGGCCCGGCGCAGACATTCACGTTCGACATGAAGCCCCAGGTCGGCGCCAACTACTGTCCTTTCAGGCCGATCGCCACCCGCGCGCCCGGCATTCAGGTCTGCGAGTATCTGCCGCGCCTGTCTCGCCAAATGCATCACTTCGGACAAATCCGCAGCATGTCGACCGCGATCGCCGACCACGCCCCTGCCCGCTACATGATGCGCACCGGATTCCGCCCGGCCTCGGGGTTGACGCATCCGAGCTTCGGTGCGCGCGTCGCCCAGGAGCTGGTGTGCGAAGATACCGGCATGCCCAACTACGTGACGCTGTACTCGCCCGGCGCCGGTCTGGAGGGAGTGGGCGCGGGCTTTTTGCCTGCTGGCGCTCGTCCCTTGATCCTGCGCGACGTGGCCGCGGGGATCGCCAACATGAATCCCGCTCCCTGGATGACCGGCGGCATGACCGGCCTGCGCGAATGCAATGAATTGCTCGAGCAGGTCGATCAGGCGTTCGCTGACGAGTATCATGCCGAGGTCGCGCGCACCCGCCGCGTCGGCTATCGCCGGGCCGTCGAACTCATGGATCTCGACCTCGCCCGTACGGTGTTTCAGATCGACCGCGAGCCGGCTCGCGTTCAGGACGCGTATGGACGAACCCCGTTCGGCCGGCAATGTCTCGGCGCCCGCCGACTGCTGGAGAACGGCGTCAAATACATCGAAATCCAGCATCCCATGAACTGGGACACCCACTCCGATACCGTGGCGGGCATCACGCGCAACTGCCAGTCGCTTGACGGTCCGATGGCGTTCCTGATGGAAGATCTGCACGAGCGCGGCCTGCTGGAAGAGACGCTCGTCGTCTGGATGGGCGATTTCGGCCGCGATTACACGGGGAGCCATCACCACCCCCGCGCCTGGACGACGATGCTCGCCGGGGCGGGCGTTCGCGGCGGGCAGGTCGTGGGCCGAACCGACGCGCGCGGCATGACGGTCGAGGATCGCCCGGTCTCGGCACGCGACTTCGCCGCCACCATTTACTCCGCGCTCGGCATCGACCCGAATCGGGAGACGATGGTCCGCAATCGCCCCATCCGCACCGTCGACGGCGTCAGCAACCCGGTACTCGAGCTGTTTTCGTAACTACCGTTTGGTTTCCCGCCGTGAAAGTTTGCATCAAGGCGAGCGGCGCGGCGCAAGTTTTCATCTCGCCCGCCATCCTTCGATCGACTCGCTGTTCACGCCGGAAAGGCTCGGCGTGATGATGTTCTGCACCGCAGAACTTCTGGAGCCTTCTCATGCAACTGTCGCTCTTCTCGATCAGCTACGCGGGCCTGTGGGGCCAAGCGACCCTCGACCTGCGAGCATTCATTCGCCACGCAGCGGCTCTTGGCTATGGCGCGGTCATGATCGCGGGCAAAAGGCCTCACTTGTCGCCGCTCGATGCCGATATCGAAACGGTTGCGGCACTTCGCCAGGAACTCCAAACGGCACACGTCGCGTGCCCGGTGATCGGGGCGTACGTCGATCTCGGCGCGGTCGTCGCAGGCGAGGTGCCGATCCTGGAAATGCAAATCGCCTACGTCGAATCGCTGTGCCGGATCGGATCGCAACTGGGGGCGACCATCGTCCGCGTCTTCACTTCGTACGAAACGCCCGCGCTATCGCCGCACGCCAACTGGCAACGAACGGCCACGGCGCTGCGCGAGATGTGCGACCGCGCGGCCGGGCATGGCATGACGCTCGCCGTGCAAAACCATCACGACCTTGCGGTTCACACCTCGGCTCTACTGGAGTTCCTCGCCGACGTCGATCGAGCGAACTGCAAGCTCGGGTTCGACGCCTGGTCGCCGGCGCTTCGCGGCGAGGACGTTTACGAAGCCGCGAAGCAGGCCGCCCCCCACACGGCGATCACGACCAACGCCGATTACGTCCGTCTGCCGCGTTTCCGCTACAAACCGGATCTGGTGAACTACGAATCCGCCGGTGCGGACCTGGTCCGGGCGGTACCGTTCGGCACGGGCTTCATCAACTACGCGGCATTTTTCCAAGGCCTCCTGGCAGGCGGCTTCGACGGCATCGCAACGTACGAAATGTGTTCCCCCATTCGCGGCGGCGGTTCGCGCGAGAATCTCGACCGCTATGCAACCGCGTATCGGAGCTGGATGCGCGCGCAGGGAGGTGTCGGCGAAGATGCAGTCAGGCCCCTCCCCTGATGGGGGCGAATTTCTGAAAATTCTGGAGACACGTTCCAAAATCGGCCCGCACCAGGCTAGATATGTATACCTACAAACGGCGCGTTTTGTGGGACGACTCCCGCGCCGGCGGGAGTCCGCGTCCAAGCAAATACCCTACGATGCGAAGACCTGCTGCGCCGCGGCCACGCCCTTGCCGACTTCCAGGCCGAAGCCCATCTCCTTGAGCGCTAGTTCGACTCCCGCGATGCCGGCCAGGATGTCGAACTGGTCCACGTAACCCATGTGCGCCAGGCGGATGATCTTGCCCTTCAGATGATCCTGCCCGTTGGCGAGCTTCAAGCCGAATTGTTTCTCGAGCTTCGAGAGCAACACCGAACTGTCGTAGCCGTCGGGAATTTTGACGACGGTCAGCGCGGTATTGGGCTGTTTGGGATAGATCTCCAGGCCGAGCGCCTCGAAGCCGGCGCGGGCGGCGCGGGCCGACTTCGCTTGCCGTTTCCAGATGTTCTCCATTCCCTCGGCCAAGATCTTTTTCAGGCTCACCTTCATGGCCCGAATCAGCGTGTGGGCGGGCGTGAAGGGGGTGTCGTTGGTGTCGGCGCTCTTTTTCGCCTTCTTGAGATCGAAGTAAAATGTCCTCGGAGCCGGATTTTTCTCGATCGTCTTCCATGCCTTGTCGCTGACGGACAGAAACGCCAGGCCCGGCGGCATCATCAGCGCCTTTTGCGAACCGGTGCAGCAAATGTCGATGCCCCACGCGTCGGTTCGGCACTCCATCGCGCCCAGGCCGCTCACGGCGTCGACCAGTAACAAGGCCGGCGTCTTGGCGACGAGCTTGCCGAACGCTTCGATGTCGTGTCCCACGCCGGTCGACGTTTCACTGAGCGTGGAGCAGACGGCGACTGCATCGGGATGATCCGCGAGCGCCTTTTCGAGCTGTGCCGGTTGCACCGCTTCTCCCCATGGGACGGTAAGAACGATCGCCTCAATGCCGAACGCTTTGCAAAGATTCTTCCAGCGTTCGCCGAACTTGCCGGCGACGAGGACGATGGCTTTACCGCCGGCGGGGACGGCGTTGACCAGCGCCGCTTCGAGGGCGCCGGTGCCGGAGCTGGTGAGCGGCAGGACGGAATTGGCGGTTTGAAAGACGGTTTTGAGATCCGCGAGGACTTCGCCCAGGAGAGCGCGGAACTCGGACGTGCGGTGGAAGATCATCGGCTTGGCGAGTTCCAGCAGCGTCTCTTCGGGAACAGGCGTGGGGCCGGGGGTCAGCAAACGGAACTTCATGATCGGAATCCTCAGATCGAGTGACTTACATCTGAGGATATTGTAGAAAACGAACGCCCAGGGATGGCAAATCCCTGGGCGTTCGCCGGGCACTTACGATTGGATCGCGATCTTCCGCGGCTTGGGCTGCTCGATTTTCGGCAGACTCAGATGGAGGACGCCATTCGCGAGGCGTGCTTCGACTTTGTCGGCATTGACGTTGGGCGGCAGAACGATGCCTTGTTCGAACTTTCCGTAACTGCGATGATCGAAGCCTTCGCCCTTCCGCTCGGCCTTGCGCTCCCAGCGGACGTAAAGATTTCCTTCGTGAACGGAAACGTCGACATCTTTATCGGAAAGCCCCGGAGCGTCGATCTCGACATGGAAATTCGCCTCGTCGTGCCACATCGAGAGGGGCACGTTCGTCGGCGCTCGCGGCGTCAACACGTCGTCGCCGAAGAAGCTGTCGAAAAGCGAGCTGAGACGGTGATTGCGGTTTTGAACGAGTTGCATGGAAAGTCTCCTTTCGAGCAACGGGCTTATAAGAAGTTCAACCAGGCGTGCCGATGGCCCGTGCGAATCATCGGAGCGAGTCGTCTGGACGCGAGGAAGAAAATGCAAGCCGCGTGCCGAAATCTTGGCGTAGGCGTAAGTCGCTAATTTCGTAAGTTTTGAGAAAAACGCGATCTGTTGACGGCACGATGCGGGACTGTCAGGTTGGCAGACGTCGCTGCCATCGTTTTCTTGACACCCCGGCAGACCCTGTTAGAATGGCGAAGATAGTACCTGTGTGTTTAGGATTTAGGCCAATGACCAAGTGCCAACGCTGCTCGAACCCCGCAACGCTGCACATCACGGAAGTCCACGGCGCGGGGAGTTACGACGAACTCCACCTGTGCGAAACCTGCGCGCATAAATACCTGCACGATTCCCCCCAGCTTGGCAAAACGGGTAAAATCCCGGCGGGGACTGAGGAAGACGAGAGCATCTTTCCGCAGCACGAATGTCCGCACTGCGGGCTAAAATTCACCGATTTCCGCAATTCGGGCCGGCTCGGCTGTAGCCACGATTATCAGGTCTTTCGCGAGGAACTCGTGCCGCTCCTGGAAAACATTCACGGCGACGCCCGGCACTGCGGGAAGGCGCCCCGGCGCGGTTCCAAAACCAAGGAAGCCGAGAATACGATGGTCCAGCTCCGCCTGAAGCTCAAGGCGGCGGTAAATCAGGAAGATTACGAAGAGGCGGCGCGGATCCGCGATCAAATCAGGCAGATGGAAGACGCGTAGCGGATTGGAGAATATCCCCGTGAAATGCCAAAGCTGCGGCGAGAATCCCGCGACCGTTCACTTCACGCACATCGTCGCCGGCAAGAAGCAGGAGACGCATCTGTGCCAGGCGTGCTCGGAGAAACAGGAATTGCTCAAGAACCAGGAACTCAATCTCTCGGTGATCTTGCAGTCGGTGCTCGGGCAGGCAGTGGGGCATCCGACGGACGAATGGGCGCGATTGACCTGTCCCACATGCGGGATAAAGTATATGGAGTTCCGTGCGGGAGGCCGGCTTGGTTGTCCGCACGACTATCGCGTGTTCAAGGAAGCACTGGAGCCGCTCATTTTCCGCATCCATCGGGGCACGAGACACGTCGGTAAGATTCCGCCCCACGCCAGTGCCGATGCCTCGCGGCAAGCCGAACTCATGGTCCTGCGCCAGCAATTGCGCGAAGCCGTCGAATCCGAAGCCTACGAACAAGCGGCCCGCCTCCGCGATCAGATCCGTCAAAAGGAAGCGCCCGATGAACCTCGATAGCCTCTTAACCAACTGCGGCGAATGGCTCAAGGGGAACGGCCCCGATGCCGACGTGGTCGTCTCCAGCCGCATCCGACTGGCGCGCAACCTCTCGTCCTTCCCCTTCACCAACCGCGCAAGCGCCCATCAAAAGGCCGAGATCGATTCCACCCTGCGCGACAAGCTCACCAAGCTTCCGTTTGATCCCGAGCTCAAATACCTTAACCTCGCCACCCTCAGCCTGCTCGATCGGCAGTTCCTCGTCGAACGTCAGCTCATTAGCCGGGAACTCGCCAATGCCGAGGGACCGCGCGGCGTCGCGCTATCGCAGCTCGAAAACATCAGCGTTATGATCAACGAAGAGGACCACCTCCGTTTGCAAGTCCTTCGCAGCGGCTTCTCCCTGGACGAGGCCTGGCAAGACATCGACCGGCTCGACGACGCTCTCGAACAGAAAGTCAACTACGCTTTCAGCGAAGAGTTCGGCTACCTGACCGCGTGCCCCACCAACGTCGGTACCGGCATGCGCGCGAGCGTCATGCTGCATCTACCCGCCCTGGTCATGAACAAGGAGATCGAAAAGGTCTTCCGTTCGCTCCAAAAGATCAACCTCGCCGTACGGGGTCTCTACGGCGAGGGGAGCCGAGCGTCGGGGGATTTCTACCAGATCTCGAACCAGGTCACGCTGGGCCGTAGCGAAACGAAGATCCTGCAGGAAATCAACAGCGTCATCCCGCAGATTATCACCTACGAACGTCAGCTTCGAAACACGATGGTGCGCGAGAAACGTTCGGTAGTGCAGGACAAGGTTTCGCGCGCTTTCGGCACTCTCAGCTCCGCGACGATGATTCCGTCGGAGGAGACGATGGATTTACTGTCGAACCTGCGTCTGGGCGTCCATACGGGGTTGATCGAGGACGTGACGATCGCGGCGGTGAACGATTTGTTTCTGCATACGCAGTCGGCCCATCTACAGAAATTGGCCGGCACCGCGCTGGACGGCGAGGAGCGCAACGCGGAGCGGGCTCGTTACATCCGCAATCGCCTGCGCGATCTTCGTTCTCCGCAGAATTAGCATGCCCGGCGCAATCGGCGCCGATTCCCTTACCGCCATCGCGATCTGCTGACGTTCGGTGATTGCCTCCGCCTCCCGTGGCCGATTGCCAGGGAAGGAGGTACGAACATGAAACGATCGCTAATTGTCTCGGCTCTGGCCCTGGCGAGCGCCTCGGTGAGCGAGGCGCAGGTGTACTACCCCGTCCCGGGCATGATGCCGATCCAGCAGGTCTATTATTACCCGCCGCCGGCCTGGCAGACGATGTCGCCGCAACCGATGCCGGCGCAGCGCGTCTATTTCGGCGGCGCCATGACGACGCGTGGCGTCATTCCGGTGCAGAACTACTTCGCGAACCTACACCGCGAAGCGGAACAGATGGAGGCGATGCGAAGGCGGCAGGCGCCTGGCACAGCCTTGCCGCCGGTATTGCCCCCGAACCTGCCGACGGACGCGTTGCCGACGCCGAGCGAAACGGAAGCCCCCTCTGAATCGCAGCGAACGCCGGGTTACTTGCAGCAGCTCTTCGATTCGGCTCCGCCGCGATAAAGTGAGATTCGTAAAGCCGAAAGGCGATGGTTCCCCTGCGGGACCGTCGCCATTTTTCGTTTGGACAACGTCCAACAACTTCTGGTTGCTTTTTTCACCCCCAGAGCGGTTCACGTTTGCGCTGCGTTCGGCGAGCCGGCTCAGCACTTGGAGGAGCGAGTTCTTGCAATCCATCTGTTCTCCGGGCGCTGACGCGACCCGGCTCGCCGTAACGGTTGTGCAATACAAACGCAAAACCGCTCTGGACCAGTTAGCATTTGAAATAGGCATCGAAGCGCCGATTTTCGCCCCGGATGGGGCGACGGAATGTAGCCACGGGTGAAGCGCAGCGCAACCCGTGGTTGCACGAAGAAATTGGGCTGCCCCGGCAGGGGCAGAGGAGACTTCGGCCTTACCAGATATGCTTCCTTCGCTCCTCCGGAGCGATCGGGCGGTCGTGGCTACATCCCCTGGCCTCATCCGGGGCTAGATCACGAGGTCTCTGTGCCCCTGCCAATGCGCAGGCGTGAAATGGTCTAAACGGACCAAACCCGAGGCGTCCGGCAAGGTAGGCAGTACCTTGACGGCGCTTCGGGTTTGAAATCCGACGGAGTGCGGGGCCTTAGAGATTGGCCCGTTTTTCTTCCACGAGCGAGCGAATCCGTTCCGCCAGGAGCGCGACGTCGAACGGTTTCTTGAACGCTTCGTTGAAGCCGTAGTTGCTGAGACTCTCAGGATTGGCTTCGTCTTCGCTGGCGAGGCCGATGATAAGAGTAAGTTCGTAGGCAGGGTTGCGGCGCAGGTTGGCGGCAATTTGCACCGCTTCGCTGCGGCCCATCGCCAGGTCGATGACGATGGTGTCGGGGTGGAACGATTCGGCCTGAATGCCGGCTTCGAAGCCGCTGTGGGCCAATTCGTACTTGAAATCGTCGTCTTCAGGAAGCATTTCCTTGACGCGATCGATGAACAACTTTTCGGCGCCGATGATGAGGATCTTGTGCAGGCCCTCTTCTTCGAGTTCGCCCAGCGGCATCCCGTGTTCCTTGAGGAACTTGATGAGATGCTCTCGTGGAATTCGGCGGTCCTGACTCCCGGGGATGCGGTAACCCCGAAGTCGGCCCGAATCGAACCATTTACTCACCGTCCGGGGCGCGACTTTACAAATCTTGGCGACCTGTCCGGTAGTAAAAACTTTCTTCATGGCAGGCACTCCACTTCTTGTTGGTAGGGTCTCCCCGGTCACAGGGATTGTGCGGTAACTCTCAACCGGCGCCGGCGATTTCACGGATGGGTCTTTCCGTGCGGGCATCCTGCCGGGGTCAGCGCCGGCCGGGAACCAGTTGAGACAGCCAAAATCCTGTCCGCATTGAGCAGTCATCATCCCTGATGGCGACTCGTTGCTTTGCACCTAAGTCACGACACTACCAATCATCGGCAACTCGTTTAGCCAAGATGAGAAAAAGCCCACAACCTAGGAGGATTCTGCGGATTTCCTTCTTTCGTTCGTCCCTGTGTCTTACCCGGTTTGAACCGAGCAAACCCTCAGCGTGCGTCCTGCCGTTCGATCAGATTCTAAGCGTCGCCCGTTGACTGCCGCGCCGCCCGGCTTCGCCGAAGGTTCACGAACCTCTCAAAAAACAGCCCAGAGCATGCCCCCCGCGACGCCGCGCTGAAAGCCGGGATTCGCGAGTGTTGCCCGGCCTGCGTAGTTTTTCTGCAAGCCGCCGACCGCCTCAAGCCCGCGGGCACGTGAATTGACGCCCGCTACAATAAGGCGAGTGGCCGACGTGAGTCGGCCGGTACAGGACTTTTGCGGGAGTATTGATCGTCTCGAATTGAACGTCTCTCACTGGATGCCGTACCGGCCGACTCACGTCGGCCGCTCGCCTGGGAAACGCGCATGTCTTCATGGTTCGCATATCCTTGGATGCTCACCGGCTTGCTGCTGCTGCCGCTCCTGGCAATCTGCTGGCAACGGACGCGGACTTGGCGACGCTCTCGTCTCATACAGATGGGCACGCCGCACCTGGTCGCTCGATTGTTCTCTCCCGCCTCCGATTTCCCCGGGTTACTCGTGGCGGCGTTGGCGTGTGCGATCGTCGCCCTCGCCGGCCCGCGCTGGGGGACGCAGACCGCGCCGGCCGCCGCAGGCATCGACGGCATGATCGTGCTCGATTTGAGCCGAAGTATGTTGGCAGAGCAGCCGAGTCGCCAGACCAAGGCCCGACGGGTCCTCCAGCGCTTTGTCCGAGAATGGGAAGCCGTGGGACAGCATCGCTTCGGACTGGTCATTTTCGCGGGCCAGGCCCAGGTGCAGTTCCCGCTCACCGCGGATGCGGAACACCTGCGTTTCGCGCTCCCCAAACTCGACGCTGCCGCGCCGGCGCGCGAGATTCGGCCACGGCCCGACGTCGATCCCAGCGGCACCCGCATCGGCTCGGCGCTGACGCTCGCCCTCGAATCGTTGCCCGGCAAACGTGTCGGCGGTCAGCACATCGTGCTCCTTTCCGACGGCGACGACCCGGCCGATGACGAGGAATGGCTCGCCGGCGCGACCCGCGCCCGGGAACGGGGCGTGCCGGTCCACGTCGTTGCCGTCGGTATGCCCGATCAGCCCGCCGACATCCCCGAGCCACTGCTTTACCTCGGCGCGCCGGTCGCCAGCCGGGTGCACTCCGAGCGTCTGGAAGAGATCGCTCGGCGGACGTCGGGGAAGTTCTTCGCGACATCCACGGGTTCGATCTCGATTTTTGCCGACCTGCAAAAGTTGTGGCGTGAGGCCCCGGCGAACGAAGAGCCGGCCGTCGCCGTGACTCCGCATCCGTTTTGGCTATTGGCAGCTGCCGTCGTCGGTTTGATCGCAACTTTGCGATTGCCGTGGCGACCTGCCTTCGCCGGGGGCGCGCTGACGATTCTCGTCGCTGCGGCGCCGCAGGAGGGCGCGCTGCAGCAGGGCAACGAGGCTTTTGCCCGGGGCGACATTCCGCAAGCGCTCTCCTGGTTCGTGAAGGCCGAGGTCGGCGCCCGCGATCCGGGCCTGGTCGCGTTCAATCAGGGAGCAGCGTATTTTCGGTTGGGAAATTATTCGCAGGCAGAGCTTTGTTATCGCCGGGCTCTCGAAGACGGTCAGATTCCGCCGACGCGCCAGGCGCGCGCCCACTTCGACCGCGGCACGGCCCTCTTGCATCTGGCTCAGGGGAAGGACCGCGAACGTCTCGAGTTGGCGGTGCAAGCGTTCACAGAGGCGCTGCGCGTCGCCGAGGACGCCGACCTGCAGAAGGACGCCCGCCACAATCTCGAGATCGCGCTGATGCAGGCCCGCCAACTCCCCGGCGACCCGCCTAACGGCAATGCACCGGAGCCGAAGACCCAACCCGAGGAAGCCAAGGCGCAAACTCCCAAAAAGCCCGACCGACCGGCGCCAAGCGATCCGAACGGCGTCGGCGAAACCAGCGGCGCAGTCGATGCGCAGAAGTCGAAGAAGTCGCGGCCCGGCCAGGTCACAATGTTGCGCGACGAGGATCAGCTCCAACCGCTCACTTACGAGGAGACGCACCTCCATCTGCAGCGCCTGCGCGAACGCCTGTTACGGGCCGTTCCCGACCCGTTGCCGCCGGTGCGCGAGACGAAGGATTGGTGAACCGCCGGGAAAGCCCAGGGATGGCGATCCCTGGGGAATCGCCAAAAATCGTCATTTTGGTGCAATCGCGTTCGCGCAAAATCGTGTTTCCGGGCGATTCCCCAGGGATCGCCATCCCTGGGCTTTCGCCGCCAACATCCATAATTTTAACTCCAGCGAAATGTTTCCCACCCCAGAGGTGCGTCATGGTCACTCGTGGTTCGTTATGTCTACTGCTGCTCAGCATCGCGCCGCTGTCGGCCGAGGAAGTGCCGTCGCTGCTCCTGCGTCTCAAGGCCGTCGGCAAAGAAGGGTCCGGCAACGCGGAAGCGCGTAAGGCGTGGAAGGAACTCGCGGGGAAGGGCCCTGAAGTCCTGCCGCAAGTCCTTGCCGGCTTGGGCGACGCTGACCCGACCGCCGCCAACTGGATCCGCTCCGCCGTCGAATCGATCGCCGACAAGGCCGCTCGCCAGGGCAAGCCGCTAAAGGCCGCGTCGTTCGAAACGTTCGTCAAGGATCGCAGTCAATCGGGCGCCGCCCGTAGACTTGCCTACGAGTATCTCGTCAAGCTCGACAAGACCGCCCCGACTCGCTTGCTGCCGACCATGCTTGACGACCCCGGCCAGGAACTCCGCCGCGACGCCGTCGAGGTCATTCTCAAAGATGCCGCCAATGCGAAAGACGCCAAGGCCGCGTATCTCAAGGCCCTCGAACATGCCCGCGATAAGGATCAAGTCACGCAGGTCGCCGACTCGCTGAAGAAGCTGGGCGTCGACGTCAACCTCACCGAACAGTTCGGCTTCGTCACCCGCTGGGCCGTCACCGGTCCCTTCAACAACGTCAAGGGCGTCGGCTTCAAAACTCCCTACCCCCCCGAGGCGGGCGTCGATCTCGCTGCCAAGTACGTCGGCAAGGACGGCGTCACCTGTATTTGGGAAGAAACCGCGCCGACCGACAAGCTCGGCCTCGTCGATTTTAACAAGGTCGTCGACCAACTCAAGGGCGCCGTCTACTACGCGTACAGCGTCATCGAGTCCCCCAAGGACCAGCCCGTCGAGATCCGCGCCGGCAGCAACAATGCCGTCCGCATCTGGCTCAACGGCAAAGAGATCTACTTCCGTGAAGAGTACCACCACGGCATGCGGATGGACCAGCACACGGGCAAGGGCGTCCTCAAAGAGGGCCGCAATGAGATCCTGATCAAGGTGCTGCAGAACGAACAGACCGATAGCTGGGCGCAGCAGTGGTCCTTCCAACTTCGCATCTGCGATCACCTGGGGGGCCGAGTGCCGTTCGCAAACATCACTCCGAAGCTGTCCGAACGCAAAAAGGGATCCTAACCATGAAACGACTTTCGATTGCCCTGCTCGCGCTGGCCAGCTTCGCGCAGGCCGAGGATTTTCCGCAGTTTCGCGGCGTCGGCGGCCGGGGCGTTTCCAAGGAAACCAATCTCCCGCTGAAGTGGGACGAAACCACCAACGTCCGCTGGAAGATGCCGCTGCCGGGCCGCGGGCTCTCCGCGCCGGTCGTCTCCAAGGGACGAGTTTACGTGACCGCCGCCACCGGCCCCGAACAGAAACGGCTGCACGTCCTTTGCTTTGACGTCAAGACCGGCGACCGGCTCTGGGAACGCCAGTTCTGGGCGACCGGGGGCACCCAGTGCCATCCCAAGACCAACATGGCCGCCCCCACGCCGATCGCCGACGGCCAGCGCGTCTACGCCCTTTTCGCTACCGCCGACCTTGTATGCCTTGATCACGACGGCAATCTCGAATGGTACCGCTCCCTCGTGGGCGACTATCCCACCGTTGGCAATAACGTCGGCATGGCCTCCTCGCCGATCCTCATCCCCGGCAGCGTCCTCGTACACATGGAAAACGTCGGCGAGTCGTTCGCGGTCGCCATCGACCGCGTCACCGGCCAAAACACCTGGCGCATTCCCCGGCCCAACCTCATCAACTGGAACACGCCTCACTTGTTCCAGAACGGCGACAAGAGCGAAGTCGTCCTCGCGACGCCGAACGGACTCACCGCGCACGATCCCCTCACCGGCAAGGAACTATGGAGACACACCAAGTCCAGGCCGGCGACCATGGCCTCCATGACCTCCGCGGACGGCGTCCTCTATTCCCCCGGCGACGTCCTCGCCGCCGTGCAACCGACCGGCGAGAATGTCGAGCCCAAAGTTCTCTGGACCTCGAAGAATCTTCCGTCCGGCTACAGCTCGCCGACCGTCGTCGGGGACTTCATCTTCACCTGCAACAACGGCGGCATCGTCACTTGCGGCGACGCCAAGACCGGCGAAAAGCACTGGTCGCAGCGCGCCCAGGGCAACACCTTCTCCGGTTCGCCGCTGGTGGCCGACAACAAGCTCTTCGTCCTCGCCGAGGATGGCACGACAACGGTATTCGAGATCGCCAAGGAAAAGAAGATCCTCACCGTCAACGCCGTGAGCACCGGCGACGCGAAGGACGCGTTCATGGCCGGCATGGTGGCGGCGGATGGCGCCTTCTTCTTACGCTCGGACAAGTACCTGTACTGCGTCTCCGAGCGGAAGTAATGGCCTGGTCCTCCATCCTGGGCCATGACCGCTGGGCCGCGGCGTTCGACCATATCGTCCGCCGCGGCCGACTCGCTCATGCGTATCTGTTCGTGGGCCCGGCCGGCGTGGGCAAGCACCTGTTTGCCCGCGAACTCGCCAAGGCCCTTCTCTGCGAAACGCCCAAGGAGATTTTGGCGGCCTGCGACACGTGTGCCGCGTGCAAGTTGGTGGTTGCGGGCACCCATCCCGATTTGCTCGAATTGCAAAGGCCTGAGGATAAGAACGAGTTCCCCATCGATTTGATCCGCGACCTGATCGCCAATTTCGCGCTCAAACCCGCCCGGCAGCACGGCAAGATCGCCATCCTCAACGACGCCGACGACCTCAACGACACTGCAGCGAATGGCTTTCTGAAGACGCTGGAGGAACCGCCGCCGGGCTCGCTCCTCATCCTGATCGGCACGCACCTGGAAGGTCAGTTGCCGACCATTCGTTCGCGCTGCCAGGTCGTCCGCTTCGCGCCGCTGGGCAACGATTTGGTCCGCAGCATCCTCGTCAAAAACGAAGCCGCCGATCCCGATCGCCTGGTGCGGCTCGCGGGCGGCAGTCCGGGCCGCGCGGTGTTGCTCGCCGATCCGGAGTTGTGGGCGTTCCGCGCGAAACTGCTGCATGGTTTGGCGCAGCCCAAGGTGGCGACGTTCGAGTTGGCCAAGGAATTCGCCGAGTTCGCGGAGGAAGCGGGCAAGGAGACGGCGCTGCATCGCCAGCGTGTGGGCCAGGTCTTCTTCTTGATGCTGGACGGCCTGCGCGAGGCGTTGCGACTCAGCCTGGGTGCGGCGTTGACGCCCGGCGAGGAGGGAGAATCGCTACAACGGTTAGCGGACCGTCTGGGCCCCGAGAAAATCGCCGCCCTGATCGATCGCTGCCTGGAGGCGCAGACGCATCTGGACCGATACCTCCAGGTGAGTCTCGTTCTGGAAGGGCTCTTCGAGAGTCTGACGCAAGCGATCGAATTATGAAACGACTTGCCCCGCTGCTGTTCCTGCCGATGTTCGGCTGTTCGACGAGTCCCCTCGTGGACATGCAAGACTACTTCAAGAAGCCGAGGATGTACCGAAACCAGGTCGACCCGTACGGCGGCGTGTGTGCGCCGCAGGGCCAATTGCCCGGATTGATCGGGACGGCGCAGCCGGTGGTTCCGTTCCCCGCGGTGCCGCCGCCGCTGATCGCGCCGGGCGCGGGGCCGGTCCCGGCTCCGCCGCCGCCGCCGTTTGGGCCGTGAGTGTTTAGCCGCCGCGTCCTCGCGGCGCGAACCCGACGGCCGCGCCGCGAGGACGCAGCGGCTAAACAATGTGTCTCCGCCGCTGCACTTCCGCGAACATTTGTTCGATAACCTCCTCGAGCGAAAGTCCCGTGCTATCGAGCAGGACCGCATCGGGGGCCGGCGTCATTGGCGCGATGGCTCGCTGCGCGTCGCGCGCATCGCGGGCCTCTTGATCACTGAGGATTTCTTCCCAGGTCAGCGACGAACCTTTTTGCGCCAGTTCGCGCTGACGGCGCATGGCCCGTTCCCGGGGATCGGCGACGAGGAAGAATTTGCACTCTGCGTGCGGAAAGACGAGCGTCCCTTGATCGCGTCCCTCGGAGACGATATCGCGGTCGGCCCCGATGGCCCTTTGCCAGCCGACCATGGTGTGTCGCACGAGCGGGCTATTGGCGATGGCCGCAGAAGCCGCCGTCACCTCCGGCGTGCGAATGAGATTCGAGACGTCATTGCCGTCGACGAGGACCTGGGTGCCGGGGACTTCCAGACGCAGCGACGCGAGCAGCGTTTGGAGAGATGATTCGCAGGAGCGATCGATGCCGTCGCGCAGGCAAACCCACGTGACGGCCCGATACATGGCGCCGGTGTCGAGAAAGTCGAAGCCCAGGCGCTGGGCGAGCCGGCGAGCGGCGGTGCTCTTGCCGGCGCCGGCAGGTCCGTCGATGGTGATAATCATGAGTGTCCGCCAACTACTGGGGCCCCCGAGAATCGAATCGGGTCAACCATTGAGCGACTAGAAGGCCGACGAGTAGTCCGATCCAGGTTGCGCAAGGGATAATAATGATACCGGCAATTCGCTCGAAGCCGACCAGCGCAAAGGTTGTGAAAATCCCTCCTGATAACGCACCCAATAATCCGCCGACGACTCCCAAAATCCAACCAAATCGATCGATCATCTAATCACCGAACTCTCTCGCCAGAAACGATCTCTTCGGCCTGAATACCTATACCGTCGGGTTGCTCTTCGGCCTGAAAGGCCGACTCTTACAGCCCAGGCCGTGAGGCCTGGGTAAACGATTGCATTAGTTCGGCCCTGTAAGGGCCGCTCGACGTCATTCCCAGAGGTAACGTTCATCCCAGTGGATTTCGTAGCGACGCAACCATTCACGTAGTTCGTCCTGGAACGTCTGCTTGCTGTGATGCCTCTCCTGGTTCTGGATGTAATTGCGTACCGCTTCCACGTTCGACTGACTCACGGAGAATGCAGCATAGCCCGCCTGCCAATGGAATTCGATTGCCGGGCGAATCTTCTCATTCACCCATGCGGAACTCGTCGACTTGATCGTTCCAATGGCCCCGGCGACGGTATGCGTTCGGCCCAGGATGAACATCATATGAACGTGGTCCGCAACGCCGCCGTTCACGAGTGCCTGGCAGTCGATGTTGTTTGCGATGCCGCTGAGCACCCTGAACAGCTCTTCGCGCCATGCGGATTGAATCGTCGGTTCGCGATTCTTCGTCGAGAAAACCGCGTGCACGTAGATTTTTGCCAAGGATTGCGGCATCGCGAAGGCTCCTGGCGAGCGGCCCCTACAGGGCCGAGGCTGATACGCAATTTCACCCAGGCCTTACGGCCTGGGCTATATGAGTCGGCCCTTCAGGCCGGAATTCGGGCGTCGCTCCCTTCGTTAATACTCCCGCGCCCGATTGACGCCCGGATTCGGAAACGCGTATTTGCCGTCCGCGCCCAAACGGATCGGGGCGTCGCTCGTTAGCGTCAGCTTGTCGATGTCCGGGGCGAACTCGTGCTCACAATCGAGCATCTGCTGACGCGTCACCTGCTGGCCCGTGTGCGCCGCCATACGGCCCATCGACGTGATCAGGCTCGCCTCGGCGCCGCGGCGGGCTTCGTTGTAATAACGGTCGTTGCGGATCGCGTCGATCAGGTGGACCCATTCCAGTCGGTACGGGTTGGGCTCCGCACCGGTCCCCGTGCCGTAACGCCAAACGACGTCGTCGTTGATGAAGTTTTGGCCCCGGAAGATTCGGCACCGCGCCGGCGTGTGCCCCGATTGCGAAATGACGGCCGAGCCCTTCGTGCCATGGGCGTAGCTGGCGAATTCCTGATGGCAGCCGGGGACATTGCGCCCTTCGAGGAAGAGTTTGGCGCCGTCCGCGAAGGTGTACTCGACGGAGTAGCTGTCGAAGTTCTGGTCGATGTAGTTGCCGCGGAAGTGCCGGCCGCCGGACCCCTTGGCGCTGACGGGCCAGGCGCCCTTCATCCAGCAGCATTCGTCGATGTTGTGGATCAGGAAATCGCTGTAGCAGCCGCCGCTCGCCCAGAGGAACGAATGGAAGCGCTGGATCTGAAACATGAGTTCGCTGATGCCGGCCGGCTTGGGCTCGGCGAAGCAGGTGCCGACGGGCCCGGTCATGCGGTACGCACGCAGGAACGTGAGATCGCCGAGGGCGCCGTCCTGGATGCGCTTGAGGAGTTCCTTGCGGGCGTCGCAGTGTCGGCACATCAGGCCGACGCCAACCTTGATGCCGGCGCGTTCGGACGCCTCGGCCACGCGTAAGAATTTCTTCGTGCTGGGGCCGTCGACGGTGAGCGGCTTTTCCATGAATACGTTGACGCCCTTGCGGACGGCGTAATCGAACATGAGCCAGCGGAACCCGGGGGGCGTGGCCATGATGGCGATGTCGCCGGGGCGCAAGGCGTCGATCGCTTTTTGATACGCGTCGAAGCCGATGAATCGGCGACTCTCGGGGACGTCGACCTTGGCGACGTTGGGGCCTTGATTGATCGAGCGGTAGCTGCCGGCCAGGCGTTCCGGGAAGACGTCGGCCATGGCGACGAGCTTGGTGTTGGGGACGGCGAGGGCGTCGCCGGCAGCACCGGTGCCGCGGCCGCCGCAGCCGATGAGGGCGAGCTGAATGACGGTGTTCTCGCCGGCGTAGACGCCCGAGGGGAACAGCGCGGCCACGGCCGAAGTCGTCGCCACGGCGCCCGTGGCCTGGAGGACGTCGCGCCGCGACAAGTCTGGAGACTGCACCATAAAACCTCCCGATTCGGGAATTTGGGTTGAGTGTTGAGCGTGAGTTCTTTACAGTGTATCTAAGGCGCCTCCGCGGCACCAAGCACAAAACCCGCCTCCCCGCAATTTTTCTCGCCGTTTATTCTCGAGGTTCCTATGCTCGACAAACGCTGGCCCATCGGCCTGCTTCTCCTCTCCGCCTCAATGCTTCCGGCTCAAACGATCGCCGTGCATCCGACCGCGATCCAGCTCAACCATCCGCGCCAGCCGCAGTCTGTCCAGGTGATGACCTCGAGCGCCGACGGCTTCTCGCTCGACCTGCGCGGCGAAGCCCAGATCGTCAGCTCCGATCCAAAGATCGCGACCATCGAAGCCGGCTGGGTGAAGCCGATTGCCAACGGCACGACGAAGATCACCGTCGCCATCCGCGGCAAGACGTTCGCGATTCCCGTCAAGGTGGAACTCCCCGCCCAGGAACCGCTCCTCAGTTACCGCCATGAAGTGATGCCGGTGCTGTCGCGGGCCGGGTGCAATATGGGAGCGTGCCATGGGTACTCGCTCGGCAAGAACGGCTTCAAGCTCTCGCTCCGCGGCGCCGACCCCGAGCAGGATTTCCCCGCGATTAGCCGAGAGTTCTCTGGCCGACGCATCAACTTCCTGACGCCCGAGGCGAGCATGCTAGTCGCCAAGCCGCGCGGCGATGCTCCCCACGAAGGCGGCATCCGCTTCGCCCGCGGCTCCCTCTCGGATCGCATCGTCGTCCAGTGGATTGCCCAGGGCTGCCCCAGCGATCTAAAAGATCAGACGCACGTCGTTGGAATACGTATTTTCCCGGACAAGCTCGTGCTTGAGCCGAGCAAGAAGCATCAGCTCCAGCTGCTGGCCGACTACAGCGACGGCACCACGCGTGACGTCACCAAGCTGAGCGTCTTCTCCGCGAACAACACGCAGTTCGCCGAGGTCACCGACGAGGGCCTGGTCACCGCGGGCGACGCCGGCGAGACCGCGATCGTCGCCCGCTTCGAACGGACCTTTGCCGCGACGAGCGTGATGGTCCTCAGGGCCAGCGCCGCCTTCAAACCGACGCCAGTTCCCGAACATCTCGTCGATCGCCATGTGATCGACAAGCTCAATCGCCTGCATGTGACGCCGTCGGAACTCGCCGGGGACGAGGAGTTCCTGCGTCGCATCTATCTCGACATGATCGGCGTGCAACCCAAGCCCGACGAGATCCGGACGTTCCTCGCCGACAAGACGTCCACCAAGCGTACCGCCGTCATCGACAGCCTGTTCCAGCGTCCCGAATTCATCGACCACTGGTCGCTCAAGTGGGGCGATCTCCTGCAGAACTCGCGCAACAGCGCCAGCTCGCCCGCGGTCTTCATGTTCCGCGAGTTCATCCGCAGCGCGGTGGCCTCCAACATGCCGATGGACCAGTTCGCCCGTAAATTGCTGACCGCGCGCGGCGGCATCACCGAGGATCCCGCCAGCGTTTACTTCGTCATCAGCAAGGACACGAACGACACCGTCGAGCGCGTCACGCAAGTTTTTTGCGGCGTCCGCATGCTTTGCGCCCGCTGCCATTCGCACCCCGCGGAAAACTGGACGCAGGGCGATTATTTCGGTCTCGCCAGCTTCTTCAATCAAGTGACCGTCAAGCCCGACACGCGCTACAATTCGCCGGGACGCGCCGAGAAGACGAGCGTCGTCCAGCTCAACCTGGCGGCTGGGTCGTCGACCAATCCGCGCACGAACAAGGCGCAACCGCCGAAGTTCCTGGGAGGCGACGAGCCAAAACTCGACCCCAATGCCGACCGCCGCGAGGCGTACGCCCAGTGGCTGACTTCGCCCGACAATCGCTTCTTCGCCCGCGGACTCGTCAATCGCATCTGGAGCTACTACTTCCACCGCGGCATCATCGACCCCGTCGACGACATCCGCAGCACCAATCCGCCGATCAACCCGGCCCTGCTCGACGCCCTCACCGATGACTTCGTGAAGTCGGGTTACGACCTCCGCAAGCTCATGCGCCGCATCGTCACCTCGGCGACGTATCAGCGCTCGAGCCTGGCCAACGCCTCGAACAAGCACGACGAGCAGAACTTCTCGCATGCGATCCCGCGCCGCATCCCGGCCGAGGCGCTGCTCGATTCGCTCGTGCAGGCGACCGCGGTCCCCGAAGCGTTCGCGGGCATGCCGGCCGGGTTCCGGGCCGCCCAACTCCCCGACGCCAACAGCGCCAACGCATTCCTCAATCTGTTCGGCAAACCGCAGCGAATGGACGCCTGCGAGTGCGAACGCGACAACTCCTCGAACATGCTGCAGGCCCTGCACTTCATCAACGGCAAGTCGATTCACGGCCGAGTGCAAAACGCCAGCGGCCGCCCTGCCCTGCTCACGCGGATGAAGCTCAGCGACAAGGACCTGGTGACCGAGACGTTCCTGTGGTCGCTCGCCCGGCATCCGAATGCGGAAGAGATGTCGCTCAGCCTGGAGTTCCTGAAGTCGACCGAGAACAAGACGGAAGCCCTGCAAGATTTGATGTGGGGACTTCTGAATACGAAGCACTTCTTGATGGTGCATTGAGCTGAGGTCGCTGCCTTCGGATGGCGGGCGAGCGAGCCGCCGAGATTCTCTCCCATCTCCAAAAGGTCGGCGTCCCCGTTCCTTTCTCCGAAGCAAACATGGATTCTTGCGTTAGCCGATTGTCGACACGGAGACTTTTATGCAGACGTCGATGCCGGCCGTGGTGATGTGTTGCTTAGCGACGCTGGCGGGAGCTGTGCTAGCAGACGATGATCTTAAAGCGTTTCCACCCGCCGAAAAAGGTATGGTACGCTATGTAGTCAAACTTCCGAAGCAGGACGATGAATCGGCGCTCCAGATCGAATTGATCGCCGGGATAACCATGCAACTAGATGCGGCGAATTCATATTTCTTCGACGGAAAGATCGAGGAGGAAATCATTCATGGTTGGGGATACCCGCGGTACGTCCTCAAAAAACTCGGATCGATGGGGAGCACGTTGCTGAATCCCGTCCCCAACGCCCCCCGCGTCGAACGATTTGTCACCCTAAGCAGCAGGCCGTTTTTCATCCGCTACAACAGTCGCTTGCCCGTAGTGATGTACGCACCGCAAGGCGTCGAAATTCGATATCGCGTATGGCGTGCAGACCCGAAGATCATTTCGGCGGAAAAAGGGTGATACCCGCGCGAAGGCACTATGCCTTGGAGAATATGTTATTCCCAAGCGTTGAACAAGACGGCGATAAACACTGGCATTTCGCGCCCGCTTTCGTTACAGTCGATGGGCATGGGATACTTGCTTTGCATCCAGGGCCCTGAATCGGGAAAATCGTTCCCGCTGGCCGAGGACACCACCACCCTCGGCCGGCAGCACGATTGCGACGTCTGCTTGCCCAGTCAGGCCGTCAGCAGGCATCATGCGCAAATCGTCCATCAGGATCCCGAATACTACGTCGTCGATCTCGAAAGCTCCAACGGCAGCTTCCTCAATAGCAACAAGATCACGCCCATGGAGCCGCAACGGCTCGCCGACGGCGATCAACTCCGCTTCGGGCCGCACGTCTTCATCATCAAGCTCAAGGCGCCCGAAACCCAGTATACCGTCCGCGAAACCGTGAGCGCGACGTCGTCTGTCGCCCACGGCATGCTCGGTCCCGACGCCGCGGCCAAACTGCAGACCATTCTCGACATCGCCCAGCAACTCGCGCGCAATCTCGACGTCAATCAGCTGCTCGAAAACCTGCTCGCCCAGCTGATGCGGCTCTTCCCGCAGACCGACCGCGCCTTGGCCATCCTGTGCGAAGGGCCGAACTTGCAGGTCCGCGCCCAGTCGTGCCGGCACCTGACCGACGCCAGCACGCTCGGCTTCAGCAAAACCATCGTCAAACGCGCGCTCGACGAGGGCATCGGCCTCATCAGCGAAGACATCAAACAGGACGAACGCTTTCAATCCAGCGCCACCCTCACCTCTCTCGACATGATCTCGATCATGTGCATGCCGCTCATCACGCCCGAAGGCAAACGGCTCGGCGTCCTGCAAGTCGATCGCCGAACCAAGGGGCACGGCTACCACAAGGAAGATTTGTCGCTCCTTTCCGCCGTCGCCGCCCAGATGACGGTGGTGCTGGAGAACGCCACGCTGCACGCGGAACGGCTGAAGCAAGAAGCCTTGCGTAAGGAACTGACTCTGGCCCGCGAGATTCAGCAGGGCTTTTTGCCGAAGGAGCTGAGCGGACCGCCGCTCGTGGGGCTGGAGCTGTTTGGCCAGGTGTTCCCGGCCCGGCAAGTCGCCGGCGATTTGTACGATTACTTCTACCTCCCCGACGGCAAGGTCGCCCTGTTCCTGGGCGACGTCTCCGGCAAGGGGATGCCGGCCGCTCTCTTCATGATCGCGGTGCGGACGTTGTGCCGACTGCTGGCGCGCGAGTCGACCAGCCCCGGGCAGACGCTGACGCGCCTCAACGACGCCCTTGCCGACGACAATCCGACCTGCATTTTCGTCACGCTGCTCCACGGCATCTACGACCCGGCCACGCGCGAACTCGTGCTGGCGTCCGGCGGCCATCCCGCGCCCCTGTTGCGACGCTCCGACGGCTCGATCGAAACCGTCCCCCTCGTCGGCGGCCGACTGCTCGGCTATCCCGGCAAAGTCAAAGTCCCCGAACTTAAACTGACGCTCGAGCATGGCGATTTGCTCGTCGCCTTCACCGACGGCGTCTTCGAGGCCCGGCAAAAAAAGGTCGGCATGTTCGGACTCGATCGCTTCAAGGACGTCGTCCGCATGCTCAATCCGCTCGTCCCCCTCGACCGTTGCGGCTCGCTCATCCGCGAACAGGTTCAGAGCTTCACCGGCCTGCAAGAGCTGCAGGACGATCTCACGGTGCTCCTGCTGCGGCAGAAGTGACGGCGCTGAACTTCCCGATCATCACCACCACCGCTCCCGCGACGATGAACATACTCGCCACGAAGCGGCGCGGAAAATCGGGCTCGCCGTAGAGAAAGCGTCCGCCCAGCACCGCGAAGACGACGGATAGCCGTTGCACTGCAATCACCTCGACGGCGCCCAAGGTCTGAATCGCCACCAGCTTGAATGTCATGAACACCGCTTCGAGCAATCCGCGGAGCCACAGGCCGTTGCGATTGCGGTTCAGCGTCGCCAGCGTCTCGCCCCGCCAGGGAATGAAGGGCGCCACCAGGATCGCGGAGAAGAGCGTCATCGCGAACGACGACAGCACCGGCACCTTGAAGTCGCGCGCCGCCAGGCGATCGAACGACGAGTTCAGACTGAAAAAAAACGCCGCCCCCAGTGCCAGGAAGATCGCGGTCTTCTGTTCGCGCAGGGTGCGCTGGCCTGGACGGTAGGCGACGATCAGGCTCCCCGTCACCGTGAGCGCGATGGCGCCTGCCTGAAAACTCGTGATCGGTTCGTCCGTAAGCACGGGCGAGGAGATCATCAGCAGCACCGGCGAGAGCGAGAAGAAGAGCGCGACGATGGAGATGTCGCCATGCGCCAGGGCGTGCATCTTCATCCCCTCGGCAAAGACGTCGGTGATGCTGCGCAGGAGCACGAGGAGCCAAAAGTTCGTTACCCAGACCCACGTCTCCAGGCCCAGGGACTGAACGACGACCAGAAGAACGACGTAGAACGGCAGCGCGTAGGCGAACGAGGCGAAGGTGGAGAGCGTGCCGTCGAGCTTGTAGGCCAGGCCCTTGCTGATGAGGTCTTTCGAAGCCGAGAGAACGGCGCTGGCGAGCGAGAAGAGGAAGCCCATGTAGATTCTCCGCGGACCATCTTATCCACGCGGATGAAACTTGCGATGGATCGCGTGCAGTCGAGTTCGATCGACGTGCGTGTAATGCTGCGTCGTGCGGATGTTGGCGTGGCCCAGCAGTTCTTGCACGGTGCGCAGGTCGGCGCCGCCGGCGAGGAGGTGCGTCGCGAAACTGTGCCGCAGGGTGTGCGGGCTCACCTGGGGACTGAGGCCCGCCCGCTTCACGTACTTTTTCACCAGCACCCAGAGCATCTCGCGCGTCAGCACCCGGCCGCCGCGACTGACGAAGACGTACGGGACATCGCCGTGCGCCTGCACCAGGCCGGGCCGTTGATCGGTCAGGTAGGCCTTGATCGTCGCCACCGCCGGCTTGCCGAGCGGCACCACGCGCTGTTTGCTCCCCTTGCCGAGACACTTGCAAAACCCCGAATCGAGAAACATATCGACGAGCTTGAGACCCACGACTTCCGACGCCCGGCTCCCGGTCGCGTAAAGCGTTTCGAGCAGGGCGCGATCGCGGAAATAAAAGCGATCCATCGACGTCGGCGCCGACAGGAGCAAATCGACGTTCTCCGGGCTGAGTACCTGCGGGATGCGTTCCCACAAGCTCGGCGAGCTGAGCAGGTCGACGGCCGTCTGTTTGACGCGTTCTTCCAGACGCAGGAAGCGGTAGAAGGTTTTGAGAGCGACGAGATTGCGAGCCACCGACGGAGCGGCGAGCTTCTCTTCTTGTAGGAACGCGAGGTAATTGCTGAGTTCGCGCAGCGTGGGATCGAGGTAGGTTTGTAGGGCCCCGCTGCTGGCCCAGAGGACGTAGCGCTCGAGATCGCCGGCGTAGGCGAGGATGGTATTCTTGGCCATGCCGCGTTCGGACTGGATGTAGATCCGGAAGGCGCGCACGTCGCTTTGCAGCTCGAGAAGGGATTCGCTGGTCATGAGGAAGACTCCGGTGGGTATCTTCATCATCGGCCAGCGGTCGCGAAAACATGAGGAAAGCCCAGGGATGGCGATTCCCTGGGGACACAAGTTAGGGCTTGGGTTTCAAATGGTACTCGAGGAACGCCAATTCCAGTTCCAGCGCCTCCGCCGTCGGCACGTGCGATTTACGGGCGGTGAGGAAGGCGCGATTCTTTTGGCCCAGGATCGCGTTGACGGCGACCAGATGATTGAGGGCCTGCCAATTCTTGGGCGGATCCTGCACGCCGCCGGAAACGAGCACGGGTCGGGGCGCCATCAAGGCGTGAAGGTCGACGAGATCCTCGCCGGCGTCGATCAGTTCCTTGTAAAGGCCGGTACGCGGGTTCGCGTCCGACGGCACGCCCGGCTTGCGTTTGACCTTCGGATCGTAGCCCAAATACCACGGCTCCCAGTAATTGACGTTGCTATCTTTCTCGTTGAAGACAATGCCCGGGTCCGACCAGACGGCGCAGGCGAAACGCTCGTCGAGGCACGACGCGAACATCGACCATTTTCCGCCGTAGGAAAGGCCGATAACGCCGATGCGCCGCGCATCGACTTCGGGGAGCTGGGCGAGGGCAGTGAGGCAGTTGGACGCCACATACGCGAGGAGCGTGAGCGGTTGCCGGCGCAAGTCGGCGCCTGCCTGAATGAGGGCTTCGCGGGTGTCGCCGCCGAGTTTGTCGAGCGAACCGGGCGTGCCGATCGAGAGGGTGACGAAGCCGCGTTTGACGAGTTGTAGGCCGTAGTCGTGAGTCCCTTTGCCTTTGGTCCCTTGGCCGATACTCGTCAGCGGTTCGTAAAACGGAACCAGGACGGCCGGGAAGGGGCCCGGGCCGTTCGGGATGAGCAGGTAGCCGTCCACAACCTTGCCGTCAGCGGAGATTTGCACCTGGACCTTGTGCTCGACGTAGCCGTCGCGTTCGACCTTCGCCAATTTCTTGATCGTCGGCTTCTCGACCAACGGCGGCCAGGCGCCGAGCCTTTTTTGCCAGGTGTCGAGGATTTCCCCGCGCCGCTTCGTCCAGTCCGCGGAGGTCTTGACGACCGAGCCATCGTTGAATTTGAGCGGCGAACGATACGTGCCGAGCTTGCCGGCAAATTCTTCCGGCGGCTGAGCGAACGGCTCGAGCTTCTTCCACAGAGCTTCGCCCGGCGCCTGGGCGACGACCGGGGCGACCATGGCCAGCGTCAAACAGAGCAGACCGCGCACGACGCATCGGAATTGGCAAATCATAGAGCCCCCTTTTGGTGAAATCTCGGACGACGCCTATATTACTGGAGCCAGGGCCTTCGTGCGAAAGAAATACACGCCGAGACTTTCATGGAAAAACAACCCCTCGCCCAGAACCATCGGCAATGGCTGCTCGACCAGATGGCACTTTGGCGCCGTGAGAATCTTGTCACTGAAGAGCAAAAACATGCCATTCTCGATCTGTATCAGACGCAGCAGCAAAGTGCCGCACGTCAGCAATCGATCGCGATATTCGTCCTGCTCGGCGTGGCTGCGTTTTTGGTCGGCCTGGCGGTGCTGTTACTCATTGGCTACAACTGGGACGACTTGCCGGCGCCGATCAAGCTCATTCTGGTCGTCGGCGCCGTCCTGGGGACGTACGCGGTCGCATGGCATCTGCGCTACCGCCGGGACGCTCGAACGGCTTCCGAACTTGTGTTCTTCTTGGGGGCGATTCTTTACGGCGCCGCGATTTGGCTCATCGCCCAGATCTTCCATCTGAATGCCCATTATCCCGACGGTTACTGGTGGTGGGCAGTCGGCATTTTCCCGATCGCTCTGTGTCTTGACACCGTCTTGCTGCATTTGCTTGTCACCGCCATCCTCGCAGCCTGGGCCGGCACGGAGATACTTGCCTTTCCGGGCATGGGTTTATGGTTCTTCGGCCGATTGGAGATGCTCCCCAATGGCTGCTATACTTTGCCCCTATTCGCGTTCCTGGGGTTGATCTGGGCGTATCACAAGAATTCCAGGGCGACCGTCGGGCTCTATGTTCCGCTCATCGTCTGGTGGGTCGTGCTTCAGCCGTTCTCCTGGCACTTCCGAGAGAACCCGGTCTTCTTCATTGGCGGAATCGGAGCGATCCTGTTGATCCTCGCGGAGACGCACGAAGAAGGGAGCCCGCTCGCGATTCCGTATCGTTTTTACGGAGCGCTGGTGTGCATGGGCGTTCTCGCCGCGCTCAGCTTTTATCAGTTCCAGCAGAATGCCATGCGACTGGAAAGCCCGGCGCGATTCTTCCTTCCGACGCTGCTGGTCACGCTTTGCGCCGGCGCGGCGGCAGTGGCCGCCGTCATTACCCAAGCACGCCGGAACGCCCACGAAGACTACACGCGCCCCGTCTATGCATTCGCGGTTCGGCAATGGCTGCCGCTGATGATGGTCGCGCTTATGTTCGCGTTGCCGGTTTGGCATTTGATAGCCCATTCTGCAAACGGGAACGCTTCCCCCGGGACGGCACTATTGCCCACGATTCTCGCGAATCTTGCGATGCTCGCGCTCGCGTTCTGGCTGCTTCAAGTGGGTCTGCGCGAAGAGCGAGGCTTTCCGTTCGCCGCGGCCGTGCTCTACTTTCTGCTTTGGGCGGTGATGCGTTACATCGATCTGTTTAGCGAGGCGGGGGGCATGCTCGGCGCCTCGTGTATGTTTTTCGTCGCGGGGGCGTTCATTTTCGGCGGAGCGATGTTTTGGCAGCGCCAACGGAAACAACACGAAGGGAGCCAACCATGAATGTCGTCGACCAGGATCCCGTGCCGCAATCCGCTTTCGGCAAAATCGTCAAGGCGGTCACCGGTCAGGAACGATGGTTCCTGGCCTTCGCGATCGGTCTGCAACTCACCGTGTTGATGTTCATGACCTTCAAGGGAACGATGATCCTCGTTCGCGGCGATGTCTACTACGTGCGCGTGCAGCCGGTCGACCCGCGCGACATGATGCGCGGCGACTATGTCATCCTGAGCTACGAATTTAGTCGGCTGCCAGGCTGGCTCGAAGGGCAAACCAAAAATGAGGATCTTCGCGATCGACCGATCTACGTCAGTCTCTCGAAAGAACTGGATGGCAAACACTGGCGGGCAGGGCAAACAAGTCTAAAGAAGCCCGCGAAGGGCCCATTTTTGAAGGGAAACCTCAACCAGCGCGGCCTCATCGAGTTCGGCATCGAGCAGTATTTCCTGCAAGAAGGCAAGGGACGCGAATACGAAGAGGCAGTGCGATCCCGGCGGCTCTCGGCAGAAATCGCGATCACGCCCGAAGGCGCGGCAGCGATGCGAGGGCTGCACATTTTGGATTAGTGCTGCGTCAAGCCTCGGCCGTTGGTAGCTGATTTCGCCGGAGTTCGGGATTGCAAACTTTGGCGACTACTCAACTCTTTCAATAACGTGCCCAGCAAGGGGTTTCCATTCCCTTTCCGACCAAATTTCGAAAGTTCGCGGCTCGCAACTCATTCCTACGAAATCGTCACTACCGCCTTGATGACGCCCGTCTCCGGCTTGGTGTACGACGGAAACGCCTCAATCAACTCCTCGAAGGTGGTGCGATGCGTGATCCACGGCTTCGTGTCGATCTGCCCCGCTTCCATCAAGCCGACGATGCGCGCGAAGTCGGCCGAGAGGGCGTTGCGCGAACAGAGCAGCGTCCCTTCCGGCTTGTGAAACAGTGGATGGCGAAAGCGGACTTCCTCCGTCGTGATGCCGACGAAAACCAGCCGACCCGCGTGCGTGATCAGCCCAAAGGCGTTCGCCATCGACGAGCTGTTCCCCGTGGCGTCGATCACCACATCGGGGAGATGCCCGTCCGTCAGCTCGCGCAGTTGCGCGTCGAGTTGCTCCGACGGCTGCAACGTGTGCGTCACACCCATCACGCGTCGGCAGAAATCGAGGCGACCCGCGTGGACGTCGAGCATGATGACCTTGGCGCCGGTCAGCTTCGCGAACTCCAGCGTCGCCAAACCGATCGGCCCCGCGCCGATGATGAGGCACGATTCGTCCGCCTTCAGCCCGGAGCGATTGACCGCGTGGCAGCCGATCGCCAGCGTTTCAACCAGGGCGAGTTGCTCGAACGCCAGCGTGCGCGAGATGTGCAGCTTACGGGCCGGGACGGTGAAGTAGGGCCGCAAACCGCCGTCACAATGGACGCCGAGCGTCTGATGTTTCTCGCAGCAATTGGTGTGGCCGCGAATGCAGGCATAACACTTTTGGCAATTGATGTACGGCTCGACGGAGCAGCGATCGCCCGTCTTGACGTTGGTCACGTCGTCGGCGACCTGGACGACTTCGACGCCGAGTTCATGACCCGGGATACGCGGGTAGCTGAAGAAAGGCATCTTGCCGAGATAGCCGCTGAGATCGGTGCCGCAGATGCCGACTTGATGGACGCGGACGACTGCTTCGCCCGGCCCCGGCTTGGCGGGCTCGGGGACGTCGATTTGCTTCCACTGTTTAGGGGCTTCGAGGGATAGTGCTTTCATGAGAACCTCAAATACGAGAGTGCTTCATTTCGCGGATGGATTTGTCAGTGCTTCCTGTGCTTTCCCTGTGAGCGACAACCAACGGAGAAAAAAAACGACCTCAATGAGAAGCAGCAAGAGAATTGCGGGCGGAACCATTTCGTGATAAGTTGCCGGTTTGGGCTGCGGATTACGCCAACGTAAGATATCGCGAAAATCGAGCAGTCCGTCCCACGCGTGATCATTGTAGTATCGTATCAACATCGCAATTGCCCATTTTTGAAGCGGCCAAAACACAAACCCGACGATTAGGAAAATCGTGCTGTTTAGCGAGAAACTACGCCCGGATTGCGCCGCGAGCTGGCGTAGTGCAAAAATGTGGAAAAGAAAGCCAAGTCCGAGCATTCCTCCCGCAAAGACCAGCGAATACTTCAGTGCGGAAGGCTGCAATTCAATTACGGAGTAAATGAAACCGCCCGAAATAGTCGATACAGAAAACAAGTTCGAAACAAGCGCCAACATGTTCAACCGCCAAAACGGCTCCGATTGCAGCCGAAGGCCGAGAACTTGGCCGATCAGGCATGATAAGAGGATAGGTAGCCCAAACATGCTCCACATCGTAAAGAGCACAGTGGGAATCTCCTCTGCCGTGCCAACGTTTGCCAGGAAAAAATAGACAATCACCTGGATTGGCAATCCGATGATGACCATCCAAATCGCCATTTGTTTAGCTTCTAGAGCGGCGGCAATTCCTTCTGCAATAGCCTTATTTCCGTCCGTTCTTTGTTTCAACAATGATTCGTCAGGCGCGAAGTCAAGTTGACAGTACGGACACCTACACGAAGTTCCGCTTTCGTCGAACTGAAACTCACTGGCTGTCCGGAGTCCGCTCATGTCGCTAGGATTGCAGGTGGAGAAATTTATGGCAACAACCTGAACAAGGAGACAGGTCATGACGCCGGCACGGAAGCCCTATCGCAGCGACATCAGTGACGCTCAGTGGAACA
>JBBQPM010000027.1:0-52007 GCA_038217425.1 Gemmatales bacterium
CAACGCTTCAAGACACTCGCTGGAGTCTTCCATGACTCTGACCCCGAAGGAAAATGATCGACACGCCTACCATCTTCCTCTTTTCGCTCTTCCCAGAAAAGAGCAGCTGACGGGTAAGCGAAGTGTTGCCGCTCGCCTAAACAACTCATCGGCATCGGGACCATAGAGATAAAGCGTGTACTGCCCCTCTCCAACATCGTGGCCATCGAACTCGCCGACTTTCGCCTCTGCGACGATCTCGCGAAGATCATCGGCAACGCCCCCGAGAACCTCAAGCTCCCATGCTGAGCCGAAGCCGGCATTGGAAAGCGGGAAGTAAACGAGAACGGCTTGCTCCACGACGCGCCTTTCGTTTTCGCGTTTCCCACGTTCCAGGCTTGCGCAAAATAACGAATAACGGACCTTGCGCAGCAGCCGCACATGCGTCCCGCGGACTCTTGACCCCTCGGCCGCCCTTGGTCAGCTTCCGCATCGGCCTTTACCATCATGGCCTGCCGACATGCTACGCCTCGCCGCAAATTCCGTCAACGGAAAACATGCCTGTCCCTTCCAGAGGCTCGGCCTCACACCGCCCCGCGGGCCTTGGCGTAGACCAACTCCAGCGACTTCTTGACCAGGGCCTCGATGTCGATTTGGCCGACCTTCGCCAGGAAGGCCCGCTCGGGAAAAACGTAGAGTCGAGAGGTGGCGCGGCGGTTTAGGCGGCGGGATTTCCGTGTACCGGGGTTTCCCCTGCGTGGCTCAGTCCCGCACGCCGTGCTCCGTTTCCACCTCCCGCTCATCGAACCGGACGTGCGGATTTACCGCATCCGGCTCTCCGACGGGATTCGGACATCGAGCCCACGGAGGCGAAACTCCTTCGCTCGACGCCTTGACCATTCCACGACGCTTGGCGTTCTGTTCGGAGGTTTTAGACAACATGGTCACTCTCCGAGCCCTTGTCGCTTCCCGATCTCTCCCGAAGCAAGGCCCCTTCCCTCCGCCAGAGTTACCTGGCCTCGACGGTACTATGGGCCTCTCCGACTCCCCACGCGGCCCGGCCTGTCCCTCGCGGGCGTCCGGTTTCGGGCGAATGATTCGCGGCACGCGCCTTCACCGCATGGGGTCTCCCGTGTTGCGATGGTCTTCTTGCTCGGACATGCCGTCGTCATTACCCCGGTGGGATCGCAGGCGGCTACTGTTGCTCGCCGGTGAGTTCTGCGACCGCGGCCTTCCCCATCCCTTTGCTGGGTCGGCTCCCACATTACCTGTTTCGAGGCCTGCTCGACGTTCACTCACGTTACGGCCTGTCGGCTCGCGGAGTCGCCCAAGGCGACCCTCTCCATCGAAGGCTTCAGCCGCCGCGTTGCCGCGACGACTGCTCCGATTGCTTCCGGCTGGAGCAACACCCTTGCCGGACGGGATTCTCACCCGCTGAAGACCACCACCTTTTCACGGCGCACAAAGGGGTCAGGTTAAAATTTTGAATTTAACCTGACCCTTTTTTTCTTCCTGATTTTCCTTGACCCTTTTCTTTCCCGCTCGTTTCAGTGGTCGCCTTCCGCGTTCGGCAAAGTTAGATGCCGTCACGACGACGCCGCAACGCCCA
The DNA here is from genome assembly GCA_038217425.1 of Gemmatales bacterium. GTDB lineage: Bacteria > Planctomycetota > Planctomycetia > Gemmatales > Gemmataceae > JAIEPT01. Next base: position 1,589 of record JBBQPM010000027.1, read on the forward strand.
TTGTTCGCCCAGGTATTCCGCCATAGCGATTAGAGTCTCGCTAGTTACCGGCTGCCCAATCTCCCACCCAAAATGCTCCCGAAGTTCCGCCTTTCCGCGTGCATAGCCGACGTGGCAGTGAGTCAGCGCGCCACATATCGCCATTACTCGCTCAGGAATAGGCGAGTTTGGATCTTTGATCTTCTTGAGCCTGCTCGGAAATCCCATGGCACCCTATCGCCAACCATCCCCTGTGCCGGCCGCTCCCGAGACCCCTTGCGGCAACGCGGAGAAAATAAAAAGGGGGGAAATCAAAGGAGTCAAGTCAGATACCGGGGGACTTACGTCCCCGGCTCGACTCGATCCACGTCACGGGTAACTTGAGTGCTTGCCGGAGGCGTCGAAGATATTCTTTCCGCGCGATCTCGCTTGCTCCCAAACTTTGCGTGTGCTCGTTGAGGAACTGCACGTCGAAGAGGGCGTAGCCGCGTGCGTTCAGATGTTCGACGAGATAGGCGAGGGCAACCTTGCTGGCATCGCTGACGGTGTGGAACATCGATTCGCCGGCGAAGAAGCCGCCGATGGCGATGCCGTAGACGCCTCCCGCGAGGGCGCCGTCGTGCCAGATTTCGACGCTGTGGGCGTGGCCCAGTTCGAACATCTTCTCATAGGCGGCGATCACGCTCTCGGTGATCCAGGTTCCCTCCTCACGTACGGCGCAGCCGCGAATGACCCCGGCAAAGTCTCGATCGAGCGTGCCCTGAAATTTCCCGGAGCGCAGGGTGCGCGCCAGGCGGCGCGAGATGCGGAACTGGTCGAGTTCGAAGATGCCGCGCGGATCGGGCGACCACCACAAGATCGGCGTGTCGTCGTTGAACCAGGGGAAGACGCCGGTGCGGTAGGCACGCAGGAGAGAGGCGGGGGAGAGATCGCCGCCGATGGCGACCAGGCCGTCCATTTCGTCGTCGGCGGGCATATGCGTCTCACGAAAGAGCCAGGGCCTCGGCGAGTCGGCAGGCGCGGTGGAAGGTCGGCAGATCGACGACCTCGGCGGCGGTGTGGACGTAGCGTTGGCCGCCGCCGATGGTAATGGTCGGGATGCCGTGGGCGATGGATTTGTGGAAGGAACGTAAAACGTTCATCAATCGTTCGTGATAATTGGCTCGGCCTTTTTGGGCAGCTTTAGAGTCGCCGGCAGCTTCGGCAAAAATAGAGTGCGCGCCGTTTCGGATTCAAGGTTATTCCCCTCAAGGAATTTCCAAGTCTTCCCCGAGTCTTTCGAAATACCGAGCATATAGCCGTTCAACACTCCTGTGGCTTTCGGAAATCTCACCTGCGTCGTGGTAGGTACAACCAAGAATGAATTCTCGCCTTCATGATGAAGTTCCCCGGGCTCGCCGACTTTGAGCGATATGATTTTCATGCCTTCATTTTCCCCTCGCTGAATTCCGGACTGGATGATCTTGATGATTTTCTCTCGACCGCCAGCTGCCGCCACAAGCTTATCAAACGTTCGATCCACAACTTTGTCGTAATGGCGAGCCATCATCGCCTCCGACAGTTCTTCGGCAACGCGTTTCGCAGCCGCGGCTTTGACAGCATCATCCGCGCGGGCGGAAGTCATTGCGAATAACAGAGCAAAAATTGAGACGATTCGGAACATACTAGCACCTCGTTTAAGGAACCTTCCACTGAAAGTAGTCGCCGTTTTTACGATATTTCGCGTGTTTTTTCTGTAGAGCCAGGCAAGACTCTCTGCCGCTAAACCGCCATCAATAAAATTCAAGTATAAAGTCGCCGACGCCCCCCTTATCTTCTCGTTTGTAAATCGTGAGGAATGATTCTGCTGATGGATGCGTCTCACGAAAGAGCCAAGGCCTCGGCGAGTCGGCACGCCCGGTGAAACGTGGGCAGATCGACGACCTCGGCGGCGGTGTGGACGTAGCGCTGCCCGCCGCCGATGGTGATGGTCGGGATGCCGTGGGCGACGGTCCAGCTGGCGTCCATGCCGCCGTCGTTGTCGACGCAGCGCGGCTTCATGCCGAGCGCGGCGGCACAGGCAAGGGCCTGCTGCACGACGGGCTCATGTTCTTCGATACGAAATGATTCGTAGGTGGGTCCAGGGCCGAAGCGAACGTTGCCGGTTCGGCCCTGGCGATTGGTGCGGGCGCGGGCGGCGTCTTCGAAGGCGGTTTGCCAGGCGCGGATGATGGTTTGACGGAAGGCGCGGTCGTAGGAGCGCGCCTCGGCGAGGATGTGGATTTGCGGCATGACGACGTTGCTGCCCTGGCCGCCGCGGAGGATGCCGAGGTTGGCTTTGCCGACGCCGCCGTCGCGCTGGATGGCGCCGTGCCAGCCGTCGCGCGAGAGTTGACTGAGGGCGTCGGAGGCGATGAGGGCGGCGGAGACGCCGTCCTCGGGATTGAGCCCGGAGTGCGCGGGGATGCCGTCGATGTCGATGGTGAAGCGGCGCGTGCCGATGACGGCGGTGACGAACTCGTCCGCACCCTCGCCGTCGAAGTTGTACCCGAGCGTTGGACGCGGATCGCCCAGCGCGGCCACGTCGAGCCCGCGGGCGCCGACGAGGCCGACCTCTTCCTGCACGAAAAAGACGAGCGTCGTCGGCGCGTGGTCGGGCTGCCGCGCCAGCGTGCGCGCGACGTGCAGGAGAATGGCGCAGCCGGTGCGGTTGTCTCCCCCCAGCGCGCAGTCGGGGGCGTCGTTGACAATGCGGTCGTCGTCGACGCGCGGTTTGGCGCCGACGCAGAGCGGCACGGTGTCCATGTGGGCGCTGAACATCCGCCGGGGCCCTCGGCCATGGCCGTCCAGGCGAACGATGAGATTGCCGACCGTGCCGCCGTACTCGGACTGCTGCTGGGCCTGATCGAAGGTTACGTCGGCAACGCCGTGGCGACGCAGCAGCGTGACGAGGCGCTCGGCGACGGCCCGTTCCTGTCCGGGGGGACCGGGGATCGCGAGCAGTTCGAGCAGATCGTCGAGCGGCGTATCGGCCATGGTTCACTCGCGGCGCGTTTCGAGTTCGCTGACATCAATGAGCGGGCACGAGACGTCTTGAATCATGCGTTCGACGGAAGCCGGGTCTTTGAAACCGGAGCCGGTGAGCAGGCAGACGACGTGGGCGCCCGGCGCGATCTCGCCATTCGCTGCGGCCTTGAGCGCGCCGGCGATGGGGACGACGCCCGCGGGTTCGCAGAAGATCCCTTCTTCGCGGGCCAGGCGTTTCTGAATCGCCCAGACGTCTTCGTCGCGGACGAGATGGCCGTTGCCGCCCGTGCGCCGCGTCGCCTGGATGACCGCGTCGCCGTCGACGATCGTCGGCACCTGCAGGCCGCTGACGCGCGTGGTGCATTCGACCTCGCGCGACCGCTCGGCGCCGGAGCGAATGGCGCCGGCGATGGTGTCGTTCCCCTCGGGTTGCACGCACTCGACGCGCGGCAAACGCCCGATCTGGCCCGCATCGTGCAACTGGAAGAACCCTTGCGCTACCGCGAGCACGAGCCCGCCGCCCCCTGCCTGGCAGAAAACGTGATCGATGGCGCCCGAGCGCTGGGCCGCGAGTTCGTAGCTGAGCGAGCGGACGCCCGACATGCCGACGGGGCTGTAGCGAAAGCCGGAGATTTGCATCTGGGCCTGCGGATGTCGTCCCAGGCGCGTGAGGGTTTCATAAACGCGATTGGTGACGTCGACGGAGATGCCGAAACCGCGGACGCGGAAGATCTTGGCGCCGTAGGCGAGCATCTGCGAGAGCTTGCCGAGCGGCGCCCCTTCGACGATGGCGATCTCGCAGGCGATGCCGGCGGCGGCGCAGTAGGCCGCGAGCGAGGCGCCGGTGTTGCCGCTGGACGTCGCGATGCAGCGGGTTTTGCCGCGGGCGACCATGTCGGAGATGGCGACGCAGGCGAAGCGGTCTTTGTACGAACCGGTCGGATTGCAGAACTCGAGCTTGAACCAGAGATTCTCGAGCCCCGCCCTGGGCCCGAGACTGCGCGACCGCACGAGCGGCGTGTCGCCTTCGCCGAGCGTGAGACGGGCGGCCTCGGGGACCGGATCGAACGCGCGTTCGTACTTCCACATCGACATCGAAATAACTCCCGTAAGCCCCGTGGGTGAGGTACTCCGAACCCCGGGGATAAACACTTGCAAACGATGCATCCCAGGGGTTCGGAGTACCTCACCCGCTGGGCTTGGCGTTCATCAATTGCCACGCCGCCAGCGCCTGCTGATACACCTCGCGCAGCGGCACCCCGTGCGTCCGCGCCAGCCGGGCACACGCCTCGTACTCCGGCGTGAACGTCGGCTTCTCGCCCTGGAGCCAGCCGAGCTTGCCTTGCACCGGGCCCCACGGCGTCGTCGCTTCTGCCTGGGCGCGATGCAGTTTGTGCCGCTGCGCCGGGAATCGGCGAATGCCGAAAGTGCCCGTTTCGCGGAAGACGATCGTCTCCAGTTGGATCACCTTGTCGGTCGGCGCGAGCACGGTGAGCAGCACGCCGGGCCGATTCTTCTTCATGGCAAGCGCCGACGTGGTGACGTCGAGTGCGCCGGCATCGAAGAGCTGTTCCTGACAGTACCCGACGATCTCCGCGGGGACGTCGTCGAGATTCGTCTCCAGGATCCAGATCTGATCGACGTCGGCGCCCAGGACCGCGGAATCCTCGGCCGTACCGAGAAAGAGGCGTAAGACGTTGGGGTGATCGGGAAATTCCTTACGCCCGGCGCCGAGCCCGATGCGGTCGATCGTCATGGCCGGCTGCTCGATCCACTGCTGCACGACGGTGGTGAGAATGGCGGCGCCGGTCGGCGTCGTCAGCTCCGCTTCGACGGCATTGGCACGCAACGGAACGCCGCGCAGCAGCTCGGCCGTCGCGGGAGTCGGGATCGGCATGAGGCCATGGGCGCAGCGTACGGTTCCCTGCCCCGTGGGGACCGCGCCGCTGGTGAAGCGCTCGACGCCCAGCAAGTCGAGCCCGATGGCGGCGCCGGCGATGTCGGCGATGCTGTCCAGGGCGCCGACCTCGTGGAAGTGAACCTTCTCGATCGGCATGCCATGCACCGTCGCCTCGGCCTGGGCGAGGCGTCGAAAGATGCTGAGGGCGAGTTCGCGCTGCCGAGGCGTGAGTTCTCCGCGGGCCAGGATCGCTTCCACGTCGGGCAGATAGCGTGCCTCTTCTTCGACCGGCGCGTCGACGAACACAGCGGTGGCGGCGAAGCCTCCCTTGCGGACCTTCTCGACCTCGATCTCGATCGGCAGGCCCAGCGAACGGATGCCGGCGAGGACCGGTTCCTGCGGCACGCCGACGTCGAACAGGGCGGCGAGAGTCATGTCGCCGCTGATGCCGCTGAAGCAGTCGAAATGCGCGATTTTCATGAGCGGTCTCGCGGTGGGGGCGTGGGCTCTGGTTCCCGATTTTTGTGTGCGTCGACCTTGGCCATCCCTCTAATGATGCTATAGAAACCACCGGGCGGAACGAACCATATTCCAGGATCTGTCCATGAGCTTCGCCAATCAAGTCGCGATCATCACCGGCGCGTCCAGCGGCATCGGCTGGGAAGTCGCCAAGGCCCTCGCCAGGGAAGGCTGTCATGTCGGCCTCATCGCGCGCCGCAAGGATCGACTCGACGCGCTGGCAGGCGAGTGCCGAGCCCTCGGCGTCAAGGCGGAGGTCCAGGCCGCGGACGTCAGCGAACGACCTCAGACCGTCGCCGCCATGCACGCGTTGCGCGATCGGCTCGGGCCTGTCGATCTGCTCATCGCCAACTCGGGCGTGGGCCTCCCCACGATGCTCGAGCCGATGAACATGGACGTCGTCGACAACATGATCAAGGTGAACTTCCTGGGCGTGGTCTACGCGCTCGAAGGCGTACTCCCGGAGATGCTCAAACGAGGCAAGGGGCACGTCGTCGCCATCTCGAGCCTGGCGTCGTACAAGGGGCTGCCCGGCGAATCGGGCTACTGCGCCAGCAAGGCGGCGGTCAACATGTACATGGAAGGGCTGCAGATTCAGCTTCGGCAACGCGGGCTTTATGCGACCACGATCTGCCCCGGGTTCGTGGAGACGCCGATGACGGCGATCAACACGTTCAAGATGCCGTGGGTGATGAATGCGGAGAAAGCCGCACGGTATGTCTTGTACGGGATTCGCAAGAAGAAGCGGGTCTACAATTTCCCCTGGCAGACGACGCTCTTGATGAAGGTGACGCGCTGGATGCCGGACTTCGTGGTGAAGTGGGCGCTCAAGGACATCACCATCGACAAACCGAAGTCGACGCTCCCGGTACCGTGAGTGAGGCCGCCATGTCCCAATCTCGCTCCAAGGTTCGAATCGAACTGACCGTGCTCGGCGAACGGATTGCCGTCGAAGCGCCGAAGCCGCCCGACCGCGCGCGGCTCGACGAACTGCTGCCGCTGTTGCACGCCATCGACAACGCGGCCATCGACCAGAGCGTGGCGCGCTCGGGCAAACCGATTTCGTGCTGCAAGGGATGTTCGACGTGTTGCCGGGCTCAGCCCGTGCCGATCACGCCGCCGGAGGCGTACGCGCTTTTTCGTCTGGTTCGGGCCTTGCCGGAACCCCGGCGAACAACGGTGCGCGCCGCGTTCGCCGACCGCGTGCAGCGTTTGCGCGAGGCAGGTTTGTTTGACGCGTTCTGGCAGCGCGACGCGGCGCTCGATCGGGACCGGGCGCGCTCGATCGCGCAGCAATATTTTCAGCTCGGGCTTGTGTGTCCGTTCCTGGAGAACGACGCGTGCGGCATCTATGTCGAACGTCCGTTCGTGTGCCGGCAATATTTGGCGACGACGCCGGCGGAGTTGTGCGCCGATCCGTTCAGCGGCGCCGTCGAGACGGTTCCGATGGCGCTGACACCGGCCCATGCGACGCTCAAGATTGCGCAGAGCAAGATCGGCACGCCGCAATATTCGATACCGCTGGTGCTGGCGCTGGAGTACGCGGAGGCGCATCGCGAAGAGCTGGAACGAAAATATCCGTCGGAGGAGCTAGCCCGCAGCTGGATCGCCGCCCTCGCCGCTGAATGACGCGACGGCACCTTGCCGGTAGAATGCTCCGCCTCCCCGACCCTCGCGCAAGAATTCCCGCCATGATGCGCTCGACAGCAATCTGTCGAAGCTCGCAGCGCAAGCAAGGATCGAATTTTCCTTGCTTGCGCTGCGGGCTCCCGAACGATTATTTCCGCGCGGATTCTTACCGTGCAAATCCGACGTAGAAGGCGAAGATCTGCTCGCGGTCGGTTTCGCCGCGGACGATCGGGAAGCCGAAGTCCAGGGCGATCGGCACCGGGCCCATCATTGGCACCACGATGCGGAGGCCGACGCCGGCGGAGACGCGGTAGTCGCGGATGGAGACGTCGCGTTCGACGGTGCCGCTGTCGATGAAGCCGACGACGTAGAGATTGTCGTTGGCCTTGAGCGGAATCTGGTATTCGATGGAGTTCATGAACATGAAGTTACCGCCGACCATGTAGCCGTTGTCGTTGGGGCCGAGGCCGCGGAACTGGAAGCCTCGGACGGAGCGGAAACCGCCGCCGTAGAAGCGTTCGAAGACGGGAGTGGAATCGCCCGCCCAGCCGATCTGGTGTTTCATGGCGATGACGTGTTTGCCGGAGCCGTCGGCGCGCTGGAAGACCGAGTAGAAATGGCTGGCCTCGGCGGTGAGGATCGGGAAGTTGAAATCGCCCATGCCGTACTCGCCGGCGCCGTCGACGAAGAGGCCTTCGGTCGGCCTCATGAAGGAATCGCGGGTGTCGTAGGACATGCCGAGGCGTGGGACGGCGAGGAAGTTGGTGCCCAGGACGTCTTTGTAGTCCTGGGGGGCGAAGTCGCCGATGTTGTCGACGCCGACGTTTTCGAGGCGAATGCCGGCGTTGACGGTGACCTGATTATTCACTTGATGACCGAGGGTGAATCGGCCGCCGTAGCGATTCTCGGTGTACTCGTTGAAGATGCGATCGTAGTAGTAGCCGCTGACGCCGAGGCTGTAGGGGCGGTCGAAGAGGAAGGGTTCGCGGAAGCTGACGACGTAGCGTTGGACCTGCGTACCGGGGGCGGCTTCGATGCGAAACTCCTGTCCGCCGCCGCGGAAGGCGCGGAGCGTGTAGAGCTCTTCCCAGCTGGTGGGCCAATTGAAGATGTCGAAGTTCTTTTCGTTGATGACGGCCTGTCCGACGAGGCCCGCGTCGGAGCTGACGCCGGCGCCGAGCATGATACTGCCGGTCGTCGTTTCCTTGACGCGGACGAGCAGATCTTTGAAGGCGCTATTGGGATTGTCGATGACTTCGATGGTGGGGCGTTCGCCCGTTTCGGGATTGGCGGCAAAGAGACCCGAGCGCGCCAGGTTCGCCTCCGCGATGCGCAGGTCGGGATAGCTGATCGTTTGGCCCGGGAGAATGTTGCCCAGGTATCGGCGAACGACGTCGGCGCGCGTGATGTCGTTGCCGACCACGGTGACGGTGCCGACCCGCGAGGGGACGGTGTCGACTTCCTTCACCAGATACTGCACGCGAACCAGGCCCGGCTGTTCGGGGACGGAGAAGCGGACCTCCTGCACGTCGACCTTTCGGCCCCGGTAGCCGACGTAATCCTGAATGTAGCGGACGTCGGTGGCGGTATCTTTCTTGTTGTAAAACTGGCCGGGCTTGGTGGTGAGGAACTTTTGAGTTTCCTCGGCCGAGACCGACTTGAGGCCCTCGGCTTTGACGTAATCGACGCGGAAGCGTTCGCCTTCGTGGATGTAGAAAACGACGTCGACTTCGTTGAGTTCGTTGGTGAAGATGAGTTCCCGGGTCACGCGGGCATTGAGGTAGCCGTTGCTTTCGTAGTATTCCCGCAGTTTCTGGACGTCGTTGTCGATCATCGCGGAGTTGAATTTGCCGCCGAAGTTGACGTAGTGTCGGCTGGTGTCGACCTGGGTTTTGAGGCGGTCGGCGGTGGCGAGCTGGTCCTGGCCCTTGAAGGTCACGCTGCGGACGCGGACGACGGGGCCTTCGGTGATGTTGAAGACGACGCGCGTGTCGGTGTCCTTGAGGCCCTCCTCGATCTGCACGCTGGCGAAGTAGCGCCCTTGTTTCTTGAGGAAATCCTGGAGTTCATACGCCACCTGCTGGTTCCAGACGGGGCTCATCGGCATGCCCTTCTTGAGGCGCGCGATGTTATCGAGTTCCTTGTCTGAGATGTGGTTGGCGTGTTTGAAGACGATATCGCGGATGATGCCGCGGTTCTCGCGAATCTCGTAGATAAGGATGATCTGCCCGTCGGCCGAGCGTTCCTCACGGGAGAAGACTTTATTGGGCAGGCGCGATTCCTGGAGCCTGCGGATGTCTTCCTTGACGACGTCGGCGCTGTAGTATTCGCCCTTTTTGGCGCGAATGTAGCGCATGATTTGGTCGGCGGGGATGTTGACGTTTCCGACGATGCGCACCTCGGCAATGATGGGCGGCGTCGCCGCGGACTGGGCGAAGGCGCTCCACGCCGACAGGAGTGCCGCGAGCACGCCGAGACTGAAGACGCCCCAGATCCGTTGGGCAGGCATACGATCCGTGTTGGCCATGACTTCCGCCTATCCCTTTCCGTGGGAATTCACCGCGAAATACTGGAGTGGGGGAGATAATCGCAGCGCCGCAGGAAGTCAAGCCGAAGTCGCTGTGCTTGAGAGTAATTTCACATTCGTGTGCTTTCCCAGGGATCCCCATCCCTGGACTTTCCCTAGATTACCACTCCCAGTTCGCGCAGTTGGCCCGCGAGGTCTTGATTCGGCGCGTAGACGATCCCCTTCATGCCGACGGCGCGGGCGCCCATGATGTTTACCAGCAGATCGTCGATGAAGACGCATTCCTCGGCCGGGCATTCCGCCAGCTTCAGGCACGCGTGGAAGAACTCCGGGTGCGGCTTGCGGCAGCCGATTTCGTGCGACAGCACCAGACCGTCGAAATCCTTGAGCACATGGGCGAAATGTTGGCGGTAGTACGTCGAGTGGATGATATTGGTGTTGCTGCCGAGCAGGACCCGGTAGCGCGGCTTCAAACGCGGGGCCAATTCGCACACTTCGTCGATCGGCGTGAAGATGTCCTCCATCGCGGCCTGCAGCGTGGGCGCGTCGCAGCCGAGTTGGCCGAGTTCCAGGTAATGCTGAAGGAACTGGTCGCTGGTCAGATGGCCCTTTTCAAAGCGATCTTCGAGATCGTTGTCGTAGATCAGCGGATAGATTTGCTCGGCCGTGAGCGAGGTAAACTCGCGGAGTTGGCGGAGGGCACGGTAGTGATCGAAGCGAGCGATGACGTTGCCGAAATCGAAAATGATGGTGCGCACGCGAATCCTCTTGGCGGTTCCGGAGAAAGATGGTGATATTGTCGGAGAGCGGAGCGCGTCGGCAACCTCGGGCCCTGGGGTCCTCAGGAATAGCCACAGAGGGCACAGAGGTCACAGAGAAATCAAACGGTCGTTCGCGAGGATTGCGTTGTATGGAACCCATCATCGTTCGGGCGTTGACTTGAACAGAGCGACCAGGCAACTCAGCCCCGGATGGGGCGGCGGAAGGTAGCCACGGGTGGAGCGCAGCGCAACCCGTGGTAAGACACAGTGATCGAATCGCTCCGGAGGAGCGAAGGAGACTTATTCGGTAGGTGCGTAGTCTCCTCTGCCCCTGCCGGGGCAGCCGAACTTCCTCGTGCAACCACGGGTTCCGCTGCGCTTCACCCGTGGCTACCTTCCGTCGCCCCTCCGGGGCGAAGATCGGTGCATCGACGTCAGCACCCAAACTCTACATGGTCTATTCATTCCTCTGTGTTCTCTGTGCCCTCTGTGGCCCGATTTTTCTGATGCCCGGATTCCTGCTCACGCCCGTAGAATAAAGCCATGCGGATCACGGTCGTTTGTCCCCGATGCGAGTCGAGCTATCAGGTCGAGGCGAACCTGCGCGGCAAGCGGATGCGTTGTCCGAACGCGATCTGCCGGGCGATCATCGAGATTCCGGGCGAAGTTCCGCCGGCGCCGAAACCGCCGATCGTCGCTCCGGCGCCCGACTGGGCGAAACTCCCGCCGCCGCCGGTCCGCGCTGCGGCGCGCGTCGAAATCCCGCCGGCCGAAGAGGAACCCGCCTTCGACATTCCCGGCGACGAACCTGCGGACGAACCGCCTCCGACGCCGGAACCAGAACTTCCGCAGCCGCGACGGCGATCGCTGCTGATCATCGGCATCCTCCTGGCGGTGCTGGCGATCGGCGCGAGCGTCGGCGTCTGGCGCTGGACCAGCATGCACGGCGCCCACGAAGAGGAGATGGCGCGGGCCGCGGAGAAGTCGCTGCGCGAACAAGAGTTTCTCGCCGCCAGCCAGAATTATCAGCAGCTCGTCCGCACGTTTCCCGCCAGCCCGCGCCTCGGCGAGTATCGTTTTCTTGCGGAGCTGAGCGATGTCCGCGCCGACGTCGAACAGCCGCGCGATGCGATCGAGGATCTGTACGCGTCGCTCAAGCGGGTCGAGACCTTCGTGAGCGGTCACCAGGAGACTCCGATTCTGGAACAGCATCACGCCGATGTCTGGACGATGTTTCATCACCTCGCCGAGACCCTGGCCGGACGCGCCGAAGAGAAGAACGAGTTGGAGCCGATGATGGTCGCCCGGCATGCCTGGGCGCAGGCGCAGAAGTTCAAGGCTCCGCCGGGCAAGGACGTCGCGAAACTGAGTGAGCGGTTTCAAGCTCGAGCCGCGGAAGTCACGCGCCTGGCGGCGCTGCGCGCGGAACGCGTGCAGTTCCTCACGCAGCTCGCGGACTGGATCGGCGAACCGCGGCTCGAGCATCTTCTCGACGCCAAGAAGATTTCAGTAGAGCGCGATTATGCGCAGGATGTCGAAGTGCAGTCCAAGCTCGCGGAGTTGCAGAAGAGCTACCGCGACAGCCTGCACTTCGTCCGCGCGCCGAGCGAAAAGCACGTGCTGGCCGTCGATCCGTTTCCGAGCCTCGCCTGGACGCCTGCGGTCGGGGCGACGACGCCGATCCCGGAAGCGTCGGGCACGGTGCTGGCGCTCGCGCGTGGCGTGCTCTACGCGTTCGATCCGGCCCAGGGGAATCTTCGCTGGGTCTGCCGACTCGGCATCGACACCGTCCGGCTCCCCGTGCGCGTGCCGGCGGACGATTTGGCGCCGGCGCGGTACCTGGCGCTGTCGTCGGATTTGCAAGCCGTGCTCGCGCTCGACGAGATGACGGGCGAACTTCTCTGGTCGCAGGCGCTCGCCGGCGTTTGCCTGGGCCCGCCGGTCCATGCCGGGCGCAGCCTGCTCGTGCCGACGTGGGCGGGGCGCATCGACGAAATCGACGTCGCGGCCGGCGTGCTGCGCGGCAGCTATCCGATCGATCAACCGCTCCCCCTGGGAGGCGTTCGCCTGGGGACGACGTCGCGCGTCTTTTTCGCCGGGCAGCGCGAATGCGTCTACGAGATCGACGTGGCGCAGCGGCAATGCGTCGCCGTCCACTACACGGGCCACGCCGACGGCGCCTGGCTCGCGCCGCCGATCCCGTTCGCCCATCCGGCTCGGCCCCAGGAAACGTTGCTTCTGACGACCGGCCGCGATCTGAAAGTGCAGGCGATCTCCCTCGCGGATCTGAAAGCGCTGGAGCCGGCCGCGGCCCTGCCGGGCGTGAACGCGTTTCCCCCGTGGATCGACGCGGGCCGGGTGATCCTCGCCAACGATGAAGGCCGGGTCGGCGTCTGGGGACGGCAACTCCCCGGCACGCTCGACGCGCTCTTCTATCCGATTCTCAAAGCCCCGCATGCCCTCGGCGGCAAATTTCGGCAATCGACCTTCATTGCCCATGTCGACGAAGATCGTCTGTGGATCCTCGCGGCCGGCAAGCTCCACGCCCTGCGGCTCGACGTCATCGCTCAAACGTTGACGCCCGTCGGCAAGCAAATCGCAAATCTCGGGTCGCCGTTGCACGAGGGCCAGATGATTCGCGCCAACGGCAAGCGCTTCCTGTTCCTCGCGCTGCAGGACGATGGCGGCGATTGCCGACTTGCCGCCATCGATGCCGACTCCGGCGAAATCCACTGGCAGCGCCGCCTGGGTTTGACTCCGGCCGGCGACGGCGTCGCGCTGTCGGACCGCGTGGTGATCCCGGAAGCTCGGCGCGTGCAAGTGCTGCGGACGGACGTGACGAAGCCATGGACGTTCCTGGACGACGTCGGCGTTCCCCTGGACGAGGAGCGTCAGCACCTGTGGATTCGGCGCGGCGACGACGTCGTCCATATCGCGGCGGGAAAGACGCAGGTCACGCTGCAGACCGGCGCCGAGAAACCGCGCACGGTCGAGTTGCCGGCGGAACGACTCGGCGCCGTGGTCACGGGCCCGGGACTCGTGCTCGTGCCGCTCCGTTCGGGTCAGGTGTTGGCGATTCCGTGGGACGGGGAACCGGGGCCGCCGGTGGCGCTTCGCTCCGCCGGCGCGGAGGGCGCGCTGCGTCTGGCGTCGATCTCTGCCGATCGCTTCGCGGTCAGCGACGGCAAGATGGTTCAGCTCGTGCAGGGAGCGAACCTCGAGAAGGTCGGCTCGGCAGCAGTCGCCGGCGAACTGCTCGCGCTGGCCGACGAGTCCGCGCGCGTCATCGTCGTCGATGCTGCGAACATCGCGACATTACTCGAAGGCGACCGTCTGCTCAGGAAGCGCAGCTGGCCGTTGGGCGGGAAGCTTCAGGGCCAACCGTTTCGATTGCCGGGCGGTTTCGGCTGCGTCGTCGACCGCAAGCGCCTCGTGGCATTCGATGCCGAGAAACCGGGAGTGCGCTGGGAGTACGCAATGCCGGGCGAGGTGGTGGGCACGCCGCTCGTCGTGGGTCAGGCGGTGATCGTCGCGGACGAAGCAGGTCAAGTCCTCGCGCTGGACTCGGCCACGGGCATGCCGCTGGCGCCGGGAATTTCGTTTCGCGCCAACGTCGCCGCCGCGGCGTCGCCGCTTCTCTGGAGGAATCACGTCCTCGTGCCGCTGACGGACGGCACCTGCTTCGCCCTCCCCGCGGCCCGGCTCAAGGTGGGATCATGACGCCCGTTCTGGACCGCGAAGAGTACATCGAGCAGGCCTACTTCTTCCGCGTCCTGCGCGATCGGCTCCTGGAGAATCTACCGACCCAACAAGTTCTTACGTCGCTGCACCAGGAGATTCTCTCGACCACGACGTTGCCGCTTGCCGTGCAGTTCGTGGGCACCGAACTCAAACACTCGGGGCTGTTGTCGTCGGGCTTCGCGAAGTTGCCGCACTACTTTACGCCGTTCCAGACGCTGGTGATTCGCAAGACGGAAGACGAGCTGGGCCGATTCAGCGTCGACACCGGCCTGTTGCTCCTGCAGCGCGAAGCGGAGTATCGCTCGGGCACGCCGACGCAGCCGGGGCTGTTCGTGTTTGCCCTGGAGGCGATGAGCCGAAATCGCCTGGGCTACGACGAGGGGTTGGTTTGTTTGCAGCACGACGGATTCTTCGCCGGTCCCTGGCACGCCTACTTCGACTTCGTCAAGAAACAGGTCGGCAGCGTCGACCTATGCAATTTGATCTACGTCCGTTCGGAGCTGTACCTCGCCGACCGCAGGCGCCGGGATCCCGAGTTTATGGTCACGGCGCCGGCGCTGTTCGGCGAGAAGGAGGGCAAGATCGCGCGGGCGAACCTGGGCCGCGATCCGCTGTATCTGTTCGCGGCCCTGCAGCGCCAGCTCGGCTATCCCATGGTTCCCCGGCAGCGGCCCAAGGACGATCCGCTGTCCCAGGTCGGCCTGCTGCAGGCGAAAGTGCGCGAACTCGAGCAGCGTGTGAAATTGGTCGAAGGCGAGCTACGCGGCAAAGTCGATTTGAGCCCGTTCCTGGCGCGGCCGGACTTGCCTGCCGATGACGAGGGGTGAGATACTTTTAGCCGCCGACTCCTGTCGCCGCGGTCGTGCCCCGACGCAGTACGTGCCCCACGTGCGCGCCGACAGGAGTCGGCGGCTAAACATCGCGTTTAATTTAGAGCGGTTTCCGTCGACACCACGTCGACCGCCACGGTGATCGTGTGTTGATCGCCCCCCAGGATGATGCCCTTGTTCGGACTGACGTCGTCGTAGTCCCGGCCGCAGGCGACGATGATGTGCTTGTCGGACGGACGCGAGTTGTTGGTCGGATCGAAATCGACCCAGCCGAACCCGGGGCAGTAAGCCTGGATCCAGGCATGCGAGGCGTCGGCGCCGATCAGCCGGGCTTGACCCGCCGGCGGCAGCGTCCGCAAATAACCGCTCACGTACCGCGCGGGAAGGCCGAGCGAACGCAGGCACGCGATCTGCAAATGGGCGAAATCCTGACACACGCCGCGCCGCTGCGCGAACATTTCTTCGAGGGGCGTGGCGATGTTCGTCGAACGCGGGTCGTACCGAAAATCTTTGTGAATGCGCGTCGTCAGATCCATCACGCCCGCAAGCAGAGGCCGACCGGGGGGCAGCGAAGTCTCCGCGTAATCGCGCCACAGCGATCGGGTCGCCACGAACGGCGAATTGAACACGTATTGATACGCATCGAGCATGTCCGCGCGTCTGCCCTCGCGCACCCAGCTCGCCACGTGCTCCCACGGCGGCGAGCGTTCCAGCTCGAGCGGATGCGCCGCGTCGACTTCCACGTGGTGCTGCGCGGTGATCGACAGCTGCCGATGCGGCTCCTGGATCGTGAAGAAATGGACCGTGTTGCCGAAGTAATCCGTCTGCGGCGCCAGCACCTCGGGCCGCGGCTTGACGACCAACTCCTCCCACAGCGTCCGCTGCCGACTCGACGTTCGCATCATGAGATGCACGAGATTGTGGCACAGCGAAACGGGCTCGTTGTACAGATACTTCGTGACGTGGCGCACGTGGTATTTCATCACTTGTTCCCCGCCAGGTGTCGCGAGATTTGCAGATGGCTGAGGAAGTGATGCGAGATCGCCTCGGCGAGTTGCGGCAGCTCCGCGTCGAGGCCATCGAGGAGTTCTTCGAGATTGAGACGCGTCCCTTGCGTCGAGACCTGCGCGAGCTGCTCGATGTCCACGAGTTGCACCGCCGTCACCAGCGACAGGGCGACGCGCTGTTCCATCGAACGCCCCGCCCGCACCCCATTCTGCGGCAAGCGCAGCACGTTCTCGCGCAGCATCTCGAGCTGGAAGACCAGCGAGCGCGGGTTGCTGTCGTCGGCGAGCAAGAGATCGAGCACGGCGGCGGTTTCGACGTGACTGAGATAGCGCCGGCGAAACGTCATCAGGCTGTCGGCGATCTCGAGCAATGCTTCCAGCAACGGCGCCTCGACCGGAATGGCCGGCACCAGCGTTTCTTTCAGAAGCTGGATGGTGGCGAACGAGCGCTCGAGCTTTCGGCCCATGTCGAGGAAGCGCCAGCCGTGCCCGCGCGTCATGCTTTCCGCTGCCAGCCCGCCGAACGCCGCCAGGTTCATGATCAGGTTGCTCAGTACGTCGAGCGTGTCGCTGAACGTGATCTGTTCGACATGCCCGTTCGATGGCGCCTTGGTCGGGTCGGGCAATTGCGGCATCTCCAGACTGCTGATGACGCGCCACATATCGAGCGAGATGCGATCGCGCACGGAGGCGGCTGTGCGGTAGACGGCGCGGAGATTGAACGCGAGACTGCCGACGCGTTCGCGGTCGTAGACCAGCGGCAAGAGTTCGACCTGCGGATTGGCGAGGATCGCTTCGGGCATCTCGCCGATATGCGCCGGATTGATGCGTGTCAGAGACGTGAGCGCCCGCATCAGGAGGGGCAGCTCCGGCGCTTCGCTCAAGTCGGATTTCTCGATGAGCCGGACGAAGATGCCGCGCAACAGGCGGACGATGCCTTCGGTCCGTTCGACGTAGCGTCCGAGCCAGAAGAGATTGTCGGCGGCGCGGCTGGGCAAGTCGCCGCCGCCCCGGCTTAGCTCGACCTCGCCCGTCGTCGAGCGCAGCATGGTGAAGGTGCTCACCGGGCCGCTCGTCTGGATCCACGTATCCTTGCTGCCGCCCCCTTTGACGACCGAAACAATCGTCGTGTCGGGCGTTGCCGAATAACGCGTCAGCCCGCCCGGCATCACCGTGAACGATCCCTCGCTCGGCGTCAGATACGAACGCACCAGAAGATGCCGAGGCTGTACGCCCGCCTCGGTCATGACCGGGCTCGTCGAGAGCTGCAGTTGCTCCTGACCGACGTACGCGATCGGATTGCTCTGGATCTGCTCGGCCAGCTTCAGGCGTTCGCTGCGCGAGAGTTTGAAGCCGAAGGTCGGCTCGTGACGCTGTCCCGGGAATGCGGACTTGACGACCATGCGTTCCAGATGCGAAATCACGTGATCGAGTTGCAGGGGATCGCCGCACCAGAATGTCTGCGCGGAGGGGAGGTAGAGATCGCTCCCCAGAAGGCGCCGGCACAGCGCGGGGAGATACGGGATGAGTCCGGGAGACTCAGCGAGTCCGCAGCCCAGGGCGTTGGCAACGACGACGTTGCCGCTGCGCACCGCCTGAACGAGCCCGGGGACGCCGAGGAAGGAATCGGGCTTGAGTTCCAGCGGATCGCAGTAGACGTCGTCGAGCCGGCGCAGGATGACGTCGACCGGCTGCAGACCGTCGAGCAGTTTGAGGTAGACGCGCTGGTCGCGGACAGTGAGGTCGCCTCCCTCGACGAGGGTGTAGCCGAGATAGCGGGCGAGGTAGGCGTGCTCGAAATACGTCTCGTTGCGCGGCCCGGGGGTCATGAGGACGATACGGGGATTGTCGCGATTGTGGGGCGCCCAGGAGCGGAGGTTCTCGCGGAAGGTGCGGAAGAACATGGCGATGCGCTGGACGTTGCAATCGCGGAAGAACTCCGGGAGCATGCGTGCCATGACGATGCGATTTTCGAGGGCGTAGCCGGCGCCGGAGGGAGCTTGCGAACGATGGCTGATGACGACGAAGTTGCCGGCGGGATCGCGGGCGAAATCGAAGGCGACGAGGGCGAGGTAGCGATTCTTGGTGAAGGTAATGCCGTGACAGGGCCGCAGGAACGCGCTGTTGGCGAAGATCAGCTCGGGCGGGATCAGGCATTCTTGCAGGAGGAGCTGTTTGCCGTAGAGATCTTGCAGAATCGCCTCGAGGAGCTGGGCGCGCTGGATAAGCCCGGCCTCGAGTTTTTTGGCTTCGGCCTCGGCGATGATGAGGGGGACGGGGTCGAGTTGCCAGGTGCGATCGAGGCCGCGGGAATCGCCGTGGAGGTTGTAGGTGACGCCGTTGAGGCGCAGTTGTTCGCGGGCGTCTTGCCAGCGCTGGGTGAATTCGAGGCGGCCGAGTTTACCGAGGGCGTCATGGAAGGATTGCCAGGGGGCGCGCACGGCGCCGGCGGCGTCGAACATTTCGTCGAAAACACCGGTGGGGGGCCGATACCCATGAAGCAGATTGCCGGCGGCCGATGCTACCGGGGGAGAGGTCGTTTCCATGGTGGGTTACGATGGGGCTCGTTTAGCCGCCGCCTCCAGGCGGCGCGGGCGTTTGCTGAGGAGAGTTCTCCTCCCTGGCGGCACACGTCCGCGCCGCCCGGAGGCGGCGGCTAAACAAGTTCATCGGTAAACATCCTATCGTTGAGGGTTTAATTCGCGGGTCATCGCTCCGAGCCGTGAGTTCGGGACATGACCGTTCGAGTCCTTCTTATCAAACCCCGTGAGCGGCGGATATTCCAGCGCGATCGGCGGGTAACGCAAGTCGAGCGTGATCGGCGCTTCCGGCTGACGCAACTCGCCCGGCACCCGGTACGCGCCCGGCGTGTGCCCCATCGCGAAGAAACGGTTGATCCGCCTCGCTTCCGCCTCGTTCGCGTTCACCGGGAACGTGTCGTAATTGCGCCCCCCCGGATGGACCACATGATACGTGCAGCCCGCGATCGCACGCTGCATCCACGTGTCGAACAGGTCGAAGACCAGCGGCGCGTGGATCCCGATCGTCGGATGCAGACACGTCGGCGGCTGCCAGGCGCGATACCGCACCCCCGCCACGAACTCGCCCACCACCCCCGTCGGATGCAGCGGCACGCGCCGGCCGTTGACCGTCAGCACGTGACGCGAATCGACCATGCCCTGCACCTTGACTTGCAGACGCTCGACCGACGAATCGACGTAGCGCGCCGTGCCGCTCGACGTCGTCTCCTCCCCCAGGACGTGCCAGGGTTCGATCGCCGTGCGCATCTCGACCGCGAGGTTGGCGCGGCTGATCGCCCCGATCACCGGGAAGCGGAACTCGAAGTGCGGCAAGAACCACGCCTCGTCGAACGGATAGCCGTCGCGGCGCAGCTCCGTGATCACGTCGCGGAAATCGTCGGCCACGAAGTGAGGCAACAGGAAGCGGTCGTGCAATTCCGTTCCCCAGCGGGCCAGCTTCTGCTTGTACGGCTTCTTCCAGAACCGCGCGACGAGGGCCCGCATGAGAAGTTGCTGCACCAGGCTCATGCGCTGGTGCGGCGGCATCTCGAAGGCACGGAACTCGACGAGCCCCAATCGGCCGGTGCTACTGTCGGGCGAGTAGAGCTTGTCGATGCAGAACTCGGCCCGGTGCGTGTTGCCCGAAACGTCGGTGAGGAGGTTGCGGAAGACGCGGTCGACGAGCCAGTAGGGGACTTGCCGGCCCTCGGGGATTTCGCTGAACGCGAGTTCCATCTCGTAGAGGCTGTCGTTGCGGGCTTCGTCGATGCGAGGCGCCTGACTCGTGGGGCCGACGAAGAGGCCGGAGAAGAGGTACGACAGAGACGGGTGATTATGCCAGTAGCCGATGAGGCTGCGGAGCAGGTCGGGCCGGCGCAACATCGGGCTGTCGCCGGGCGTGGGTCCGCCCATGACGATGTGATTGCCGCCGCCGGTGCCGGTGTGGCGCCCGTCGATCATGAACTTCTCGGTGCACAGACGCGTTTGCCGAGCTTCGTGGTAGAGGATCTCGGTGTTCTCGGCGAGGTCGCGCCAGTTGCCGGCCGGCTGGATGTTGACCTCGATGACGCCCGGGTCGGGGGTCAGCTTGAAGTGCATGAGCCGAGGATCGAACGGCGGCGCGTAGCCCTCCATCTGCACGGGGATGCGCAGATGGGCGGCAGTCACCTCGATGGCGTGGACCAGTTCCAGATACGCGTCCGCGGTTTCCACCGGCGGCAAGAAGACGTGCATCCGACCGCCGCGCGGCTCGACGCACAGCGTCGTGCGGATGAAGTCGACCGGCTCCCGCGACGGCGGCGAATCGACCTTGCTGATGCTTTCCGGTTGTACCGCCAGTCGCGGCAGCTTCTGGAACGGATCGCGCTCGACGACAGTTTGCCGTTCTTCCTTCGGCTGCCAGGGGAGCGAATCGAGCGGCAGCCGATAGCCCATGGGCGAATCGCCCGGGACGAGGAAAAGGTGCTCGCTCTTCAGCTTCCACTTACCGCTAACCCATGCCTCTTCTTCGAGCTTGAGCGGCAGCGTGTAGCCGACGACGCGGTCGAGACCCTGTTCGAAAACCTTGGCGAGCCGTTTGCGCTCTTCCGGGTTGTCGAGCTTGTTCTTGAGCGGATCGACGTTGACGGGGAGGTTTTTCTCGCACCAGAGATAATACCAGACATCTTCGTAGGCGGGCTGAACGTTGTCCGGATCGACGCCGATGAGGTGCGAGAGGTGATCGATGAACGCCTTGGCCTGTTCGGGGCCGGCGCCGTAGGTTTTGTCTTCGCCGGCGATGAGGGACGGGTCGTGCCAGATTGGCGTGCCGTCCTTGCGCCAGTAGCAGGCGAAGGCCCAGCGCGGCAGACTCTCGCCGGGATACCACTTCCCCTGACCGTGATGCAGAAATCCGCCCGGCGCGAAACGTTTGCGCAGCCGATGCAGCAGCGTGTCGGCGAGTTTGCGCTTGGTGGGCCCCATGGCCGCGGTGTTCCACTCGTCGCCTTCCTTGTCGTCGATGGAAACGAAGGTCGGCTCGCCCCCCATGGTCAGGCGGACGTCGTGCATCTGCAGTTCTTCGTCGACGAATTCGCCCAGGCGATCGATCGCCTGCCACTGGACTTCGTCGTAGGGTTTCGTGACGCGCGGATCCTCGTGGATGCGCTTGACGGACATCGCGAAGCCGAAGTCGGTGCGGACTTCGTCGGTCGAGCCCTCGGGTTTGTCCCAGGAGAACGAACCGCTGATGGGCGCCGCGTCGGTCGGGTCGGCGGTGCAGGCGAGCGGGATGTGCCCTTCGCCCGCCAGGAGGCCCGAGGTCGGGTCGAGCCCAATCCAGCCGGCGCCCGGAAGATAGACCTCGGCCCAGGCGTGCAGGTCGGTGAAATCCTTGGTCGGGCCCTCGGGACCTTCGAGCGGCGTTTCATCGGGCCGAAGCTGGATCAAGTACCCCGAGACGAACCGCGCCGCCAGGCCCAGCCGGCGCATCGCCTGCACCAGCACCCACGCCGAGTCTCGGCACGAACCGGTCTTCTTCGACAGCGTCTCCGAGCACTTCTGAATGCCCGGCTCCAGCCGAATCACGTAGCCGATCTTCTTCTGAACGACCTGATTGATCTCGACGATGTAATCGATGGTGCGCGGCGCGTCGTGCCGAAGCTCGGCGACGAGCGCGTCGAGCTCCGGACCGTTGTCGCGCACATCCAGGAACGGCGCGAGTTCTTTCTTAAGACGTTCCTCGTATTGAAAAGGGTAACTGTCGGCTTCGGGCTCGAGGAAGAAGTCGAACGGATTGATGGTCACCATCTCGGCGACGAGATCGACGGTGACTTTGAGCTTCTTGGTCTCTTTGTGAAAGAGCAACCGGGCGAGGAAGTTGCTGTAGGGATCCTGCGCCCAGTTGAGGAAATGGCCCGCCGGCTCGATCTTTAGCGAGTAGCTGAGGATGGGCGTGCGGCAATGGGGCGCCGGGCGCAGCCGGACGACCTGAGGCATCAAGGTGACGAACCGATCATAGACGTACTCGGTTTCGTGGTGTAAAGCGACGCGAATGGCCATGAATTCCTCAGATCGGTTGCGTGAACAAAAAAACTAGCCACAGAGGGCACGGAGAACACAGAGAAATCAGAGTTGCAAGCGCGAGGTCTTCCGCCGCTTTCTTTCTCTGTGTCCTCTGTGCCCTCTGTGGCACTATTCGATTTCAGTCATCACGAGGCAACAAGCGCCGCTTCCTTGGCAACCTCGGGATCGAACTCGAAATAACTGGCGAACATCGACGCGCCGATGTCGTGAATGCCGTTCACGATGAGCGTCAGCGATTCGTGCATGTCGGCTTCGACCAGGTCGTGGATCGACGACCCGGCGAGCCATTCGCAGAGTTCGCCGAGCAGGCGTTCGGTCTCGTTGCCGACTTGACTGTGCGGCCGATCGGAGATCTCGTGCGCTTCGCGCCGGCAACGATTCAGGCAATAGCGAACCGAGCGCGGGAAGAGCGGGTCGAGAATCAAAAAGTCGGCGACCGCCTGGCCCAGACGCCGTTCGAGCCCTTGCTTCTGCTTGTGGAACGGCTCATACGCAGAGCAACTTTTCAGAATCGCGGTCCAGTGGGTGAACTCGAGGTCGGTCCCTTCGATTTCCGGGTTCGTCTTCACCAGATGGTATTTGACGTCGATGATCCGCGCGGTCTGGCAGGCGCGCTCGAGGAACTTGCCGAACTGGAAGAAGTCCCACGCCTCGCCGTGCCGCATCGTCCCCTCGGCGATGCCGTGGAAAAGTTGATTGATGCGCTTGATCTGGTTGTAAAACTCGTGGCGATTCTGCCCGTAGAGATCGCGCGAGCCCTGGCTGAGCATCCAGAGATAGTAGTAGTTGAGCCGTTCCCACATATCGGCGGAGATCACTTCGCGAATGATGCGGGCGTTCTCGCGCGCGGAGAACAGCGAGGCGGCGATGCTGCTGGCGTTCTCGCGGTCCCAGGTCATGAATTCCTGGACGCTCTCGGAATCGGACGCGCCCTTGTAATCGTGGATGCCGCTGATGATGAGCAAGGGCTTCCACTGCTGATCGAGCGGCAGATCGAAGTCCAGAAGCAAGGTCTGATTGACCTCGAGCAGACGGGCCGTGTTCTCGGCGCGTTCGAGATATCGACTCATCCAGTAGCAATGTTCGGCAACTCGGGAGATCATTTGCCGACCTCCATGACCCAGGTGTCTTTGCTGCCGCCGCCCTGGCTGGAGTTGACGACGAGCGAACCCTTGACGAGCGCGGTGCGCGTGAGCCCGCCGGGCAAAACCCAGGAGCGCGTGCCGCTGACGATGTAGGGACGCAGATCGACGTGGCGCGGCGCGAGGCCTTCGTCGGTCCAGGTCGGGCAGGTCGAGAGCGTGACGACCGGCTGCGCGATGTAGTTGCGCGGATTGTCGAGCACCTTGGCGCGGAACTCGCTGCGCTGGGCTTCCGTCGACGACGGGCCCATGAGCATGCCGTAGCCGCCGGATTCGTTGACGGCTTTCACCACCAACTCGCCCAGATGATCGACGGTGTATTTGCGGTCTTCTTCACGGTCGCAGATGTAGGTCGGCACGTTTTTGAGGATCGGCTCTTCGCTCAGGTAGAAACGGATCATGTCTTCGGTGAAAGGATAGACGGCCTTGTCATCGCAGACGCCGGTGCCGACGGCATTGGCGAGCGTGACGTTTCCCTTCCAGTACGCCTTCATCAGATTCGGCACGCCGAGCAGGCTATCGGCGCGGAAGACGGTCGGATCGAGGAAGTCGTCGTCGAGTCGGCGGTAAATGACGTCGACGCGCTGCGGGCCCTTGGTGGTCTTGAGGTAGACCATGTCGTCCTGCACGAAGAGATCCTGGCCGAGCACGAGTTCGATGCCCATGTTGCGGGCCAGGAAGCTGTGCTCGAAATAGGCCGAGTTGTACGGGCCGGGCGAGAGGAGCACGACGCACGGTTTGCCGTTGCAGTTGGACGGCGCGACCGAAAAGAGCGCGTCGCAAAGTTGTTGGGGATAGTCTTCGACCCGGCGCACCTTGCAATGCTGGAAGAGCTGCGGAAAGACGCGCTTCATCACGACGCGGTTTTCGAGGACGTAGCTGACGCCCGACGGCGTTCGGCCATTGTCTTCGAGCACCAGGAACTTTCCTTCGGCATCGCGG
This sequence comes from Gemmatales bacterium, assembly GCA_038217425.1. Lineage (GTDB taxonomy): Bacteria > Planctomycetota > Planctomycetia > Gemmatales > Gemmataceae > JAIEPT01. Next base: position 25,655 of record JBBQPM010000027.1, read on the forward strand.
ACGAGATCGGTGCCGACGACGTGCAGGTACTGCCGGCCGGGGGGCGTAAAACCCATCATCTCCTTGCGGAAGCCCTTGGAGCCGAGCACCAGCTCCGCGGGGATGATCTTTTCCTTGAGGATGCGTTGGTCGTGATAGACGTCGTGCAGAAAGTGGTTGAGGGCGCAGATGCGCTGGCGCAGACCCTTCTCGGTGGGATCCCATTCGTCCGAGGAGACGGGGCGCGGGATCAAGTCGAACGGAAAGATCTTCTCGACGCCGCGACGGTCGGAGTAGACGGAGAAGGTGATGCCCTGATTGATGAAGACGAGGTCGGCGCTCGATCGGCGATCCTGGAACTCACTGGAGGAGAGTTGGCCCAGGCGTTCGACAAGAAGCTTGCAGTGGTCGAGCGGTTGGCCGGTGGGCTGAAAGAGTTCGTCGAAGGCTTGCGGATGTCGGCGATATTCCTCGAAGAGGAGCGGCCCGCCGAACGAGGGTTTGGGTTTCTCGAGAAGCGGTGCGAAGGACTGAAACTGCATTTGGAGAGCCATGGAGAACGTCCTATCCTGGGAAATGGGTCATCGTGCCATGGGGAGCAATTGCCATGCCCAACCGAAGGACTTCTCTGCGGGAAGAAATGACGTCCGTATCACTTTCCAGTGTATTGAGTTACGCACCCATCGCCAAAGCGACCCAACGCCTGCTGCCGAAACGTCTGCTCAGAACGCATGCATTTTGTGCGTAAGACGCGTGCTCATCAACGAACGACATACGGACGCGGATCCTCCGCGCCCGCCTCGGCAAAACCTTTGAGACGCAGCAGACATGAATCACATCGGCCACAGGCGCGGCCGTCTTGAACAGGATCGTAGCAAGAAGTGGTTAGACCAAAATCGACGCCCCGTGCCATCCCTTCGCGAATGATATCCGCTTTGGACAGACGAATCAGCGGCGCATGAATCTTCAGACGAAGCGAACCCTCCACCCCGGCCCTGGTCGCGAGATTGGCCATCGCCTCGAACGCCGAGATGTACTCGGGCCGGCAATCGGGATAGCCGGAGTAATCGAGCGCGTTGACGCCGAGAAAGATATCGCTGGCGCCGAGCACCTCGGCCCAGGCGAGGGCGAAGGACAGAAAGATGGTGTTGCGAGCGGGAACATAGGTGCTGGGGATACCGTGAGCCATCGCTTCGGGGACGCGGTCCTTGGGGACGGGCGCGTCGCTGGTGAGGGCGCTGCCGCCGAACTGGCGCAGGTCGAAGGAGGCGATGCGGTGCTGCACGGCCCCGAGCGCCTGGGCGACGCGCCGGGCGGATTCGAGTTCGACGGCGTGGCGCTGGCCATAATCGAACGACAGGGCATAAGCGTCGAAGCCCTGGCTTTGGGCCAGGGCGAGCGTGACGGCGGAATCGAGACCGCCCGACAGAAGGACGACGGCGGGAGGCACGGGATGACCCAGTATCAGAGCCCGCAGCGCAAGCAAGGGTTGTTGCCTCCCTTGCTCGCGCTGCGGGCTCGAAGAAAACCGTTAACGTCCGCGGATGCCGCCGATCATGTGGTGCATCTCGGCACTGGCGCGGACCACCAGCGAATTGGTGAGCGGCTCGAAGACGATCGTGCCGTTGCCGCCGGCCGGCTGCCAGTAGGTCGGGTCGATCGTCGTCATCATCATGTTGGCGAGGAACAGGCCGTTCTGGGCCTTCATCTGCTGGGCCAGGAACGGATTGAACTGGTTGATGCGCGGGTCGATGTTGGCGTTGACGAGGTCGTCAACGCCGTAGACGCGGACGGTCATCTTGTCGCGCGCCTTCTGCACGGTCATGACCTGCAGGCTCCCCTCTTCGATGACGTAGGTGAGACCCTTATCGCCCAGCACCTTGCGCAGGATGGAACGGACGGTCGCCTTGGTGACCTTGAGCGTCACCGGATCGTCGTACTCGATCATGTTCTCTTTGAGCGACCCTTCGTGCAGGAAGATGTTGAGGGCGGTCCGTTCCTGGAGAAAATCGATGACGTCGCGGAACTTGGCGTTGTTGAAATCGATGGAGAGAGTCGAGTTGAGCGCCTTGAGGACGGTGAGTTCCTTGGGGTCGATCTTCTCTTTCCGCATCTCGGTAATCTGCTTCCAGGCGGGGGATAACTCGCGGTCGCCGACGATCGGGATGGCAGCTTTCTCGGCGGCGGCGAAGACTTCGTTCGCCTTGAGGGCCGTGAGGATGCGCGTCTGCTCCAGCTTCGCGAGTTGTTCTCTCTGGGCGGACGTAAAATTCTTGATCGCGTCGGTCGACGTCTTCGGCGGCGTGGTTTGCCCCTGCGGCACGAAGGCCGGGCCTTTGGGCGTGTTCAGCGCCTTCAGGTCTTTCTCGACGCGCTCGGCCCGCGCGAGTTCGTTCAGCTGCGCGAGCCGTTGCGTCACCTGGCGCATGAGCACATTCCGCGAATCAGCGCCCAGGCCGCTGGCGGACTGGATCTTGATCTGCGTCCCCTGCAACAGCTGGATCGCGTCTTGCGGGCTCCGCTTTTCCAGGACGCGCGAATCCGCGATGTCGGCCTGGACCTGTTTCACGAGTTTCTGGGCCGCGATGGCGTCGAGATTGGAAAATCGCCCGAGATCCTGCGCCGACAAGGACGCGAATCCGGATAGCAGCACGAGTGCCGAGAAGAAATGACAGCGCAGCGACATGAGCGGATCCTCGAAAGGCCTTCCCCAATATCACCACTCTACCCGTAAACGAAGACCCAGGCCAGAGAAATGCGAGATTTTCGGGGCCGGCGTGCAGACGAACCGTTTAGCCGCCGCGCCCTCGCGGCGCGAGTCGCACGATCGCGCCGCGAGGATGCGGCGGCTAAACCGACAAACCTTACCGGTTCGGCACCTTCGGCAGCGACTGAATGCTCTTCAGGCGCCCCTTGGCTTCCTTGAGATCGATGATGAGCGGCTCGGCCGTCACCGCGGTGCTTTCGTTGTCCCCGAGATCGCGAACGCGCAATCGCATGAAAATCTGCACGGGGAGTTGATCGGGCACCGGCCAGGCGTGTCGGCCGGAATTGGGGAGGTTGATGCCGAGCTGTTGCCAGGGGCCCTCGCGCGATTCCGACCATTCCAGCGTGATTGGCGATTCGCTCAAATTGTCGTCCTCCGCCTTCCAGCGCAAGAGCAGCGTGTTGCTGCGCGACGGATCGGGGACGGGAGCGTACAGTTCGGAGACCGGCGGCTTCGTATCGAGGCGGACGCGCATCTCGGGGAGGTCGCCTGGCTGCGGCTCGCGCGGTTTGATGCCGCTCTCGGCTTCCTGGCGGAGTTGCGCCTTGCTCTTGATGTTCATGATGAACCAGTAATCGCCGTCGCCCGCGGTGAGCGGAATGAGTCGCTTGTTGTCGCCGATGGTGGTCTTGCCGACGACGCTTTCATCTTCGAGGAGACGGACCCAGGTCTTGCCGTCGTCGACGGAGACGTAGAAATCGACGACGCCGATGCCGGAGGCGCCGATCTGGGAAACTTCGTATTCGAGGATGACCTTGGGGGTGTTGACAAACTGGATCGGCGGCAGCTTCTTCTGCGGCGCGGCCGGGGGGGCAGGGGCCTGATACGATTGCTGCACAAGCACCGGGGCTGGCGTCTGCGCGGTGCTGGCGATGGTCCGCACCGGAGGTTCGGTTTTGGCGAGCGTGCTGCCCCAGGGAGTCTGCGAATACACCGTCTGCGTCAGCTCCGGCTGAAGCTTGCGCTGCACCGTGTTCGCGAGCGGCACCTGATCCGGCACGCCCGGCAGCGTCTGCGCGTATTGTGGCGGCGCGACCGGGGGTTGGTAGGCCGGCGGCGTCGGTTGCGCGGTCGGTTGGTAGGCGGGCGGCGTCGGCTGCACCGGCGGCGCGGGGGGCAATTGAATCGGCTGCGTCTCGCCAAACGCCGGCATGGTCGGCGGAATCGCCAGCGGCATCGTCGGCACGCCCGGCCCCTGCGCCAGCGCCGTCTGGATCCCGCCGTTGCCGCCAAGGTCCGTCGAGCTGGCGGCGACGTTCCCCGCCTGGTCCGCCAGCGTGATCTTGATGACAATCGGCCCCTGCGTGTTCGGCACGAAGTTCGTCGTCCCCGTCAGGCCCGCCTTGGCCGGGATCCGCTGCCAGACGGCGCCCGGCGAATCCTTCGACTGGTATTCCAACGCGAACGTGTCCCATTTCGGATGGTCTTCCAGAATGCTCCACGTCACGGCCACGTCCCCCGCGCCCTTCACTGCCTGCGCCTTCAAAATGGGACGTGTGGTGTCGATGCGGACAATGCTCGTGCTCTTGGCCGTGAAGATGTTGGCGGGGTCTTGCTGACCCTGGAGGTTTACGCAGGCGATGCGAAACCAGTATTCCCCGTCGAAGGGGGCGGAGAAACCGAACTTGGAATCATCCTGAGGCGACTTCTTGGCAATCTGGTTCCAGTTCTCGCCTTTATCGCTCGAGACGAACAGGAGCAGATGCTGGATCTGATCGCGTTGGCTTTCAATGTTGGCTGGAAATTCGATATCGCGCCGGTTGAGGTAGTCGATCTGTGGCTGAGCCTCGGCAGACTGCCAAAGACATGCAAGGCAAACGAGCGACCAAAAGCGCTTGGCCATGACTTTCCCCCTGTGAGAGTGAAACCGACGAGGCTGCACCTGGCGAGCCCTTCCCCTGAGCGCGCCTGGCCGAGTCGGCTTCAAGAATGCCGGCTATAACGAAGAAATCGGCTTTGCGGAAGAGAAACTTGAAGAAAAAGCGAAAATGATTCAAGAAAGGCGAGCGACGTCTACGTCCGATGACGGGTTCCGATTCTTCACCCAAGCGGGCGCCTGCACGGGCCAGGCCAGACAAAGTGTCTGGCCTACCGCGGAGATTCCGAAACGTCTCGATTCGCTATTTTCAGGTAGGCCAGACGCTTCGTCTGGCCTCGCAGCGATGGGCGTGGGTCGCGATTGATTCGCTGCTGTTAAAACACGTTCGGACTCGTCACCTTGAACTTGCGCTTGACCTCGCGCGTGGCGTCGCCTTCGCGCACCTTGATGATGATCTCAAACTCCCCTTCCTTGGTCGGCGTCAGCGTCCACTGCGCCAGGCTGGGGATGATCTTGTTGCTCTTACTGTCCCGCGTCACCTTCAGCGTCTGCGGGTTTTCGCCCGCGATGCTGAGCGCGTCGGGCCAGGTCAGCTTCGCCTCGGCCTGATCCTTGATGTCGCCGACGTAGGCGATCACCTTGAACGGCCGACCGACGTAAATCGCACGGGGCACGGAAAGGGCGACGCCCCCCTGGCTCGAGAGATTGCCCAGGCCGTAAAAGAAGCCGACCGACTTCTTCTCCTTGACTTTGATCTTGATATCTTCCCAGTACATCACGATCGCGGAGTCGCCGTTCCAGCTCTCGTCGGGCGTGGTCTTCACGTCCCAATCGTAGAGCTTGGCCTGGCCAGGCCATTCCGTCAGGTAGACCTTGGTCGGACCGACGAAACGCCTCGATTCTTTCTCGGTGATGAAGCTGAGTTGACCGATCAGGCCCGGATCTTTCGGATCTTGATTCTCGAACGCCTGGATGCGGTCAGGGACGTTATCGCCTTCGAGGATCTTGCAGGTGGAGACGAGATCCTTTTCGCCGGGGATGGTGAAAAAGGCGCCGTCGTTGCCGACTTCGGTTTCGGACTTCACTCCCAGGTACGTATCCAGAAGGAAGCGGAAGCTGAGATTCGCCTCGCGCGAATCGCTTTTGTTCTCGATCAGGTACTCGACGAAGCACGTATCCAGATAGCGGAGCGAAGTCCCGTCGGGCTGGGTGATCGGCTCGCCGGCTTCGCGTTTGACAATCTGCGTGATGTCGACGCTGTAGGGCGAACCGATCTTGAACCTGACCTCGGCCTGCTTTCCTTTGACGTGGGATTTCTTGGAGTCTTCGTCGAACTTGGAGGTTTCGCCCGGCTTGCCGAACGAGATGTTGGTTTTGCCGAAGCGGGCCATGGCGCTGTTGGTGAGACCGAACTCGTCGAAAGTGATTCGTTTGGTTTTGCTGCTGCCGGTGAGGATGATGCCGAAGCGGAAGCTGCCGTCGAGTCGGTCGTCGTCCTTTGAATCGGCGAATTTGACTTCGATTTTGGGGTTGGGGTCGATGGGGATGACGCTGGCGTTGGCGCCGGTGGCCTTACTGAAGACATCGTAGAGGATGCAAAAGAGGAGGGCCAGCAGGAGGACGCCCAGGGGGAGGACGTGGAACCACGCGGGCCTGGTTTCGCGGGCGATACTGGGAACCGCGGCGACGGCGGGGCTGGCCGGACCTTCATCGAAGGCGAAGGAGTTGCCGCCGGCGTGCTGGGGCGCGGGGGCGTAACTCTGCGCCGTGTAGGCGTTGGGATCGGGCGGCGGCGCGTAGTTGGGCTGCGGCGCGTACCCGGGATTGGCGGCAGCGTACGCCTGGGGATCGTAGGCAGGCTGCTGCGGCGCGTAGGCAGGTTGCTGCGGCTGGTAGGCGGGCTGGGATTGGTAGGCGGGCTGGGGTTGATAAGCGGGTTGCTGCGGTTGGTAGGCCGGTTCGGGCGCCGGGCCCATGGAGCCGCGGACGCCGCCAATGTCGAGGGTGAGGGGGATGGTGAAGCGTTGGTTGCCGTTGCCGATGACGATGACGTTGGTTTGCAGCGATTCGCCGGGGCGGGGCGGGACGGTGATGCGGAGGTTGATGATGACTTTGTTGCCGCCCAGCTTGACGTCGGAGGGGTCGATCCAGTTTTGTTCGACTTGGGCGTGGGCGTAGACGTACTTGCGTTCGGCGGTGGTGATTTCGATGACGGAGAAGAGTTGATTGCCGACTTCGCCCCTGAGCCGAATATCGCGGGTGGAGAGATCGAGCTTGGGGGGCTTGGCCAGGCCGAGCGCCTCGAAGAATTGCTGAATGCCGCCGGCGCCTTTCGCGGAGGGGCCTTGCACGGGATACGTCCAGCCGTTCTGTTCGAACCAGCGCTGGACGCTGTTGCTCTCGAAGAACGGGACGGCGCCCTTGGGATTGGCCTTGGCGCGCTCGGCGATCTGCCGGGGCGTGACGCATCCTTGAAACATCCCGGGATCGGCGAACGCCGTCACCGGCACGTCGGCCTTGACTGCGATCGTGAAATTCCCCCCGTTGGATTCGACGACGAGGTGCCCTTCGAGTTCCTTATTCTTGGCCTGCAGATGCTGCCCGATAATGTGCACCGGAATGACGGAGTCGGCGCCGAACTGGAAGTGCTTCTGCGGCAACCCCGGCGCGTCGCCGACCGCGAGCCACTTGGCGTCGGTCGAAATCGTGCCGTAAAGGAGCCGCATGCCGAGATTGGTGAGGTGGATTTCCGTCTTGCGATCGGAGCCGACGCGCATGGTGCCGAGGCTGATGTCGCTCGGTTCAACCTTGAGCTTGGGGGGCTGCAGCGCCTGCGTCGGCAGTTTGGCAAGCAGCATATCGAGGCCGCGATCGACGTCGGGAAAGTCGACGGCTTCCTTCGCCGACTGCGCCAGATCGATGCGTCCCAGTCCGCCGAAAAAGGTGGAGAGGTAGCCTTGTTTGAGGAGATCGACCGCGAGCTTCCAGTTTTGCTGGCAGGCCATGGCGAGTTGGTCGAAGTTTCGGCAAGCCGTGCCGTTGGGGAAGACGAACTGATTCGGGAACGGTTGCGAGCCGGCGTTGACCGGTCCGCCGCGGCCCGCGAGGCTGACGCCGTCCCAGTAACAGTAGGCGGCATCCTTGGGATTGACGCGTGAACACTGACTGCAAACCAAAGCCGCCATGGAAGACGTCCCCCGCGTTTGGGCTCTTCTAGAAGAGTCGTAACGTGCGTATTCTAGCAAAAGTTGGGCAAACGACAGGCCTTTTTACGCGGCTCGCACCGGACTTGCCGTTTCAGCCGCGATGCGTGCCCAAATCGGTTGGCGCCCCCGCTCGGTCGTAGTGCGTTTCCGGCCGGTTCGCACCATGATTCCGCTCGCATCCATCGTCGCGGCATTCCATTTCGACAATTGCGGAGGCGCGCCGGCCCGCTCCCTGGACAGGCTACAAATCGACTAGCGCCACAAAAGCGGCTCGATGGAGACCATAGTCAGTTATGCCTAGGTGAAGGCCCGCTTTCTCCGCGAGCTCGCCAGCGCGGCTTCGCAGCTACGAGCGGCAGAGAACGATCGCTGGCGGCTGCAGGTGGAACGGCTGAAGTTGCCCGTGAAGCAACGGGCCGCGCGCCGTTCTGCAGGCAGTTTTTTCAAGGACGAAAAGAGTCAGCATTAAATACCAGGTTTCTTGCTCGAATTCGCCAGCCCAATGCGGGTAAAACCCGAATCTATTTCGGCATCCGCTTGGTACCCACTTTGCAAGTAATAAACCTACAGACCGCGTTCAAGAGTTCGCGGCAAGTTACGAGAGTGTACTTCAGGAGGTTCGTCATGTTTCTCTCAACTCTTCGCAGTTTCTTTCGCCGTCGCCCCCCCATCGTCAAACAGGTCCGAAAGCCCGGTGCTCGGCTAGGACTCGACGTTTTAGAAGATCGCTCCCTTCCGTCAGTGACCTTGCTGGCCAACGACAACTGGGTACTGCAAAACGACAATGATTCTTCGGGTACCCTCACTCCGGGCGACACCGTGAATAACAGTGCCGATGCAGGAACTCCAGCCATCACCGGAACGCTGGGCGTTAACGCGTTCACTAGCATTGGCGCCGCAGTAGGGGCTGCGGCCGCGGGCGACACCGTGCAGGTGCTCCAGGGCACTTACAATGAAAATGTCGTTGTTCAGGAATCGATCACGCTCATCGGGCCTAACACTGGGCAGTCGGCTGGGCTGCATAGCGAAACGCGTAGTCCGGAGGCAGTGATCGTCGGCGGAATCATGGTTGACGCCGACAATGTAACCATCGACGGCTTTACGATCAACGGCGGCGCCAATTTCGCCGGCGAGGCGTCTGGTATTTTCCTGGCGTCGGGCGCCAGTGAAGTCACCATTGAAAACAACATCATCACCGGTACCGGCGCGGGCCGGGGTATACTTTCGGCCTTTAACGGCGACAACGACAATCTGGTCGTTGCAGACAACAATATCGGCCACTGGACGACAGCGATATTCAACCAGTCAAACACCAACGTGGATGTGACGGGCAACTATATTCACGATAACTTCGGCGGCGTTGCCAACGACTTTGTCGCCGATCTTCTCATCCAGGGGAATTTGTTTGCCAACAATGAAGAAGCCATCGCCACATTCCAATCGACCGACGTTGAGGTCCATTTCAACAATTTAGCCGCCAATGACATTGCCATTCAAAATTATGGCGGCGAGCAAATTGACGCCTCCTTTAACGACTTTGGCACAACGATCGCTGCGGAGATCGCTGCCAAGGTGCTTGGCGATGTGAGCGTCGCGAATCCGCTGACAATGTCTGTCACGGGTGCGACCCGAATCTATAGTGATAACGCCGGGACGGTGCTCCAGGTGGACACCGTGACCGGAGCTTACGCATTGACATTGGCCGACGGTTCTACGATTTCCGGATCGGGCGCCCGCATCCAAAACGGCGTTCTGAAGATTCACGACAAAGCCCAGGGCACGAAGCTCGATGTGAAAGCAACCGCTGACGGCGAGGTTGCCATCGCCATTCGCGGCAAAAACAGCCGAGCATTGGTACTAAATGGAGTGGCTTAGTCACTTTGGCCCGTCATGTCGTCAATTCCGAATGTCCTGACGAATGTAGTAAAACCGAATGCCGGCGAGATTGATCGTCTCGTCGGCATTTATCATTTTAAGGCGAGGCTTGATCGAGGAAAAACAAACGTGTTAACACCCCTTTGCTCGCGTCACGGCGTAACGGCTAATCCGTCAAGATTATTTAACCTGACCCCTTTTCTTTTCTTTATTTAACCTGACCCCTTTTCTTTTCCCTTTTCTTTTCTGACCCCTTTTCTTTTCTTTTCTTTTCTCTCTCACAGGAGTCGTCGCAATTTCGCATGGTAGATCGCGGCGACGGTGAAACCATCGGTGATGGCTCCTGTTCGGATCATTTCGTCGATCTCCCGAGTCGTGAAGAGCTTCCGATCGCGAATACCTTCGGACGGCTTGAACTCGCCAAGATGACGCAATTCTGCGAAGACCAGATTATCGCATGTGCCCGTCAAGCCGGAATTGGGATGGATCTGACCGAGAAGCTGCGTATGAGGCGATTCGCGATCGATCTCGCCTGTAATCTCTTCGCGGGCTTCACGCGTCGCGTTATCAATCCACTCGCACTTGGGATCGCCATATCCGCGTGGGATCTCCCACCTCCAGCCTCGCAAAGCATGGCGAAAATGCTCGACGAGAACGAATTTGCCGTGGAATCGACAAAGTACCGCAACTCCAGGCGTCATTTCCTTGGCCGCCAGAACGCGAAGGTAGGTGCCCGTCGTGGCGTCAGGTCGGAGGACCGGATCCTTGAGCAGGCGAATGTAACCGTCTTCGTACATCACCCCAGTGCAATCCTGCAAGCCGGCTCGGCGAACATCCTCATCGTCCAAGATGATTGGATAGGGACTGTTCTCTTCATTGCAGAATAATTCCGGACTTCGCGCTTTCAAAGCGACATACTGTTCATAGGCGGGCGTCATGGCATTTCACTCCAAAGGGTTCAGTCGTCGACCTCGTCGATGAAGTTGACGTTAGCTTCCTGCTCGGCGGCAGTCGGCTGCGGGCGCTCGCGAGCACCGATCAACCCTAAATCGCGGAGTATTTTGTCGATCTCCACACGGGCGTTGGGAAGCCTGCGTTGGATCAAGTCCGCCTGGAGTTCGAGAATGTCGTTGCGCGTAGGGTCTTTGAAGAAGAGGCGCACAACAAGCGTCGCGATGCCGTTGGCGGGGAGGACGGCCAGGATCCGCTCGCGGGCATCCTGGTAGATCTCGACATGAACCTTGGCCCCCGTTTGAGCGATAAAGGCCAATGCGATGCCCGCGATGTCGATCATGAAACCGCAGGACATGCGCACTTTCGCTGCGACGTAATCGACATGTCGGCGGCGCGCGATGTCGGCCAAGGCCCCGGCAACCTTGCCATATTGTTCAAATACTTGATGGATGTTTTGACCAAGATTGGTCACTGAAGTCGCAAGATCGATTTCTGGACCGACCGATTGGATCAACTTCGAGAAACTCGAAATGTAATCGTTCCAAGGTTTCTCCTGACGGACTCCATAAACGTCGGCGAGGAGGATATGATCGAGCAACGGCATGTCGAGATTCCGCTGAACCGAATCGGCCAGCGTGCGGCGGACAATCTCGATCATCTGCTCTGCGGAAGTTTCGCTTTTCGCTGTCTGATTTTGCAGAGTCGATTCCTGAAGTGCGACACGCGGAGGAGAGCCGGGAGGCGTAATAGCGAAACGACCGATTGCGTCGGCCAAGTTGACGTTATATCGCAGATCGAACAGACGCTTGACCTCCGAGACCCACGGCCTGTTCCAGTCGAGACGCCCATGCGAAGTGTTGGAATTCGGCTGGACAAGAAAGTGCGTATACAGTTCGTTGCGTGTACGAAACTTTGGGTTGCCGGCGTCGTCGTGTCCTGCTCCATGGAACCAGCCCGCGATCTGATGCAAATGCGTCGCGAAGTCCTTTTTCTTGGTTTCGTCGATCCCCAAATGACTGGCATAAACGTCGAACTGCCCGTACTGGGCTCGTACGCCGAACTCGTGAAAAACTTTTGCCAGGTGACGGGTAATGAGATCCGTATTGCGTCGATCATCCCCGTCGCTTGGCCATGCCAGGCGCAGACAACTCGGCTTCGCATCCCGGCACATGTCCTGCCACTTGTCGAAGGCGTCGGGCAAGAACCCGAAAATCGGCTCGGTGGCCTTGAGTTCCACATCGCGGCGGATGAAGGGGCTCTGCTCGTTGAACAAGAACGGAATAACCGCACGTTCCGAAAGCAGCCTTCGGAACATTTCCTGCTCGCTGTCCTTCTCCTTATAGAAGGCGAATATCGAATGGTTGTTGAAGAGAAAAGCGCGATTCGCGACAAGATGCTTGGCGTTGAGCAGGCTGCGCAGAAATTCTCGTCGCACAAAGCCGTTGCGCTCCTCAAAGACTCCGTCTTCGATAAGGCTTTTCGGCTTCTTATCCAGGATCTCTTTGGGAAGCCATTGATTATCCAGCGCCTGGGTGACCATCGTGACCTCGGTACGTTCCAGGCTAGTCGGATCGCCTTGAAAGAAGGTGCCTCCGTCAATGTTGCATTCCGTCCACTTCATCATGTGTTCCTCACGCGTCTAGACTGAGTTTCGTCATCTTACCTTGTCACTGTGTCATTAAGCCACTTCCGACTGATGCGGTACGGCAACTACTTGCATCGAAATGAGTTATTCGCCTAAAATAGTTACCGTGACCCTCACGCGGAGCGTGAGGGAGCCATCCGCCGCCGATCGCCCAATTAAGGGACAAAACTTCGCGCTGCAAGATTCAAACAGATGCCACACCCTACTTCTTCTTTTTACCCGTCAACTCTTCCAACGTCTTGGTCACGTTGGCCTTGAACAACCCCCTTTTTTGTTCCCCACCTGATAACAATACGCTTCCGCTGATCCTGCTATCCGCTCTTAGCCGCTTCCAAGGCTTCAATCTTGGCCTTGGGTGCGGCCAAATTTTTCTTGTGCGCTTTCTTCGCAAAAAAGAAAAGGTGTCAGGTTAGTTATTCTTGGGCTGAAGATATTTAACCTGACCTCTGGGGCGAAATTTGTCCTCGCAATTCGGCCGGCTCGGACCAAAATGCGACGGACCTAGGTAAACGTGTCCGTCCCTTGTGCCGCCCTGACGCCTTTGATTTCCCTCTCGTAGATTCACGATTGATGGCGCTTGTCAACGAAGATGCAGTTGACGAAGGTTCCGCCGCGCAGCTCGTAGTCCTTCGCGGCCATCAACTCGAAGATGTCGCGGCGGAATCTTTCGATGATCTCGACGCAGATGATGTCGGGACGATAGCGCGTGAAGTCGAACACCCTCAGAATGGGCAGGTCCAATCCCTCGACGTCGATGGAGACGATGTTCGGCGCAGCGGACGGAAAATGCTCGCGCAGCACTTTGTTGATACTGTAGACCGGAACGTCTACGACTCGCGTGTATCGACTCATGCCGTTCGTCTTCGACGGGATCAGGTCCGCCTCTTCCTTGCTGAAAGTACTCAGGCCCGCTCCCCCGCCCTCCACGACGTAGAACGGCATGGTCGTATCCGGCCCGTCGGTGGCGCCGATGCCGCCGCGAATCAGCGTATCGCGTGGACGGACCGAGGCGAGTCGGGGCCAGCGGGCCGGGTTCGCGTCGACGAGCACGCCCTGGCTGCCGTTCGCGTAAAAGAGATAGGTGTTGCTGTCCACGATCGGGTCGTAGGCGCCGATGTCGAGATAGGTCGGCCGCTCGATCCTGAGGAATTCGCACATGTTCGCGATGACGAGATCCTCGCCCTGTTGGGCGTAGGAAATCTTGCCGCCCACTACCTGATTCTCGTTCTGCCTCTTCTGGTCATACCAGTGCTTCCCAAAAGCGCCGGCGGCGACGCCTCCCGCCGCTCCGAGCGCAAAACTGCCGCTGATGCCCGCGAAACTCGTCAGAAATCGGCGACGATCGGGGGTGGGAGACGTTGGTTCGGATGGGGACATGAGGAGGCTCCGCAAATGCCATGGGAATTTCTCCGGAGTATAGAACAGGGAACTCCGCAGAACAACATCTTTTATTTATTTGGGTCTGGCAGGCGAAAATTGGAGAAGCCCAGGATCTGCACGACGACATGGGGGGAAGGCGAGGGGCCGAAGGAAAAGGGGGGAGCGGCAAGGTTTAACCGACTCGCCCCCTTTAGATTATCTTAGTTACTTTTTCTCAGCTTCCTTCTTCTTGTATTCGCCAATGCGGAACGATTGGAGAACGGTCGTGGTCGTGGCGACTAGCTTGCCGTCCTGATGGGTCGAGCGAACGCGTTTAACGATGCCGCCGGGGATGGCCGTGGAGCGCCAGGACTTGGACTTGATTTCCTCGTTATTGATTTTTTTGGTCATCTCGAAGGTGGTGCACTCGGTGTCCTGGTCGATCACCTTGATGGTTTCCTTGCCTCTTTTTGCATCGACGTCCTGCAACGAGGCGGCGAGGGCGGCTGCACTCACCTTGGCGGGGTAGATGATTCGCGTGGGAGCCGTTTCGATCTGGCGAAGCAGGTCTTTTTCGATGACGACGGTTTGAACGGTGACGCGATTGGGAGTGACCGTGAGCAGTTCATAGGCCACGACTTTTTCGTCGGTAGCGCCGTCGCCGAAGACGGTCGTCTCTTTCTGGACGACCTTCGAACCGATTTTGAATTCCGCCCAACCCTTGTAGTGGGGGTTGTCCGACGTCTCCTCCTGGGCATTCGCCCGAAATTGGAGGCCGACCAGGAAGATGGTTGTCGCCAACGCACATCGGATCATCGTTCGCATGAGTGTGACTCCTTCGAGAGGTAGGGAAACCCGTAACAGCGTATGGATGACACGGGCCCAGGTCAAGGATGCCGCGGTTTTCGGGGCCCCATAATTCTTTTACTTTGTTGACGAACGGTCGGCGCGTGCTTAGGATGATCTCAACTCTTACCAACCTACGTGAAGGGAGCCCCATGAATCGCCGACAAGCTCTAAAATCTTTCCTGACCGGCGCCCTGGAGGCGGCTGGCGTCGCCGTGGTGGCCAGTACCACGGTGGCCAAGTCCGTGGTGGGCCCCTCGTCCGAAGGCGATCTCCAGCAGCGAGCGAATCAGCTGGCGGGCTCAGGCGAATCGTTGGAAAGCGCCACGGGCGGAATCTTTCTCAACTTCAATCCCAATCCCTTCGGCAACGGCGGCTTTAGCAACGGCGGCTTCCGCAACGGCTTCAACAACGGCGGCTTTAGCAACGGGTTTAATAACTTCAGCAACGCCCCCTTTCGCAACGGCGGCGTCTTCAACAACTTCAGCAACAGCCCCTTCCGCAACGGCGGCGTCTTCAACAACAGCCCCTTCCGCAATGGTTTCAACAACGGCGGCTTCGGGAACGGCGGCTTTAACAACGGCGGCTTCCGCAACGGCTTCCGTAACTGACGCCCGACGCCCACGACTGAACCCCGTGTCGCGACTTGCCCCGCGCTTCCGTTTCCGGGTTGCTTGACCTGCAAGGGGGAGATGCCCCTGTAACGTGCAGCTCTACCAGGGGATCGCCTGCCATGAACGCTGACGCAACTGCCCTTGAATTGCTGGTCCTGCAACCCACGCCTTTTTGCAACATCAATTGCTCCTACTGCTATTTGCCCGATCGACAATCGACCAAGCGCATGTCCCGCAGCACCCTCGCCCAGGCCCTGGAGTGGGTGTTCGAGAGCGGCCTCGTGCGCGATCCCTTCACGCTCCTGTGGCATGCCGGCGAGCCGCTCGTGGTCCCCGTGGCCTTCTATGAGGAAGCCACCGCCTTGCTCGACAGCTATAACCTCGCGGGCGTGCCGATCACGCAGTCGATTCAGACCAATGCTACCCTGCTGGATGAGGCGTGGTGCGATTTCCTTCAGAGCCGCCAGGTCCACCTCGGCGTCAGCGTCGACGGCCCGGCCTTTCTGCATGATCGCTGCCGCAAGACGCGGCAGGGCCAGGGCACTCTCGACCGGGTGGTGCGCGGCATCCGCCTGCTCCACGAGAGGCAGGTCCCGTTCGACGTCATTACCGTGCTGACGGCCAGCTCCCTGGACTGTCCCGACGAGCTGTTTGACTTCTACCAGGCCAACGGCATTTCCCGGGTCGCCTTCAATGTCGAGGAAATCGAAGGGCCCAACCGCACCTCGACGCTTCTTGGCGCCGGCATGGCGGGTCGCTTCCACCGCTTTCTGGAACGATTCCTCGACCTGGCCTGTTCGGCAAACCCGCCCCTGGCCGTCCGCGAGTTCGAAAGCTCCACGAGCGCCATTCAATTCATGCGCCTGGGACCAGGGGCGCGCGTTCAGGAGAACAATCCCTGGGCCATCGTCAACATCGATTGCGAGGGCAATTTCAGCACGTACTCGCCCGAGTTGCTGGGGCTGGAAAGCCCGCGCCACGGCAGCTTCGCCCTGGGCAACGTGGCCCGCGACTCGCTGGCGGCGGTGATCGCTTCGCCCCGATTTCAAACGTTGGAAGCGGAGATCAGCCGCGGGGTCGAAATGTGCCAGGAAACTTGCCAATACTTCCGCTTTTGCGGCGGCGGCGCTCCGGGCAACAAATACTTCGAGAACGGCACCTTCGCCTCGACCGAGACCCTCTCCTGCCGGCTGCACAAGAAGGTCTGCATCGACGTTTCCCTCAACTGGCTGGAACAGCACACCACGGCGGCCGCGGCGGCCGCCCCCGCATGAGGCAACGCATGGACCTCCAACCCGGCTTTCGGTTGGTCGTCGCACCCCGCTTCCACCTGGCCGTCGATTGGGCGGAGCGCTTGCTCCTGGGCGCTGTCCAGCAAGAAGACGGGCGCTTCTTTCCGCGCCACTCCTGGCGCACGCCGTCCCCCGAGGAACTGCGCCTACTCCTGGGCGACCCAACCCTCCCGATCGAGGACGACGCCTGCGACAAGTGCCTGGCCCTACTGACGCTGCCGCAACACCTGCAAGCGGCCTTCTGGGGGATGCTGGAAAACGAAGCCCAGGCGCCGCCGACTCCGCGCCTGCAAGGATGGGACGGCTTCGTCCATGAGGTCGCTCGCTTCCTTGACTTCAAGGGATCACCCGTTCCAGAAGACGCGGTCTTTGACCTGGTCGTGAGCAAGCCGGGCCAACGCTCCATCCAGTGGGACGCCGAGGCCGCCCACGCCATTGGCCTGACATTCAACCTGGCCTCGTGGATTTCCTGGCCCCTGCAGGACGAGACGCGCCTGCCCAGGCTATGGGGCGGGTTCAATCTGGGCGATGAACCCGTGCATGTTCTGTTGGTCAACCTGCCGGCCTCGCACCTCGCCGCTGAACTGGCACGCGACGTCGCCGAGGCGCCGCCCCCAACCACGCTCGATGAGCTGGCGCGACGATTTCTGACGCACTGTCCGGACTACCCTCTTGTGCGGCTGCGCCTGGATCCAGGCGAAGGCTACCGAATCCCCGTTGGCGGCGTGCTGATCGACGCTTGCACGCTGGACACGGAGGGCCCGGGCTTGATGCTCATGGTACGTTGCGAGGAAGCAAAAGGGGCAGGTTCGGAGGAAACCTAGCAACACGCAATGACCTCCCCTGGAGGCCAAGTTGCGACGGCCGGCGAGCCGGGTCGCGTCAGCGCCCGGAGTATAGAACGATAGGGCGGTCGGGCCTCCCGTCGCGGTCGGCGCCACCCACCAACGCCTCGTGCCCCATCCCCCCTTGACGCCGTCCGCTACCAAGCTCGCGTGCCGTACTGAAACCGGGAAAGTTACACCTCCCTCCGTCCCACCGGGGCATACCCGCCGTCTTTCATCGGCGCGCGCAGCAGCCATTCCAAGAATTTTCTTATTTAGCGATTGACACGCAAATGCCCAACCGGGATGATCCCAGATAATAAGCCGTTGCGACTGGGCTCGTCAACGGTGACCGCTCTTCTTGAAGCCTGACTGCGGTGTCCTCCGCGACACTGCCTTTTGCCGCACGACGAACCCTTGTTGGTTCGATACCCCTGTGCGGACGCGTCGCCAGGACTGGCTTTCGTCCTGGTCCCGTCGGGCCTTTCCTCACAAAGCGCTTCGCTTCTTTTCGAGTTACCAGCTTATACGAACGTTGGTGGCAGCCTTATGCCGAGTGGGGCTCTCCCTCGCATGGGCGCATGCCACCAATCCAAATTCTCACCAGGGAGGAATCGATGAGGTTTTCTCGTTACCGCCAGCTGGCGCTGCCCATCGGCGTCGTTGCCGTGCTCGCGTGTTTCGGCGCCGGTCGCGCCGAAGCCCAAATCAAACTCGACCTGCCCCAAGGGCAAGAAAAAGCCCGGCTCATCAGCGGCGCACAGAAAGGTATCGAGAGTGCCCTGAACTTCAAGGAGGCCTACAATGCTTTGCAGCAGATCGGCAAGAGCGAGGAGCAGCTCAAGGCGATGGCGAAGGCCGCCGAGGGCTTGGCCAAGTTGGGCAGTAGCCTGAGCATGGTCGGCGCCGGCATCGGCGTGGGCCTGGGCGTGTTGGAAATGTTTGGCGTCATCGAGTCCGACGCCGAGAAACTCGACAAGGCCCTCAAGGAGATTTCCGGAAAGATCGACCGGCTTGACGAGCAGATGAATGGCCGGTTCGACATCCTCGAGACGAAGCTCGAGCTGATGGGGAAAAAAATCGAGGCCGAAATTGCCAAGACGCAAGTCCGCCCTTATATCAATAAGCTTGAGACCCTTCAAGAGATCGTCGAGCTTTACTATAAACACCTGGCGGCCAAGGATCCGGACTACGGACTAATCGACGACGATGAGTCCCAGCTGGCGAAATACAACCCCACCGATATCATGGAGGCGGTGAATGGCATCCATGGCTCCGTGCTGGGGACGAAATTTGCCACGAACTTGATTGCGGCCGAGTACGAGTCTTTCTACGGCGACATGAGCCGACTCGCGGAAACGACTTACTTGCTCACGAGAATTTCCAGCCAGGCCGAGCACAACTACGTACTGGTGAAAACGCTGCACTTGAAGCGCGGCAATGAGGACGACCTGGTCAAGGCGGTCCCCAGCGCCAAGGATCGCGTCCTCCGCAACCCCAACCATCCCTACTTTGCAACGCCGCTCAACTACGCCGATACCGCCCCATTTATCACGAAGGCGAACGAAATTTTCGGCCCCAAGCTGCAAGACATCAGCAAAGCGCTGGATATGTACACGGCGAAAGCCATCCTCGAACGCCAGGCGAAAGCCATGATGTTCCTCGAGGATCGAATCGGGGGCAAAGCGAACGCAACCCGAAAGCGCCAGGCCGACCCTGGAGCATGGGGAGGCGAGGGGCAACGTTCGGTGAGCGGCCTCTTCAAGAAAATACCCGAGAAGACCGATTTCGCATCGAAATATGGCCCGTTGGTAGATGAGCTCAAGTCCAAGTACTTGTGCGATTGGCTCGTCATGGCCTACCATCCTATTCAAAGGGTCAGTCAAGGCGAGTTTTCCGGGTTTGCAAACTTTAACACTTTTAACTGGAGTGGCACACACTGTATTTGGTTCATGGAAAACGATGCGGACATGGTCGGCTCCCAACTCACGTACGTGTTGTTTCATTGGACGGCCACGCCCGCGCCGGCACAAAAAATTAAGAGGGAAGTAGAACAACGAGAGCAAATGGATTACACCGGGGGGACGTCTGCAACCTTATACGGGGGCATTACTTCCACAAATGCTATCCTCGAGGGGAGCAGTGATGGTTGGGTGAAAACCAGCCTCGCCATGGTATTTAGAGTCGCGGGACCGGGCGCCGGCGGCTCCAACGCGCAGAAGGCAAACGGTGGTAGCGTTACGTTTGACGCCTATGCTTCGCCTAAGATCAGTCAGCCTAGCCCCGGCGAAATCAAATCTCCGGATGTGGTTCACGGCTCCGTCGATCCTCGTAATGTTGGTCGCTACGGCGAGCTTTACATCAAAACCACATCCCCCACGCGCCTGAGCATCAGGCAAGGCAAGGGGAAACTAGTGGTTATGCATACCAACGCAAGGTAAATCGTCCACCTAGTACTTTTTGCCTCAAAACCAAGGAGAATCACCATGACCTTGCAACGGGTGATGGAGCCGCTGGTCCGCCGTGTTGCAGATGACCTGCGTCAGGTCGCGACAGAGTTCCCCATGGTAGAGATGGTGCGGCGCACGTATTTTTCCAGGAGGGTGAGCAGCCGCTCGTCGGTGACGGCGTCGCGCAGCTGGGCCAGCAGCAGCTCGTGGTCGAGTGAGGCATATTCGTTTTGACGTCCGAGCGCCGTGGCCGACGACGCGATGGCAGCGCGGCGAAAAGGCCTCGTGTCGCGCCAGGACAATCGCGACCGTCTTGAGCACGAGGGCGTCCAAATCGCCCCAGACTTCCATAGCGTATTCGCCGTCGCCGAAGCGCTGGACGGAACCGAGCCGATAATCGCCCTGGAGAAGCTGCTGCCGGAGCTGGGGCTTGATTTCGTCTCAGCGCCAGCGCACGTCCCCCACGTCCTGGTGGTGGCGAATAGTCCTGTCGCCGGTTGGACAGCCAGTCGAACGCTTGCTCCAGCACCTCGTCCGCGGCGATGTCCGACATCCGATCGCACGACATGGGTGAGCGGGAAAATGATTCACGGGGCAAAAAACCGTTCACGGCAGATCTGAAGATTTCGCGGAAAAGACCAATTTGGTCTACAACATGAGCACGGTCTGGTCGAGGCGTGAAGCTCAGCGCTGCTCCAGGCGCATTAGTGCAGCCGTCGCGGCGACCGATTTGGGATGTCCCCGATCCCCCTGGCTCAAAGCCGTCAGAACACGCTTTGCCTCGGCTCCGCCCACCAGTTCCAGTAGCTGAACGGCGCGCATGTCTCGTAAGTGCGAGGCAAAAGGCGTGTTGCCGTCAAGCGTTTCCAGCAGTCTTTGGATGCGGCGGCGGGTTTCCAGATCGATGTCGGTATTGGCTGCCTGACGGAGGGCGGGAACGGCGGAGAGGCCGGTTTTCAACAGATGCTTGTGGGCGTTATCGCGCCGTTCAAACATCGGCTCTCCCAGGTCGCGAATCCAACGCTCGAGGTTCTCAAACTGCACTTGAGGAGCGGCTTGAAGGCGATCTTTCAAGAGCGAGACGGCTCGTACGGGGTCCTGGGCCAATTTCCACAAAACGGCATAGGCAGCACGCGGATCGCTCGCCAGATCTTCCCAAACCTTTGCGTCTTTTCCCAGCGGGGCGGAGGCGTTGTCGTGGAAGTTCCACACGAGGGCAGTACCGTCGCTGTGACCGGAGATCACGTGCCGGCTATCTGCGGAGAAGGTCGCGCTGTCCGCGTCGGTATAGCCGACCGTCCATGAATGCACAAGTTGGCCAGTGGCGATCTCCCACAACTGGATGCACCCTTTCGCCTGAGTGACCAGGAGCTGGCCGTGACGGGCAATGGCGAAGCCGGTAAGCTCGCGATTGTTTCCCCATGGGACCGCTAGCTTTGCCCGCAACGACCGCGTGGGCAGATGCCAGATCTCAAGATTTCCCGGATGGGCGCTGGCAATTAAGTGCTCGCCTTCGGGAGCAAAAAGCAACCGGCGCATGACCTGGCCGCCGGGACGAAAACTACTCAGCCTCTTTCCGGTCCGGGCGTCCCATAGAACGATGGAATCGAGGGGGACATCGGAGGCCGCGCCTCGGTTTTGGAACCAGGCGCTCGCCAGGGTTTTGCCGTCCTGGGAAAGGACGGCGTCGTTGAAGGCGTATTTTTTCGGATCGGGCACATTCAGAGAGTGCAGGTGTTTCCCCGTGACGTTGTCGAAGACGGCCACCGTGGACTCGTTGACTTGGAATTGCAACGAGCCGTCGGTGGACAACGAGGAACGAAACAGCCGGTAACCGTCGGCGCTGTCAACGGGCGTGTCCAGGAGTTGGCCCGTGGTCACGTCCCAGCGCGAGCCGGCGACAGTCAGAATCGAGCCGTCCGCTGAAAAGTGGAAGCAGTTCAAACGCGGCTCGAAGATCGAGCGGACTTTCATTTCGCGCGTCAGCTTTCCCGATTTCGCATCCCAAAGGCAGACCTTGGCTTCCTGGGATGAACCGGTCGCGATCCAGCGGCTCTCAGGGCTCGCCGCAACGGCATTGATCGGCCCGCGATGGCCCGAACCAAAGGAGACTTCGGCGCCGGTTCGGACATTCCACATCGTGACATACGGGTGCCGTAAACACGTCACGGCAACGTGCTCGCCATCGGGACTCCAGGCGGCGTGCCAGCCGTGGTAGAGGCTATCGTGCGTCAACTTTCGGTCGAGTTTTCCACGGAGATCGCGGATCGATTTATCCCCAGCCACCATCAGACGCTTGCCCTCGTTATCCACGGCTACGCCATAGCGGGCGCCTTCTTCCAGCACTCGAAGGATCTTCCCGCCATTGACTTTCAGTAGTCGAATCCGCTCGTACCCGCCGATCACGAGCGTCTCCTGATCGGCGAACGCCAGTTGATAGACATTGTTGGGTTCAGCGACCCGGCACAATTCCTGCCCGGTATCCGTCCGCCAAACGATGACCTTGGCATCGCCGCCGCCGGGACCCGCAAAGTCTCCGCCGGCCAGATACGCGCCGTCCGGACTCATGGCTAGCGTGAGGTAACTCTGCGGCTGATGTTCGAAACCGGAGTATCGCCGAATTTCCTGGCCCGACGTCAAATCTATCAGAACAACGGCAGAGCCCCCTTGTTGATTCGCGGCAGGCTCGGCGTGGACCGTGGTGAATGCACGTTGGCCATCGGTAGTAAAAACCACGGAGTGCCCCGCCCGGTCGCGAAGTTGGCGGATTTTCTTCCCCGTGGCCCAGTCCCAAAGAACCAGAGGTCCATAGCCGTAGCCGGTTAGAAATTGCTGTCCATCCGGCGAAAAGGCGACGCATGAGGCGGCGCCCGGCGGCAGCTCCCGGATGAGAGCGCCGCTGGCAACTTCCCAAAATTGGGCCGCTCCCCCGTCGTGCTCCGTCGTCACCAAGTGCTTGCTGTCGCGGGAGAAGACCACGGAAGAGGGAAACGAGCGCAGTCGGAAGCGTAACGAGCCGAGGCGCTGAGCGGCCTGGGGCGGCAACGCTGTACCCGTGCCGACGGAGTCCTTCCGCGTAGCCGGCCCTTCCTCTTGCTGGGACACGGTCGGGGAAGTCTTCCATAGCAAGAGAGCAACGACCAAAAGCAAAGGCGTGCGAATCATGAGTTCCCACCTTTTCGGCGTCCGCGCTCGGGGAAGCAACCGCTTACTTGAATGATGGTACGCCGAACGACACATTCCGCGGTGAATACTTCCGGCAGTCCCCAGTGAGTCAAGCAGCCGCGACCGCAAGAGAGCGGCTTGGACTCCCCGGCACATCTAAAGCCGCTCCGCGGTCGCGGCTCTGGCGCCAACATTCCCCGCGTGCGTTATAGAATAGACGATTCGGCTTTTCTTTGGGATTGACTGGGCCCTAACTCGTGACCCCGGGGGATTTCAACGAGCGTCCCCTCTCGTTGCGACGGCCGAGAGAGGCTCGGAATCAGCGACTGGTCATCCGGAAACGGAGTACAGAAATGAGGTGTTTTCGGGCCGCTGGAGGATGTTCTTGATCCTCTCCGAAGCGGGAGCCTATTTTTGACGAGAGGCCAGGCGTGCCTCACGCCACGGCGGATTAATACGTGGCCGATTTAGCTGGAAAGGGGAACATTGTGGTAGATTTCCTGGACGTCGTCGCAATCGTTTAACATGCCCAGGAATCTTTCGAACAACGCCAACTCTTCCCCGCTGAGCACCTTGCTTGACTGCGGAAGGAACGTGATTTCCTGGATTTCGAGCTCAAGGCCTGGGAATGCCTCGAGCAAGGCCGTCCTGGCTTTGTAGAACTCGCCAGGAGGGGCGAAGACCGTAATGGCTCCCTCCTTGCTTTCGACCTCGTCGACGGCAACGTCCGCGGCGAACAGAGCCTCTAGCACCTTATCCTCATTGTCGCCCTTGAAAGAAAGTACCGCCAGGTGGTCGAACGACATCACGACGGATCCGTTGGCAGCCAATTTGGACCCCGTCTTGTTGAAGCAGCTGCGAATGTCCGAGATGGTACGCGTCGGGTTGTCGCTCAAGCAGTCGACAATGAGCAAGGATCCGCCGGGACCGAACCCCTCGTACCGCGCCGGTTGGAATTCCTCGCCCCCCGTGCCCGCGGCTTTCTGAATCGCCTTATCGATCACATGGCTCGGAACATTCTCCTTCTTGGCTCTTTCGACCAGGGCGCGCAGAACCGGATTGGCGTCCGGGTCGGGCACGCCATTCTTCGCCGCCATGTACAATTGTTTGCTGTACTTGGAATAGAGCTTGGAGTTCTGAGCGGCGGTCTTGAAGATGGAGTGTTTGCGCTTCTCGAAAATTCTTCCCATACGAATTTCCCTCTTTCTTTCTCCAAAGGTGCCTGGCCCTGGGCGATTCCGTTCCGCTATTTTAAGGAAACGGATCCTCGAAAATAATCTCGCTTTGACAATTCATCGATAAGCCGTGATCGACCTGTTGAAGGCGTCCGGTTCGGGCGAACTGTCGGCCCCGCTCCCGGGATAGTGTATTCAGCTTATAACGCCAGGCGCTCCCGGCGCGGAATCGCAGTGGCGACGCCGCGGGAGCCCTGGTTCCCCAGGAGAGGCATTTTGACTAGGCCGTTGACGTAGGGGCGAGTGACTAAAGCGGAAGCTTGGGTGCAAACGTCAGCACGTGCCAGCCCGGAATCACATGGATCTGCACATCGTCCAGCAGTCGGGAGAGCGGTTCATCGACGTCCTTGGTGAGTTCGGGCGAACGCTTTTGAAGTTGAGCGCGTAAGAACGGGACGATGTGCCGCCAGTTTTGCAGGAGGAACGCTCGGCGTTTCTCCTTTTGCTCATCCTTGGAAACGGCGATCCAAAGTTCCACAGGACCCTGCTTTTCCTTCGGCAACGTCGGCAGATCGGGAATTCGGCGTCCCTCTTTGCCAAGGCTGAACAGCAAATGTTCCTTGGTGGCGGCCCGGTAGACGCGCACCTTTTCACTTGGCGCCCTCCCTTCAAGGATGAGCATCTGGTGCGCCTGCTTGACGAGCGGCGGAATCTTGTTCGCCGCCTCGACGACCTTTTCGAATTCCGTCTCCAACGCCTGGATCATGCGCCGACCAATCTCCTCCTCCGCGTAGCGATCGCCCTCCGCCAGGCTCCGCAGGACATAGGGACGGGCAATTCGCTCGGTAAGCTTTCCCACAAGGCCGCCATGGAAAGCGCAGATCCTATCGAGCGTGAACTGATTACATGCCGACAACGTCACCGGCTCGGCAACGAACTGGTCGTCGATGCTGACATACTTTCTCTTGCCCGTAAAGGTCGCGTTGCCATGCGCCTGAATCACGACCGGCCGGGATTTTCCCGTGATCTGACTGGCGACCGTACCGTCGATGAGGATGTCGAATGCGCTATCGACGTCGCTTTCCTTGAGCGCGACCCGGAGCTTGCCCGTTACATGCGCCGTACCCGTGACCGCGACGCCCTGGACGTTGGTGGCGATCGGCTCGTCCCGCTGGAAACTCTTGCCGAGCATACACTGGATAAATTCCCCCGATACGCGGAGCACGATGCGCGTCTCCGGCATCGGCGTCGGTTCTTGTGCGTTGAGGACGTAAGGGATTGCCGCAAAGATTGACCAAAGACAGGCTTTCAGGCAAATCACGAACTTCATCAATCGCCTCGTTCGAATGATCAGGGAAAAGGAGTGCGCCCGCAATCTATTGCTTCGGAGAGCGGAGAAAAGAAAATCCACCTGCTTTCGAGAAGCTGAACGAAAAAAGATAAAGACAACGCGCAACAATTGGAAAAGCGAGCACATCAGCGTCGCTCTTTCGTGGACCGGGGTCCGGGCGATAAACAACTCGATCAGAGTTTTCGCGTGACAGCGACGGGATTACGTCGTCTAATGAGTACTCCACTTCGCAATCAGTTCTTCACATGACGGGAGGATTCCTCATGCGTCTCCTGGCTTTTTCCTGCGGGCTGCTGTTTGCGTCGCTGGCTCACGGCGCCGATCGTCTCACGAGTACGTCGGCCCCGAAGTCTACGGAGCCGGCGCTACTCAAGGTCGGCGAAACGCTGGCGACGACGCAGAAGCAGCTCGTTCGGCTCGAGAACGGCACGCTCCTCTACGTCAACGACGGCAGCCAGGTTCTCGCGACCGAGGCTGGGGCGATCAGCCTGAGCAAGGGCGAGGTTTACGCCGAGACGAACCGCGGCCTGCGGATCAAGGCGCCCGGGCGCGAAGTGCTCATTAAGCTGGGCCATCTGCGGGTGCGCGTTGAGGGCACGGGGAGCGCCGTCGCAGTCACGCGCGGCTCCGCGCTGCTGAATCCAGAGCAGACGCTGAGCGCCGGCTGGAGCGTGAACGCGAAGAACGACAAGCAGCCGCTGCCACGCGCGTCGCATCTGCTCGATTGGACGCAGGAGCTGCACGCGGGGTCGCCGCTCGTGCCGGCGAGTTCCTACGCCGGCGGATCGCTGCAAGCTCGCGACGCGAACGGGCAGGAAGCGAAGATCTCGTTGCGGAAGTTGCATCTGGACGTCCACATCGAGGACGGCTTCGCCCGCACCACCATCGATCAGACGTACTTCAATCACGAATCGACGCAGCGCGAGGCCATCTTCTACTTTCCGCTGCCGCCCGATGCGTCGCTGTCGCACTTCGTGATGTACGTCGAAGGGGAGCGCATGGAGGCCGGCATGGTCGATCGCGATCATGGCC
>JBBQPM010000028.1:0-51425 GCA_038217425.1 Gemmatales bacterium
GTAAGCGCCTGGAGCACAGCATCCCGTGCGGTTACTCCAGGCGCTTACGCGACCTGGCTCGCCGATTGCCGGGACGAGTGCCGGACACCATTGGCGCGCCCGAATCGAAGATTGTGCTTGACTTACTTCGCGCGGGGGGCGAATCTCAGGGATCTAACGTTCGAGCAATTGGCACAGAAAGGCACGCTATGCGAAGGCTCTGTTTGGCGGTGTGGATGGCGGCAGTGGGTTCGGGATTCGGGCAGGGCAAGGCGCTGCCGACCCCCCAGGAGGAAGCCAAGGCCGAGGCCCTGATCACCGAGATCTATCAAGACGAAATCGCCAAGGCGGCGAAGGATCCGGCTCTATTAGCGCGGCTCGCGCAAGTCTTTCTGCAAGAAGGTCGCGACACCGGCGATTACCCCGCGGGACGCTATCGTCTGTTCCAGGCCGCACGCGATCTCGCATCGATGGCGGGCGACGCGCCGACGGCGCTGCAGGCGGTCGAGGAGTTAGGCGCCGAGTTCGCCCTCGCGCCGGCGCAGGTTCTCGCCATGAAGATCCACGCCCTCAAAACCGCGGCCATGGTCACGGATCGGACGCCGGACACATATCGGCAAGTGCTGCAAACCGCCGAGGCCTTGGTCGAGGATCTCAACGATCGCCACGATTACGGTTCGGCGCTGGAGGTGCTGAAGGCGGCGGAGTTCGCGGGCAAACGGCTCAAAAGCCTCGCTCTCGTCGGCTCGATTCGCAAACGCATCGCCGACACGACCGAGAATCAAAAGGCGTTCGCACCGCTGCAGGTACACATGGAGAAACTCAAGAGATCGCCCGACGACACGGAGTCGAACTTGCTCCTTGGGAACTTCTTCGCGATGCAGAAGGGAGACTGGGCGCGTGGACTGCCGTACCTGGCGCGCAGCGGCCAACCCGTCGCCATTCAGGATTTGAAGTTCCCTACCACGCACGAGGAGCAGGCGAAGCTGGCGCTCGATTGGTTGGCAATCGCACAGGCGGGTCAGGCGAAGGCCATCGAACGCGCTCGCTTCTGGTACGACCTCGCCTCGGTCGAAGCGACCCCCGCGCAGAAGAAGAACCTGGCCGAGCGCTTTGCGAACGTGCCTCAGTTTTCGCAACCTCGGCCGACGCTGGCGCACGAGGTCCGCTCGCTTGAGGGGCATCAAGGACCGGTGCACGCCGTCGCGGTGTCGCCCGACGGTCGCAAGATCGTGACCGCGGGCGCCGACCACAGCTTGATTGTGTGGGACGTGAAAACCGGCAAGGAACTGCGCCGACTCGACGGCCACTCCAACCGTATCTGGAGCATCGCCTTTTCGCCCGATAGCCGGCGTGTCATTTCCGGCGGATTCGACAACTCGATCCGCGTGTGGGATCTCGTCTCCGCCCGCGACGTCCGCAAACTCGCGGGGCACGGCGATTACGTCCGGAGCGTCGTCTTCTCCTCCGACGGCAAGCTCGCGCTCTCCGGCGGCGACGACCGAATCGTCCGTTTCTGGGACGTCGAAAAAGGCGAAGAGATTCGTTCGCTCAAGGGGCATCAGCATTTCGTCTGGAGCGTCGCCCTTTCCCGCGACAACGCCAAGGCCCTCTCGGGGAGTCTCGACCGCACCGTGCGCCTGTGGGACTTGCGGACCGGGTTGGAAGAAAAGAAACTCGAAGGACACGCCGACACCGTGCTCACGGTGGCGTTCTCGCCCAGCGGCAAACGCGCCGTCACCGGCAGCACCGACAAGACGATCAAGCTCTGGGACCTGGAGACCGGCAAGGAAGTCCACACGTTCACGGGCCACACCGGCTACGTCCACAGCGTCGCCTTTTCGCCCGACGGTCGGCAGATCATCAG
Organism: Gemmatales bacterium; assembly: GCA_038217425.1. Taxonomy (GTDB): domain Bacteria; phylum Planctomycetota; class Planctomycetia; order Gemmatales; family Gemmataceae; genus JAIEPT01. The sequence continues at coordinate 1,847 of JBBQPM010000028.1, forward strand.
CGCCAGCCAGGACAAGACGGTCCGCCTCTGGGATCTGGTCGAGCGCAAGCAGATCGCGCAGCTGGAAGGGCACACGGATCAGGTGTGGCAAGCGCTGTTCGGGCCGGACGGCCAATGGGCGGTGTCGGTCGGCCACGACCGCAGCGTGCGCGTGTGGGGCGCGGGGAAATGACGTTCGGTTTCGCCAGCGCCAGACTCCCCTGCGATGCCCAACTTGAATAGTGCGTTAGACCTGCAGAGAGCCTGGATAAATCCAGGCTCTCTGCAAATGCGGAAGACCGAACTAAATCTGCTTCCCATGAACCGAACCAGATTCGCTCCATCGTTCCGGATTCGCGCCGTCCCGGAAATACAAGACCTTCGCTCGTCGCACTTTCGGCAGCGCAAATAATTGCAACGGCATTACCGCCGAATCTCTTCTTGAAAACCGCCCGTAATTGGCGCCCCGGAATGCGCGTGTCGAGCGAGACTCGTCGTACCGCACGCCGCCCCCGCCCCACTGGTAAAAACCGCTGCCTGATGCAATGCTGCTGGAGAGATGCGGCCCTATAATTAGGATGCGGAGTACGTCTCATGTCCCTGGATCCACGCGAACTCGATCGGCTCACGCGCGTTTACGGCGGCGAACTCTTCGCTCGCGCGGAACGGCGGGGCCCGCTTCTGTTCTCGCCCGCCTGGTTCGACGAGCGCCTGATGGAATGGACGATGGCCGACGAGGCGATCAAGGTCCAGCTTTTTCGCTTCATCGACGCCCTGCCTCTCCTGCCCAATCCCGAATCGGTGAGCCGGCATCTCAAAGAATACTTCCGCGCCGCGGGCCGACATATCCCCGGCTATCTTCGCTTCCTCATCGCGTGCCTGCCCAACCGCGGCCTGGGGGCCACGCTCCTTGCCGGCGCCGCCCGGACCAGCGCGCGCCGACTCGCACGGCAGTTCATCGCCGGTTCGAATCTCGAGGAAACGCTCGACACCATCGCCCAGCTGCGGCGCGATCAACTCACCTTCACCGTCGATCTGCTCGGCGAAGCGTCGCTCACCGAGCCCGAAGCCGATCGTTACCAGTCGGCCTACCTCCATCTCATCGAGGGCCTGTGCGCCTCGGCACGCGATTGGCCTGCGGTCGATCTGATCGATCGCGACGCGGACGGACCGCTCCCCAAGGTCAACCTGTCGATCAAGCTGTCGTCGCTTTACAGCCAGTTCGATCCGATCGATCCGGCCGGCGTCAGCGAGGCGGTGAAACGTCGGCTGCGGCCGCTGCTGCAATCCGCCCGCGACTGCGGCGCCTTCATCAACGTCGACATGGAGCAGCATTCCTACAAAGATCTCACGCTGCACATCTTCCAGGAACTCCTCACCGAGCCCGCCTTCCGCGATTGGCCCGACGTCGGCATCGCCATCCAGGTCTATCTCAAAGACACCGAACGCGATCTGCACCAACTCGCCGACTGGGCGAAGGCGCGCGGCACGCCGATCTGGGTTCGGCTCATCAAGGGCGCCTACTGGGATTACGAGACCCTCCTCGCCGCCCAGGAAGGTTGGCCCGTCCCCGTCTTTGAGCAGAAATGGCAGACCGACGCCAACTACGAGAAGCTCACGCTCTTCCTCTTCGAGCAGCGCCGCTATCTGCGCCCCGCGTTTGGCAGTCACAATATCCGCAGTCTGGCCCACGCGATGGCCGCAGCTCAACTCCTGGACCTGCCGCCGCGAAGCTTCGAGATCCAGATGCTCTTCGGCATGGCCGACACGATCAAGCAAGCCCTCGTCGGTCTGGGCCAGCGCGTACGCATCTACACGCCTTACGGCGAACTGCTCCCCGGCATGGCATACCTGGTGCGGCGCCTGCTGGAGAACACCGCCAACACCTCGTTCCTGAGGGCGAGCTTTACGGATCGCATTTCGGAGGAGAAACTGCTCATGAACCCTGTTCTCTTCACGCGCAGCGCCGAGAGCAATGGCCAGGTCCCGCCCGAGCCGGCGTTTCGCAACGAACCGCTCGCCGACTTCAGCCGCGAGGAAAATCGCCGGCTTATGATCCAGGCCCTGGAGGACGTCAAAAAACTCCTGGGCGGCGAATATCCCGCGATCCTCGCCGGCCGAGCCGCACCGACGTCGACGTGGATCGAATCGCTGAATCCATCGCACCAGCGGCAGATCGTCGGCAAGTGCGCAAGAACGACCCCCCTACAGGCCAAACAGGCCATCGAGGCGGCGAGCGCTGCGTTCCCGGCCTGGCGCGACACCCCTGTGTCACGGCGCTGCGAATTGCTTCGCCAAGTCGCGGCGATTCTTCGGCGTCGGCGTTTCGAACTCTCCGCCTGGATGACGTACGAGTGCGCCAAGCAGTGGCGCGAAGCCGACGGCGACGTCTGCGAGGCGATCGATTTCTGCGAGTACTACGCCCAGCAAATGCAGCGGCTCGCCGATCCGACGTCGTTCAACGTTCCGGGCGAGGAGAACCAATTCTTCTACGAACCGCGCGGCGTCACCGTCGTCATCGCGCCGTGGAACTTCCCGCTGGCCATCCTCACCGGCATGACGACGGCGGCGCTCGTGGCCGGCAACCCCGTCCTCATGAAACCTTCCGAGCAATCGTGCGTCATCGCCGCCCAGCTCATGCAAGTCTTCAAGGAAGCCGGGCTCCCCCCGGGCGTGGTGCAGTACCTCCCCGGCGACGGCGAGGAAATCGGCCCGACGCTCGTCGAACATCCCGACGTCGCCCTGGTCGCCTTCACCGGCTCGCGCGGCGTCGGCATGTTGCTCAATCGGCAGACCGCAGTGCTCGCCCCCGGGCAGACGCACATCAAAAAGTTGATCGCGGAGTTGGGCGGCAAGAATGCGGTCATTCTCGACGAGGACGCCGACCACGACGAGGCGGTCGCGGGAGTCGTCGCCAGCGCGTTCGGCTACCAGGGCCAAAAATGCTCCGCCTGTTCGCGTGTCATCGTCGTCGGGCCGCTCTACGATAAATTTCTGGAGCGCCTGATCGAGGCGACCCGTAGCCTCAAGATCGGCCCCGCGGAAGATCCCGGCTGCAAGGTCGGGCCGGTGATCGACAACGAAGCCCGCCAGCGGATTCGGGCGGCCATCGAAAAGGGGAAAATTGAAGCGAACCTCGTCTACGCCGGCGACGTCGGCTTTCTCGAGGCGGAAGGATTCTACGTGGCGCCGCACATTTTCGCCGACGTGCCGCCGTCGGCCTCGATCGCACAGGAAGAAATTTTCGGTCCCGTCCTCGCGGTAATGCGGGCGGCCGACCTGAGCGAAGCTCTTAAAATCGCCAACGGCACGCCCTATGCCCTCACCGGCGGCTTCTTCTCGCGCAGCCCGGAGAACATCGAACGCGTCAAACGCGAGTTCCGCGTCGGCAATCTCTACATCAACCGCAAGATCACCGGCGCCCTCGTCGCCCGGCAACCGTTCGGCGGCTTCAAACTCTCCGGCGTCGGCTCCAAGGCCGGCGGGCCCGATTATTTGCTGCAGTTCCTCGTCCCGCGCACGATCACCGAGAACACCATGCGCCGCGGCTTCGCACCTACGGAGAACGCCGGAGCGAAAGCGATTTAGCCACAGAGATCACAGAGGAAGAATCAGCGGCCATCGTGATTTCTGCCTTTATTCCTCTGTGTTCTCTGTGACCTCTGTGGCGTGTCTTGTTATGGAGCCGTGATGGCGCCATACGTCTCCGGCCGACGGTCGCGGTAGAATTGCCAGGTGTTGCGTACCTCGCGAATCAGGTCGAGATCGAGGTCGGCGACGACGATGTCATCGGTGTTGCGCGACCCTTCCGCCAGTATCTTGCCGCGTGGGTCGCAGAAGTAGCTTTGGCCGTAAAACTCGCCGATGCGCCAGGGTTCCTCCCAGCCGGGGCGATTGACGGCGCCGACGAAGTAGCCGTTGGCGACGGCGTGGGCCGGCTGTTCCAGCTTCCACAAATATTCGGACAACCCCGCGACCGTGGCCGAGGGGTTGAAAACGATCTCGGCACCGGCGAGACCCAGACAGCGGGCGCCTTCGGGGAAATGGCGGTCGTAGCAGATATAGACGCCGAGCTTGGCGAAGCGCGTCTGAAAGACGGGGTAGCCGAGATTGCCGGGGCGGAAGTAGTACTTTTCCCAGAATCCCGGTAGCACCTGCGGAATGTGCACCTTGCGGAACTTGCCGAGGTAGCTGCCGTCGGCGTCGATCACCGCGGCCGTGTTGTAGTAGACGCCGACGTTTTCCTCCTCATAGATCGGCAGCACCAGCACGATGCCGTGCTTCTTGGCGAGGGCGGCGAAGCGCTGCGTCGTGGGTCCGTCGGGGACGCGCTCGGTGAGTTCGTACCACTTGGTTTGCTGCTCGGCACAGAAGTAGGGGCCGTGAAAGAGTTCCTGCAGGCAGACGATCTGGGCGCCGCGACTGACGGCCTGGGCGAGGAGCGTCTCGTGTTTGTCGTTCATCGCCTGTTTGATTTGCTGCACGGGGGCGGTCGCGGATTCGCACAGCGTGGCCTGGATGAGGCCGCAGCGCACAATTCGGGGCATGTTCGTCGCTCCACGGATGACAGAGAGTCGCGTTTGGGTTATAGTAGCATTTTTCGCCGGGAGAACCGCCGTGACCATGCGTCCGCTACCGCTGTGCGACCACGTCCCCGAGCCGTACGTCGGCCCGAGCAAGGCGGAAGTCCTCGCGCTACGCCGACAGTACCTCACGCCGGGCCTGATCACGTACTACCGCGACACGTTGATGGCGGTCGAGGGGCGGATGCAGTATCTCTGGGACGAGACCGGCAAGCGTTACCTCGACGCGTTCGCCGGCATCGTCACCGTTTCGGTCGGGCATTGTCACCCCTATGTCACCGAGAAGGTCCGGGAACAACTCGGCAAGCTGCAGCACACGACGACGATCTACCTCCATCCGACCATCGGGCTCTTCGGCAAGAAACTCGCGGAGCACATGCCGGAGGGTTCGGGCTTGTCGGTCACCTACTTTACGAATTCCGGCAGCGAGGCGAACGAACTCGCGGTCCTCATGGCCCGCGAGACCACGGGCCGATCGGAGATCATCTCGCTGCGGAACGCCTACCACGGCGGCACCTCGGCGACGATGGGACTGACGGCGCACGGCTCGTGGAAGTTCAAGAGCAACCCCAGCGCCAACGTCAAGAACGCGCCGACGCCGTACTGCTACCGCTGCCCCTACGGCCTGACTTACCCGAGTTGCGGCCTGGCCTGTGCCCGCGACGTCGAGAACCTGATCCGTTACGACACCTCGGGCGAGCCGGCCGCGTTCATCGCCGAGTCGATTCAGGGCGTGGGCGGAACCGTGGTGCCGCCGCCGGAATACTTTCCGATCGTCTACGACATCGTCCGCAAGTTCGGCGGCCTCTGCGTCGCGGATGAAGTGCAAGCGGGTTTCGGCCGAACCGGCACGAAGTTTTGGGGCTTCGAGAACTGGAACGTCACGCCCGATCTCGTCACGATGGCCAAGGGCATCGGCAACGGCGCCCCGCTCGCGGCCTGCGTCACGCGTCCTGAGATCGCCAAGAGCATGACGAATCGCATCCATTTCAACACTTTCGGCGGCAACCCGATTTCCATGACGCAGGGATTGGCCACGCTCGAAGTGATCGACAACGAGAACATCCAGGAGAACGCCCGCGTCGTCGGCGCCCATCTCAAGACGCGTTTGCTCGAACTGCAGGAGCGTCAGCCGCTGATCGGCGACATCCGCGGCATGGGTCTGATGCTGGGCGTGGAACTGGTGCGCGACCGCAAGAGCAAGGAGCCCGCGAACACAGAGACCGCCGACGTGCTCGAACGCTGTCGGGAACGCGGACTGCTCTTGGGCAAGGGAGGCCTGTTCGGCAACGTGCTGCGCATCAAGCCGCCGATGTGCCTGACGCGCGACGACGCCGAATTCCTGGTCGATTGCCTCGCCGAGACGCTGGAGACGATTCGAACGTCTTAAGGACGCAGGCAAACATAAGGTTTATCAGAATCAAGCCACAGAGTGCACAGAGGACTCAGAGAAGTAAAACTGGCTTTTTGATTCTTATTCTCGGTGTCCTCTGTGTTCTCTGTGGCTCGTTTTTTTACGACCTTATTCGTGCCCACGCCTTAAACTTCATTCGGAGAAATGTGATGAGAGCGGCCTTTTTCGTGTTGACGGCGACCCTGCTGGTTTCAGCGCCCGCCTCGGCGCAGCTCAAGGTGGAAGTCGAGCGCAACATCAAGATCTTGAAGACTTCGCAGAAGCCGGCCGAGATCAAGGATGCCATCGGCAGGCTCGAACGCTCGGAGAATTTGAAGAAGGGAGCGGCGCGCGAAGCGGTGCCGTTGATCGCCAAGGCGCTCAAGGACAAGGACGCCACGGTCCGCGCGGCGGCGGCGAGCGCGCTCGGTTCGCTGATGTACGACCCGGAAACCTGGGCGAAGGATTTGGCGCCGCTGCTGGACGAGAAGGAGACGCGCGACGCCCGCTGGTACGCGGTCGAGGCGCTCGCGGACCTCGGCAAGCATGGAACCTTTGCCCTGGACGCGCTCACGTCGCTGCGCGACAAGGAAGCCGCCAAACCCGACGGCATGCGGGACAACGAGATCTTGCAGCTCTACCGCGCCGCGGTCGATAAGCTCAAGAAGGCGCAGTAACAACCCAGGCGAGCGGGGGACTGACGTCCCCCGCTCGCCTTTAGTAAAATACCCGACACTTCGGCAACTTCTCCGCCAGCGCATCGGCCGCGCCTTGGCTAACGCTCGCGCTATCCAAATACAGCTTCTGCAGATGTACGAGCCGCTCCAGGTGCTTCAGCCCGGCGTCGGTGACCTTCGTGCCGGTCAGGTCCAGCGTCTGCAGCTTGAACGCCGCCAATTCCACGAGTGCCGCGTCCGTGACGTCCGTCTTGCCCAGATGCAGATGCTCGAGCTTCGTGAACGGCCGAACTATTTCCAGGCCGCTCGATAAATCGATGCCGGACAGGTTCAGCGTCTCCAGGTGCGATAGCGCCGCAAGATGCTTCAGACCGGCCGCGGTCACCTTCGTGTAATTTAGATGCAGAGATTGCAACTCCTTGAGCGATGCGACCCGTTTCATGCCTTCGTTCGACACGGCTGTCTCGCGGAGGTTCAGTGTGCGCAATTCTTTGAGCTTGGCCACGTGCTGCAACCCTGCGTCCGTGGTCGGCGTCTTGTTGAGGTAGAGCGTCGTGAGCTGCGTGAGCCGAGCGACGTCCGCCAGGCCCGCGTCGCCGACCGTCGTGTCCGTGAGGTTGAGCGTTTTGAGCCGACTCAGCGTCGCCAATTCTTTCATGCCGGCGTTCGTCACCTTGGTGTCGCGGAGGTTGAGAATCTCGATCTGCGTCAGCTCCGCGATCGCTTTCAGCCCCTCGTCCGTGACATGGGTATGACTCAGATAGAGCGTGTTGAGCTGCGTGAGCGGTTTGAGAACGTTCAGCGTCGTCCCCGCGATTTTGACGCTGCGCACGTCGAGCGTGTGCAGATCTTTGAAGGCGACGATTTCCTTCAGCCCCGCGTCGGTGATCTTCGTCGAGTTGAGATAGATTTTCCGAACCGCGTCGAGCGGCGCGAGCTTCTTGAGATCGGCATCGGTCGCCTGAGTGAAGTCGAGATCGAGCAGGACGACGGCTCCCGAGTCGTCGCGTTCGAACTTCCCTTTCAGCCGTCCGATGACCGCGGTCGGATCGTCGGCAGCCACCGGCCAACGCTTCACCTTGTCGACGGCTTGATGTAGCAGGGGATCGATGAGCGAGCCGAGGTAAGCGCCTTTCGGCGTACCGCGGCAGTTGAACAGCACGGCCCAGGCGAGGCCGTCGTGCCGGCGGGCGAGCAGCGTCGCGGTGCCGTCGAGGGCGCCCATGTGCCAGTGGCTGACGCCAAGTTCGTCGGCCGGTTTGACGTTCCATCCGAGGCCGTAGTAGACAGACTTGAACGTGCCGTCAGTCGAAGTTCCCGCCAACCCCGCGGGCCGGGCCAGCATCGCGCGGATGCTCGAAGCCTTGAGAATCTTCGACTGATTCTCGTCGCGAAAATCGGAAGCGAAGCGGACGAGGTCGCTGGCGGTGCTGATCCAGCCGCCGTGTGAATCCATCGCTTCGAGATACCAGGCGCCGTACGGAGTCGGCACGGGCTTGCCGAGGTTCGGGCCGAGCACGGCATTCGCGGTGCGATTCTTCTTTTCGTCGTGATACTTCACTTCATCCTTGGCCTGCGTGAGCGTTTGGCCGAGCTGCGTCGCGTGGATGCCGACGGGATCGAAGACGTGCTTCTGCACGAACGCATCGTACGGCATGCCGCTCGTCTTCTCGATGACTCGACCCAGAAGGCAGTAGCCGAAGTTGGAGTAGGCGTAACGCGTGCCGGGCTCGAAATCGAGCTTTTGGCCGAGCATGTACTGGATGATGTCGTTCGGCTCGGCGGGGGCAGCGACCTTCTGAGCGGCAGCGATTTGGAGCGGACGGAACATCGGATCGAACGACACGGCCCGATCCCAGCCGGCGGTGTGCTGGAGCAGTTGCTCAACGGTGACCCTGCGGAGTCGCGGGTCGGCGCCGGGAGAAACGACAATGTTCAGCAGATCGAAGGGGTTGTCGCTCAGTTTCAGCTTGCCCATTTCGAGCAACTTGAGAATCGCGACGGCGGTGATCGGCTTGGAGATGCTGGCAATGCGGAAACGCATCTTCGGCAGAATGGGGGTGCCGAGCTGCGGGTCGGAGTAGCCGAAGCCGCGCGCGTAGACGAGCTTGCCGTCCTTGGCGACTGCAAGCGAAGCGCCGGGGACGTCGTGTTCCTCCAGGAACTTGAGCATCAGCTCATCGAGGACTGCGAGGTCCGCGCTGACGGCGCCGGTCGCTGGAATCTTTTTCCCTTGACCCATGCCGACGGGCGCAACCGGTTTTAGCGTGATCGAGCGAACGTCCATCACCGCGGCGGCCGACTTGCTCTGGACCTTGAGCGTCAGCGTGTATCGTCCCGCTTCTGCGAACGTCAGCTTGCCGAGCGTGCGGGCCTTGAAGTTTTGAAAGCCCCCGGTGTCCTCGACCGTGAACGGCAACTTCTGCGTGCCGACCGCGAGTTCCACTTTACTTCCCCCCTGTCCTTTGCCGCAGCCTTGCAAGATCTCGACTTCGAACGTCCCCGGCTTACGGAGGGTGAATTCGAACGACGCCCAGTCCTCCGCCCGCGTCCAGAAGCCGAGCGTTGTCTTGTGCGGCAACGGCTCGTAGCGAAGCTGCACGCCATGAATGGTCGCGGTCTTGCTGTGAATCAAGACGCTGCCGTCGTCGGCCTGCGGATTGGGCACGTAGTTCGGGTTCCGCGCCATCGTTTGGGCGCCGACCTCTTTGCGCCAGGCGACGAGCTTCGCGTGCATCTCCTTGGCGAGCGCGGGTTGCGTCTCGATCAAGTTGCGCGATTGGCTCACATCCTTGACGACGTCGAACAGTTCGAGTCGGCCGTCCTCCATGAACTCGATGAGCGAATAGTTGCCCGAGCGGATCGAGCTTGCCGGCTTGCCGCCTTGATTCGGATAGTGCGGGTAGTGCCAGTAGAGGGCGTCGCGCTGCAGCTCCTTGCCCGCGAACACGGGGACCAGGCTCTTGCCGTCGATGCCGGTCGCGTTCTTGGCGCCGCACAGTTCGAGGATCGTCGGTAGAAAATCGATGGTCTGCACCGGGACCGTCGGCGTGCTCGGCGCATGCTTGCCGGGAAGGCGAACGAGCAGTGGCACGCGGATGCCCCCTTCGTAGAGAAATCCCTTCCCCTCGCGCAGCGGCGCGTTGATCGTCGGCGGCGTGTTCGGGCCTTCCAGCACGCTGAGCCCGCCGTTGTCTGACGTGAAAATCACGATTGTGTCGTCCGCCAACTTCAGATCGTCGAGCTTCTTGAGGATTCGCCCAACGCTCTCGTCGAGGCTCTCGATCATCGCGGCGTACATCGGATTGCCCTGTTTGCCGGGCGGCGCCGGTTGATACTTGGCCGCGATCTCCGCCTTGCCCTTGATCGGCGTGTGGACGGCGTGATGCGAGAGGTGCAGGAAAAACGGCCGATCGCGATGGGCCTCGATGAACTTCTCCGCCTCCGCCGTGAGTCGGTCCGTCAGATATTCTCCCTTGGGGGCTTTTTCCAGGCCCGGGATCGCCTTGCCGTCTTTGCCGACGTACGGCGCGAAATAGCTGCGTGGCGTGCCGGTATGATCGCCGGCGATGTTGACGTCGAACCCGCGTTCGAGCGGCCCGGCGCCGACGCCCCCCAGGTGCCATTTGCCGATGTGCCCGGTGCGGTAACCATGGGTCCGAAGCAGCGATGCCAAGGTGGGATGCTCCGCCGTCAACTCGCGGACGAAATCGGGCCGCAGCAGCATTTGATCGGCGCGATCGCCGCGACCGGGGAGCCAATCGGTGAGCTTGAGCCGTGCGGGATGCTTGCCGGTGAGCAGGGCCGCGCGCGTGGGCGAACAGATCGGCGCCGCCGAGTACGCATGCGTGAATTTCGCACACGTCCCGGCCAAACGGTCCAGGTTCGGCGTCTTGTAAACCTTGCTGCCGTAGCAACCCAGATCCGCCCAGCCCAGATCGTCGGCGAGGATGACCACGACGTTGGGCTTCTTCTTCGCCGACTCGCCGGCGACGGAAGGTGCGCTGAACCCCGCCAAGAGGATGAGCGCCGCCAAGATGCGAACCATGTCACTTCTCCAGAGAATAGAAACCGCTCGAGACCAGGAGGATTGTAACGGCTCTGCGGGCGTCATGCCAAACGAGAACCGGGCACGGCATGCGGATTGTATCGAAAGGTTGGCTTCTACTAGAGACGGGGAATCCGGAAGTGCCGCCTTTGCCGCGTTCGATTGCAAAAGCGGTCTGCGAACGGTCGATGCGAGGTTCAACCGACCCAATCGCCGCCGGCGTCTCGCCAGGTTGTGCTCAGGCAGGTTCTTGAGTTGTTACGGAAGCTGCAAACTTGGAAAGGAATTCTGCATGACCGCGCGACTGAACCCTGCGGCGCTCAAACTCAGCTTGCTACTGGGCGGGGGCCTTGCATTAGCCGTGTTGGCGCTACCCACCGCCGGCCAGGAAAAGAAGGGGACGGAAGAAAAGAAGGAGATCTTCAATACGCCCGAAGTCAAAATCCCGGGCGAGTTGAAGCCGGCCACTCCTGGGCCGCAACCTCTGCCCCCGACGCCGAGCACGCAGCCGCCGAGCAACGCGCCGCAGACGCCCCCCGTCACCCCCTTCGGGCCCGGCGGTGCTTTCGATCGAAACATCACGACCCCCTTCCTCCCCGACGTCGAAGGGACGCAAATCAACGCTGGCAAAAAGACCTCGAATATCGATCTCAAGCAACAGGGGACCATCGCCAATAACAATCTGCGCCAGCTCTTTCAGACCGTCCCCGGCATCAACATCTCCGAAGAATCGTCGCCCCTCACCAGCTTCGGTTATCGCGGCCTGCCGCCGCACCGCTCGCAATTCACGCAGATCCTTCAGGACGGCATCCCCATCCACGCCGACCAGTTCGGCTACCCCGAAGCATATTACGTCCCGCCATTCCAGGTCGTCGATCGCGTCGAGTTCTTCCGCGGCGGCGCTTCGCTCATGTACGGCCCGCAACCGGGCGGCTCCCTCAACTTCATCACCAAGATGCCCCCGACCGATCGGCCTGTCTCCGTCTATGCCGAGAACATGGCCGGCACGTACGGCTTCTTCTCCACCTACGAAAGCGTCGCCGGCACCATGGGGGACCTCGGCTATTACGTCTACGGACACCACCGCGAATCCGACGGCTTCCGCAACGCCAATAGCGGCTACAACCTCGATTTCGGCGGCGGCAAATTTGTCGTCCAACTCAGCGACCGCTCCCGGCTGCTCGTCACCGCTGACGGATACAGCGAAGGTCACGGCGAACCGGGCGGTCTCTCCGTCGCCGACTTCAACGCCGGCAACATCTATAAGACCACCCGCTTCTTCGATCACTTCCAGCTGCGCCGCGAATCCGTAACCGCCCAGTATCAAAACGTCCTCGACGACGACACTTTCCTCGACGTCAAAATGTGGGGCATCCATTACAACCGCTTCAGCCGACGACAAAACGGCGGCGGCTTCGGCACCCTCCCCTCGGGCGGCGCCAGCGCCACCAGCAACTTCGAAGATCAGTCGTTTAACACCTTCGGCATCGAGCCCCGGTTCCGCCGAGACTGGATGGGGCACACGCTCGCCTTTGGCCTCCAGTACTACCACACCTGGTCGCCTCGCTACGATTCCACCGGCGCAAACCTTGCCAACGAAGGGAGCAATCCCACCACGACCAGCTTCCGTACCGTCGATTACGCTCCCTTCTTTGCCGAGAACCTCTTCCGTTTCGGCAACCTCACCGTCACCCCCGGCATCCGCATCGAGAACATTTGGCAAACCGTCCGCGAAGATCGCAACAATGCCAAGACGGCCGCCAATAAAGCGCTCGCCGATCAACAGGTTTCCGACACCGTGCCGCTTCTGGGCCTGGGCGTCGCCTACAATTTCGATCCGAAGGTCCAGGCGTACTACAACATCTCGCAGTCGTATCGCCCCATCATCTTTACCGAAGCCGTCTCCCCCGCCGCCAACCAGACCGTCTCCGGCAACCTCGAGCCCGGCGACTCCTGGCAGACCGAAATCGGCTTTCGCGGCAACCCGTATCCCTGGCTCTACTGGGATACCAGCCTCTTCTATATGCGTTTCGAAAACCAGATCGGCGTCGTCAACAATAACATCCAAAACGTCGGCGATTCGCGCCATCAAGGCTGGGAATTCGCCGGCGGCGTCGACTTCCTCGCCCTGGCCGACACCATGCAGGGCATCGAAACGCAGCGAGCCGTCTCCTTCGGCGCCTTTTTCAACTCCACCATCCTCGACACCACCTTCGTCGCCGGGCCCAATATCGGCAAGCGGACCCAGTATGCTCCTTACAACTTGTTTCGTACGGGCCTCAACTTGATCATCCGCGACACTTCCGCCGACTCCAGCTATGTCGGCAGCGAGTATGCGGGGGGCGGCGGTTACTACAACCAGAACGAATGGCTCCGCTTTAGCTTCACCGGAACCTTCGTCGGCAATCAGTTCGGCAACGACAACAACACCGCCAACAACTTCATCCCCGCCTACAACGTCTGGGATCTGACGGCGGAAGTTCGGCTCTTCCACCAATCGCTCCGCGGCTTCGGCGGCGTCTACAACGTCTTCGATAACCGCTACTTCTCCCGCGTCCGCGGCGACGGCATCGACCCCGCGGCCCCGCAAACCGTCTTCGCCGGCCTCAAGGTCATCTTTTAGGAAGCGTCGCCCGCGGCCGAATGTCAGACATCAACAAGCCCAAAGGGTGAGGGACTCAGGACCCTTGGGACCGATACTCGACGCGTTTATCCGGTACGGGGCAAGAATGTGACGCAGATCGAGGCGGGCGGCGCGGCGAAAGCTGCGCCGCTCGCCTCGATTCCGATGCGCTTCTTCGTTGACTGAAAGTATAATCCACAGGAATCTTCAAACGAGCAGAATCATGGCCCGACGCCTCGCCTGCCTCTGGATGCTCCTGGCCGCCGACCTGGTGTCGGCTCAGGACGTCCTCGCCTGGAAATGGGCCCCCGGCGACGTCGTGCGGATGCAATACCACCAGGTCTCCCAGATCGCGCTGGCCGGACAGGCGTCGCGCGGCGAAACGAGCTGGCGTTTGCGTTTTGAACCGATCGGCGCACGCGGCCCCAATGCCTTGCTGAAAATGACGGTCGAATCCGTCGAGGCTGCGGAGGAACGGCTCAAGGCCGTTGCGGGAGCGTTCAAGGAAGCGTCGCTCACCCTGGAGCTTTCGGCAACAGGCGTCGTCCAGGCAATCGAGGGATATGACGCCTTTCTGGATTCGGCCAGCAACAAGGACGCGGATCGCCGCGCGACGTTGCGCACGCTCTATGCGCCGGAGGTCTGGCAGCGGGCCTTCAGCGAACTTTTCGGCTTCCTGCCCCCTCGCGCCGTCAAGGTGGGAGAAATGTGGGAACTCAAAACGGTCGACCCGGCGCCGTTGCTCGGCGTGCTGCACACGACGACGCGCTTCAAGTATTTGGGCGATGGCGACATCTCCGCGAGCCAGGCAATAGTGTTTGTGCCAGGCGTCAAACCAGATCCGCTGCTCGGCGCCAAGCTGGAGTTGAAAACGGACTCGGAGAAGGCGCGTTACCGCTTCGACCGCGCCGCGGGCCGACTTGTGGAGGCGGAAAAATCGTTCGTGCTGCGGGGCACGTGGACGCCGACCGTCGGTAAAGCTGAGCCGGTCGAGTTGCGCCTGGAGTCGACGGTCCGGATGAAAGTCGTGGGCAAGTAATCTTTCTTTGGATGGATGCATTGAGTGTCGCTTACTTCGACAGCCTGCAAATTAGCGCACTCTCAGTCCCGATTATCAGCCACAGAAACCATGCCGTCGATCCCATGACATAAATCGGCATCAGGTGTGAGTTGAAGTCCCATTCTGCGAGTCGAACAAAGGAGTAGCTTGCAATCCCGATCATCTGGAAGACGAGGAACAAATTGCAGCTCATGAGCAGCCAAGGGGCCGAGGAGAATCGGGCAGCCTCGCGAAGAAATCCTGCGAAAAATGCCATGGCGGCCGCGACGAAAGTGACGACAACCATCTCGGACGCGACCCCGATTGGACGCCACAGAGACCCAAAGAGGCAACCGTAACTGGCGGCAACGAACATCCTTGTTCGCCGGTGGGGAGCGGCCAGGCACAGCAACAACATTCCAACCACTACTGGAGCGATCAGCAAGCACTTGATTAGCGTCAATAGTTCAGGCCATTCTCGAAGCCACAACCATGAATTGACAGGCGCAGCAAGGATGACGGTGATCAATCCGATTTTGATTGATGTGAATCCGAATCGCACGAGGCGCCAGCGTTTCAACTCGGCGATCTCGTCCATGGGAGAACTCCACGAACTCGAAGTAACCCAAGCTGGTAGGAGTCTCGCGCTCGCTAGACCTGCACGATCGTTTCCGTCACGGTTGCCGGCTTGATCAGCGTTTGGTAGATGACGCAGTACCGCTTCGTGAGCTTGATGAGATTCTCGAGTTGCTCGGGCGTAGCGTCGGCGTCGAGGCGGAACGTCAGGCGGATGTCCTTGAAACCGACCGGGACTTCCTTACTGACTCCAAGCGTGCCGCGGAAATCGAGGTCGCCCTCGGCCGAGATCGTGCCCCCCTTGAGCGGAATCTCGAGCGCGGTCGCCACGGCGCGGAGCGTGACGCCGGCACAGCCGACGAGGGCTTCGAGCAACATATCGCCGGAGCAAGCGTGGCTTCCGGAACCGCCGGCCGCGGGATGCAGACCGACGTCGATGGGGCCGCGCGGACTGGCTACCCGGCACACGAGATCAGGTTCGAACGTGCCTTCGATCTTGAGCGTCAAGAACGCAGCGGCGGCGTCTTCCTTGTATTTTGCTTTGAGAGGCGCCTGCTTCGCGCGGAGTTCAGCGGCGTTCATGTCGGCCTCACGACGTCGGCGGGGTTTGGCCGACGACGAACGGCAGCGTCAGCCCCTTCTGATCCTGGTACTTACCCTTCTTGTCCGCGTAGCTCTTCTCGCACATCTCGTCGGCCTTGAAGAACAGGATCTGTGCGATCCCTTCGTTCGCGTAGATGCGGGCCGGCAGCGGCGTCGTGTTCGAGATCTCGATCGTGATCTTGCCGCGCCACTCGGGTTCCAGCGGCGTCACGTTCACGATGATGCCGCACCGGGCGTAGGTCGATTTCCCCAGGCACGTCGCCAGCACGTTGCGCGGGATCTCGAAATATTCCACAGTCTCCGCAAGGGCGAAGCTGTTTGGCGGAATGACGCAAGAATCGGCCTCAATGTCGACGAAGGCGGACGGATCGAATCGCTTCGGATCGATGACGGCGCCGTAGAGGTTGGTGAAGACCTTGAAGTGCCGACCGACGCGGACGTCGTAGCCGTAGCTGCTGACGCCGTACGAGATGACGCCTTGCCGATACGATTCCTCGGCGAATGGGTCGATCTTCACGAGCTTGCGGATTTGCCAATCGGCGAGAAGTCCCATGGATGCATCCTCGAATCTTCCTCGTTCCCGGGCTCCGCCCGGGAACGCACTACATGCGAGGCTCTGCCTCGGCGCCAAAATGCCTTGAAAACAACTTGATGATTCTTCTGGGATAATAAAGACAAGGCAGAGCCTTTTGGCAGTCCGTTCCCGGGCAGAGCCCGAGAACGAGACTGGTGTTTACTTGCCCGCTTCCGTCCACCACGGGCTGATGCGATGGATTTTCTTCAAGATTTCGTCGCGATCGCGTCCGTCTTTTACCCCGCCCAGCTTCGTCTTTAATTTGGTCAGCTTCTTCGCCCGAGCCCGGCGACGCTTCAGCTCGATCTTTTTCTCGACCATGTGCTTGAATCCCTTGAATCTGTGGTACAATCGTTCGAAACCGATGTAGGAAGCAATATTGTAGTCAGTTCGGACCGGCAAGTCCTTCATCGCCAGAGGTGCCTCATGCAAAAACGTTGGTTCGCGATCCTGTGCGGCTTCTCGCTCACCCTCGGCGGCGTCCACGCGCAACAATCCGAACGCCCCGGGAACTCCCTCGACAACCCCATCGATTCGCCCCGCGATATCAGCGGGCTGTCGATCAAGAACCCGCGTATCCGCATCGTCCACACCACCGATCCCTGGCTCGAAGGAGGTTCCATGTACCTCCAGCAAGTCGATCCCTGGCTCGGCTATATGTGGGGCAAATCGCTTACCCAACGCAACTTCCGCGAACGCGACGGCGTCTACGGCGATTCGGGCAAAATCGACGGCATCCTCCTGCCCGACGGCGTCACCAAGATGATGGACCGCTCCCACTCTAACAGCTGCGGATCCTGCCATAACGTCCCCTACCGCGACGGCGGCGCCGGCATGACCATCGCCAAGAACGGCGCCACCGGACGCAACACCCCGCACATGTACGGCACCGGCATCATGGAAATGATCGGCCTGCAGATGCGCCTCCAGGCCCTCGCCATCGCCGACACCAACCGCGACGGCTGGATTTCCCGCGACGAAATGAAAGGCAAACGCCTCGTCCTCAAAAATCTCCCCGCCGGGATTTCGGGCGAAGCGGTCGACCTCGACTACGGCTCCTTCGACGACGAGAACGGCGACGGTCAACCCGATCTCAACCCGATCTTTTGGCCCTACTTCGTCGACAAGAACGGCCAACGCATGGCCTACGCCCGCAATCTCAAGTACACCGACGTCGCCGGCTACGGTCTCGAAGTCCAGGTCTACGGGTTCGGCACGCCGTACGCTCCGTACCGCCCGCCGGTCTCGACGACGATCCGCTCGTTCACGCTGACCCCGTTCGACATCCACTCGGGCATGCAGGCATGCGATCCGACGACGACGACCAGCCCGAAACGCAACGGCCTGGCCCTGGTCTCCAACGCGGGCGCCCAGCAGTTCATCAGCGCCGCGGGCAAGGATCGAGGCGCCGTCCTCGCCAAGACCAAGACCGGCTGGCGCGGAGTCAGCCTCGACGATCCCGATCGCGATGGTTACTGCGAAGAAATCAGCGAAGGCGATCTCGATGCCACGGAATGGTACCTGCTCAATCACCCCAATCCGACGCGCCATCGGCAAAACGCCGACACCCGGGCCGGCGAGAAGCTGTTCCACAAGATCGGTTGCGCCTCGTGCCATACCGCCGACTGGCATCTGCTGCCGGGCAACCCAGGCGCCGCGGATTACACGCAGCGCTTCGACGGCGATCGCCGATTCTTCGATCTCGACGTCTCGTGGCACGATGAAAACAATCGCTTCGAGGCGAAGGTCAACTATCTCGTCGACACGGTGCAAGACGCCAAGGGATTGCGACGGGTGCCCAAGCGCGGCGCCTACACGGTTCGCGGCATCTACTCCGACTTCAAGTATCACGACGTGGGCGAAGACTTCTACCAGATGCAGTACGACGGCAGCATCGTCCGCAAATGGCGCACGCCGCCATTGTGGGGCATCGGCTCGACCGCGCCCTACGGCCACGACGGCGCCGATCACGATCTGGAAACCACCATTCGCAGGCACGGCGGCGAGGCCCTCGAGTCCCGGCTCGCCTTCGCCAAGCTCACCGAACTCGAACGCAAACAGGTGATTTGCTTCCTGCAGAGCCTGGTGCTGTATCAGACCGACCAACTCGCCTGCGACGTTGACGGCGACGGTAAGATCGAGCCAAACTTCTTCGTCCAGGGCGTCAACACCGGCCTGGAAAAGTTCAACCCCGAATGGATGTTCAAGATCCCGTCCAAAATCGAGGGCGAGATCCGCAACATCCAGGGCATCACCGTCCGTTCCTTCGCGCTGACCAACCTCCGCGAATCGTACGGCCTGGCCCTGGAGTTCCTGCGCGACACCGACGGCGACGGCTTCCCCGACGTCATCGATCAGGAGCCGACGATCCGCGGCTATCGCGACGGCGCGAAGTAGTAAAACCGTTAAGCCCCGCGGGTGAGGTCCTCCGAACCCCCGGGGAATACATAGACATTGCAATAAAGCCCCCCGACTTCGGAGGCCCCCGGCCTTCTCCCCCGGAGGAGCGAGGAATTCGGAAGACACGTCGCTTTCCCGGAAAACTTGGCTACTCACTCTTCGTCGGCCGGCGCCAAACGTGGCAAACCGGGCGCTCTCCGCGAGTCAAGTTCGTCTTGGCGGAACGGGCCAGTTCGGTTAGCATGGGGCGAGTCTCACCTTCCCCGGAAAAGGAGTTCGTTATGTCCCGCGCCTTTTGCCTGGCCCTCGTCTCGTTGCTGGGCGGAATACACGCCGCCTCCGGTCAGGGATTGACCGAAGTCAAAGCTCCCGTGACGCCTCCGCCTCCCGCCCTCGACGCCGTCGCCGGCTCCGTCAATGGCCAAGTCATCCCCGAAATCGCCGTCTATCGCGCCCTGCTGCGCATTCCCCAACCCAACTGGGGAGCCGCCCGCAAGCCGATTGTGAACTTTCTCATCGAAAACCTCCTCGTCGAACAATACCTCACCCAGCTCAAAATCGAAGTCGACGAAAAAGACATCGCGGAGGCCTTCAAGGAAATCCAGACCGAGTCCGAGAAGAAGAAGACCAATCTCGACGACGAACTCAAGAAGATGTTCCTCACCAAGGACGATCTACGCAAGGAGATCATCGGCTCGCTGCGCTGGGAGAAGTTCGCCCTGCAGCAGACGTCCGACAAAAATCTCAAGGACTTCTTTGATAAGAATCTCAACATGTTCGACGGCAGCCAGGTGCAGGCCCGGCACATCCTGGTTGACGCTGAAGGCGGAAATGAGCAGAGCAAGCAGAAGATCCTGGCCCTACGTCAAGAAATCGACAAAAAGGCCGGCGATGCCATCGCGGCGCTGCCCGGCACGCTCGATAAACTCGCGCTCGAAAAGGTCAAAGCGGAGATCGTCCTGAAAACGTTCGGCGACGTTGCAGCCCGGGAATCGACCTGTCCCTCCAAGAAAGACGGCGGCGATCTGGGCAAGTTTCGCCGGGTCGGCTCCATGGTCGAACCGTTCGCGCGGGCGGCGTTCAGTCTCAAGCCGCTGCAGATGAGCGAGCCGGTTCCGACCGAGTTCGGCACCCATCTCATTCTCGTCACCGATACGTTTCCGGGCCGAGAAGTGAAGCTGGAGGACGCCGAGGTCAAGCAGATCGTGAAGGGCGTCTACATCGAACAGCTGCGCGAAGCGATCCTGGCCGCGTATCGACCGAAATCGAAGATCGAGATCAACGAAAAGAAGTGAGGATAGCCCAGGGATGGCTATCCTTGGGAAATTCGAAGTCCCAGGGATAGCCATCCCTGGGCTTTCGCCGTGAGTCTCCGCATGAAACAACTTACGATGCTCGTTCGCCCGTTCCGCGCCGAGGCGGTCCTCAAGGCGGTCGCCGATCTCGACGTCAACGCCTGTCTCGTGCAGGAAGCCAAGGGGTACAGCCGGCAGAAGGGATATCTCGCCAAGTACGTCGGCAGCGAATATAGCATGGCTTTCCTGCCGAAAGTCGAGATCAGCGTGTGGGTGAGCGATCAGAAGGCGCAGGAAGTGATCGACGCCATGCTGCGGGTGGCCCGCACGGGCCGCATCGGTGACGGCAAAGTCTTCGTGCTCGACGTCTGTTGGCCGGGAGCGATGGAGTTTTGAATTGGGTTTCAGTTGCATTTCCGAGCCGGAAGCGTTAGCGACGATTTTTGCAGAGGCGTCGCTAACGCTTCCGGCTCGGAAAGCAAAAGTGCTCACTCTTTCGGCTTCTTCGCCTTGGGCGGATGGACCAATCCCGCCTTCTCCAGCAACGGCATCCCCATAATGTCTTCGATTTCCGCCTCCGGCGCGTCCGGCAGGACGGGGCGCGGATTGCGCGACGCCGTGAACTCGATGGTGTAGCTGCGCTTGGCGATGGTGATGGTGTCGCCCGGCTGAAGGACTTTCTTCTGGGTTCGCGTGCCGTTTACTTTGACGCCGTTGGTGCTCTTGAGATCCTCGAGGATCCACCAACCGTTATCGAAGCGGAGTTCGCAGTGTTCGCCGGAGACGTTGGGGAATGGGAGCATGATGTCGCACGATTCGCGTCGGCCAAAGACGAGACGGGCGCGCGAAAGCGGGATGGTATCGCCGCCTCCCTGCGGGACAAGCTGACCGTGAGGCGTCATGAGAGTTGATCCAAGAGCGAAACTCGTTTGGCGTTCGCAAGATTCATGCGAACGCCAAACGAAGACTCGACGTACTACACTTTAAGCTTCATGTGGACGGTGCCGATCTGGACGACGTCGCCGATCGCCAACTGCTTCTTCTGGCCCGGGTAGACGCGGGCGCGGTTGACGAAGGTGCCGTTGGAGCTATTGAGATCTTCCACGGTGATGATCCCGGCCGCTTCGTCGAAGTGGATGACGGCGTGTTGACGAGAAGTCCAGACGCGGTCCGGCGGTTCCTGGTCTTCCAGATCGATGTCGACGGGCTTGTCGTCGGCTCGTCCAATGTAGTTGAACTCTGGGTAGATGTTGAACTCGAAGCCAAGCTTTTGGCCACGAATGACGCTGAGCTTGGGCTGCGATCCGGGGGGCACAGAAGCGCCGGACGGGGCGGCCTCGGCGGCAGCCGGCGCGGGGGCTGCGGCAACAGGAGCCGGCGCGGCGGCGACGGGCGCGGGGGCCGGCGGCGGAGGAGGGGCGGCGGCGACGGGCGCTGCGGCTGCGGCGGCGAGGGCGGCGGCGGCGAGGTTCGGCATCGCCGCCGCGGCTTCCGGCGCCGCAATCACTGGAGCCGGTTCTTCCGCCACGGGTTCCACGGCGACCGCTTCGACCGCGACCGCTTCGACGGGGACGGCTTCCACTGCTTCGACGGCAACTGGCTCAACCGCGACTGCTTCGACCGCCATCACTTCCACGGGTTCGACGGCCTCCACGGCCTCGACCATAATCGGCTCTGCCGGTACCGGATCGGAGGCGGGGACCGCGCTCAGGTCGGATTTGCATTGTTCGCAGAATAGGGCTCCGTCTTCATTGTCGAAGCCGCAGAATGGACACTTCACCATGTTCGCTTTAACCTCCCAAGATGGCGGAAGCCGACGTTGGCTTCCAGTACGCTTCGCGGTCTGTGTTTTCGAAACCTAGTTGCCGGGCGTCCCTTCCACCGAGCGAGCCGAATCTTCCATGGCGAGCTGCGTCTTCTTCGACACTCGCCCGCCGGCATTGAGTTCTTGCAGCACCTGACGGGCGAGCATCGTCTTCTTCGCCGCCCGAGCCCCCATGAGCTGACCCTTCTGCTCGATCTGCTCGGCTACGCGCTGCACTTCCTGCGTGTTCTCCGAGGCGATCGCCTTCTGCAGATTGTTGTTGAGTTCGAAGATCTGTACCTCGTCGATGTGCTTGGCGACTTCCGCATTGATGTAGCCATGGCCCGCGGCGGTGTACGTCATCTCGAGCGCGATCGGTCCCGTCGATTCGCGCTGTCCGGTGCCGACGTCGTAGGTGATTTCCATCTGGGCGATGACGAACTTGCCGTCCGGCCGTTTCGGCAGGCTCAGATCAAGTACGTACTTACTGGAATCCTTGGTGAGCGTCCCCAGGCTGCCGACCAGATGCCGTTCTTCCGGCTCGGTGTGGGGGATTTCCTTAATGTCGGGCGCCACTTGGCGGATGCGTTTGACTTTGACGTCCTTCATGGCCCGGACGTGGATCTCGACGTTGAGGAACGCCGAGGCGGCCAGCGACTGGATTTCTTCGACGAAGATGCGCTCGGCCTCGGAGGCCTGGTTAACGTCGATGTAGTACCATTTTCCTTCGCTGATGCGGGCGAGATCTTTAATGAGGTTCGACTTCCAGTCGAGGCCGACGCCCATCAGGGTTAGGTGGATCTTCTTGTCGTGAGCGCGCTGGGCGAGTTGCCGGCATTCTTGTTCGCCGGAGGTTTCGCCGTCGGTGAGGACGAGGACCTGATTCAGGCGTCCGGGAGCGGAGAGCTTTTCGATTTCGTCGAGGGCGAGACGCATGCCGTCGTTCATGGCGGTGCCGCCCGGGTCGACGTCGTACATGTCGATCTTGTTGATGACTTCGACGATCTTTTCTTTTTGGGCGATAGGCGTGGGGGGGAGCAGCACGAGAGCGTTGTGAGCGAAGGCGACGATGGTCATCGTGTCTTCGGGTTTGAGGTTGCCGAGAGCGCTGATGGCGGCGTTCTGGACGCGATTGAGTCGGCTGATGCCGGTACCATCTTCTTCGTACATGGAACCGGAGACGTCGAGGCAGAGGGCGAGATTGAGGCCCATTTGCTTTTTGACGTCGCCGAGTCCGGTGGGGATGAGTTTGATGAGCGCGTAGCTGGCGGCGGTTTCGCCGGCGACGGCGATGCTGTTGCGGTGCATCATTCGTTCGATGTGGATCTTGGCCATCGCTAAAAAACCTCGCTGAAATAGATCGCCGCGGGAAAGGCGCGAAGCGGCGCGACGTCGGCGCCGGGCGGCTTTCCTTCCTGGATCATTTCTCGTGCAATTTATGTGGGTAACGTCGTCCTGACTTGCCTGCTTCAAGCGTTGTACCATGCCCGCTGGGGGCTATCAATAGGCTGACCGCAAGAATCTTCATCTTTTTTCGGAAATCGCCCAGCCATTTCCGAACCGCAGGCGTGCGTGAGCGACGATCCGTGCGGACTTTCCCGCTGTTCAGGCCAATTCGCTATTCGAGCGTTGACGTCGCAACACCGATTTTCGTTCCCTCCGCGTGACGCCCGGCGGGGGGCCTTCTTGCTCACTGCCCGCGGTTCTGGTAGATTCAAGAAAATACCCTCCCGGCCTACCCCCGCTGCTCCCATGGAGACCGATCATGTTTCGCATCTTAGCTGTCAGTATGTTCTTCGCGTCGTTCGTGCAGGCCGGCGATTGGCCCGCATGGCGTGGGCCTTCCGGCCAAGGCCACAGCGATGAAACCAATCTCCCCGTCAAATGGTCCGCCAGCGAAAACGTCCGGTGGAAGATCACGCTCGAAAATCAGGGCAATTCCACGCCCGTCATCTGGGGCGATAAGATCTTTCTGACCCAGGCGAACAAAGGGGGCTCGGTCCGCAGCCTCCTGTGCCTGAGTCGGGCCGACGGTAAAATCCTCTGGACCAAGGACGTCAAGTACTCCGAAAAAGAACGCAACTGGGATCAGAATTGGTACGGGAACGCGTCGCCGGTCGTCGACGGCGAGCGCGTGGTCGTCAGTTTCGGCTCGGCCGGCATGTATTGCTACGACTTCGCCGGTAAGGAACTCTGGAAGCGGACCGACCTCGGAACCTGGGATCATCGTTTCGGCAACTCCGCCTCGCCGATCATTTACGAGAATCTCGCGATTCAATGGTGCGGACCCAACGAGAAACAGGGACGCAACTTCCTCCTCGCCGTCGACAAGACGACCGGCAAAACCGTGTGGGAAACCGACGAGAAGATTGGCTCGTGGAGCACGCCCCTCATCGTCAAGGTCAAGGGCCAGGATCAACTGCTTCTGGGCATGTCCAACGACGCCAAGGGCCAACCCGATCCGCAAACGGGGTTCCTGAAGGGCTACGATCCCAAGACCGGCAAGGAGATCTGGCAGTGCCGCGGCATGAACAGCTTCGTCTACACGTCCGCGATCTTCGCCAAGGACGTGGCCGTCGGCATGTCGGGTTACGGCGGGTCCGCGATCGCCGTCAAGCTCGGCGGTACGGGCGACATCACCAAGGATCGTCTGTGGGTGCATCCCAAGAACGTGCAGCGCGTCGGCTCCGGATTGATTGTCGGCGACCACGTCTACATGGTCGATGAGAACGGCGCTCCGCGCTGCTACGAACTCATGACCGGCAAGGAAGTCTGGAGCGCCAAGGGACGCGCCGGCGACAAGACATGGGGTTCCATGGTCCACGCCGACGGCAAACTCTATGTCCTCCTGCGCAGCGGCGAAACGCTCATCTTCGAAGCGAGCCCCACGTACAAACTGCTCGCCGTCAATCCGCTCGGCGCCGGGGAGCAGACCAACTCGTCGATCGCCGTCTCCAACGGCGAACTCTTCATCCGCACCTTCCGACATCTATACTGCATCAGCGAACGGAAGTAACGCAATTCACTCAGGCGAGCGGGGGACGCACGTCCCCCGCGATGCCGTTCAGGACGTTTCGCAAAATCGAACTTTCGCGAAAATGCCGGCTTCGGCTCGGGCGAGAATTGCTACAATACAGAAGAGGTTCTCCATCCCCCTGTGCCCGCCGCTGGCAACGCTTCCCGACCAAATTGTTCTCCACGTCGGAAAAGGGAAGCAAGCGAGTCCACGGTTTTCCAAACCCCTCACGGGGTCCCGCCGACTTGCTTCACTGCCAGCCGTTCCCGTTAAGGAGCCCAAGTCATGCCCGATCCTCGAGGCCGCCGTGAAGGAAGCCCGCGCCTGCCGGGCGATGCCGACGAATTCAACGACGACCAGGAACCCGCGGGGGACGAAGATCTGGACGAAGTCGCCGAGTCGATCGTCGATCGTCATGAAGGGGAAGAGTCGCGCGAGATCCTGCCGGACCCGGTGGTCGAAGGGAAGCCCGAGTCGCGCCCGCAACCGGCGGTCTCGGAAGCCGAGCCGATCAAGCCGCGTCCGAATTTCCCCAGAAAAGAGGGCTTTCAGCCGCGGGAAGGTCACCCGTCGCGACAAGGGGGCGGCGGTTACGGGAAGAAGGACTTTCAGCGCCGCGACAACCAGGGGGGCTACCAGAAGCGCGACAACGCCCCGCCCCGACCCAACGACCGACCGACGACGACGCGCGAGGAAAACCGTTCCGCCGACGCGTCGCAGGGCTACGACGAAGGCCAGGGAGGTTTCGACGCCGAGACCAATCATCGCTACGAGGAGATCAAAAAGGGAACGACCTACATCTCCGAACTGCAGGCCATGACCATGGTCCAGCTATCCGCCCTCGCCAAGGCGGAGAACATGACCGAAATCAGCGGACTCAAGAAGCAAGACTTGATCTTCCGCATCCTCAAAGAACGGGTCAAGCAGAACGGCCTGATGTTCGGCGAAGGGACGCTGGAGATCTTGCCCGACGGCTTCGGGTTTCTGCGCAGTCCGGACTATAACTACACTCCCTGTCCCGACGATATCTACATTTCGCCGAGTCAGATCCGCCGATTCGGCTTGCGAAACGGCACGGTCGTCGCCGGGCAAATTCGCCCGCCGAAAGAGAACGAGCGTTACTTCGCGCTTTTGCGCGTCGAGGCGATCAACTTTCAGGATCCCGAGAAGCTCGCTCAGGTGGCGGTCTTTGAAGATTTGACGCCGTTGCATCCCAATTCGCGTCTGGGACTCGAATACGACTCGGCCGACATCAACATGCGCATCGTCGATCTGGTGACGCCGATCGGCAAAGGCCAGCGCGGTCTCATCGTCGCCCCGCCGCGAACGGGCAAGACGGTGCTCTTGCAAAAGATGGCCAACAGCATTCTCAAGAACCATCCCGAGTGCTACGTCATCGTGCTATTGATCGACGAACGCCCTGAGGAAGTGACCGACATGGAGCGGACGGTGAAGGGGCCGCGCGCGGAGGTCATCAGTTCGACGTTTGACGAGCCGTCGTCCCGGCACGTGCAGGTCACTGAGATGGTGATCGAGAAGGCGCGCCGCATGGTCGAGTACGGCGAGGACGTGGTGATCTTGCTCGATTCAATCACACGGCTGGCCCGTGCGTATAACAACGAGATCCCGCCGTCGGGCAAGATCCTGTCTGGCGGCGTGGACGCGAACGCCCTGCACAAGCCGAAACGTTTCTTCGGCGCCGCCCGCAACATCGAAGAGGGGGGCAGCCTGACGATCCTCGCCACCGCGCTCGTCGACACGGGGAGCCGAATGGACGAGGTGATCTTCGAGGAGTTCAAGGGAACGGGCAACATGGAGTTGCACCTGGATCGCCGGCTGGTCGACAAACGCGTTTGGCCCGCGATCGACGTCAACGCTTCGGGAACTCGCAAGGAGGAACTGCTCGTGAGTGCCGACGAACTTCGTAAGACATACATCTTACGAAAAGTGTTGGCCGACATGAATCCGATCGAGGCGATGGAGCTGCTGATTACGCGCATGGGGCGCACGAAGACGAACGCGGACTTCTTGCAGACGATGAACCTGGCGTAATGATCGGAGCCCGAAGCGCCAGCAAGGGATTTTTTGAATGAACACGATCGAAGGAACATTGACGCCGCCGACAGGGCGGTTCGCGCTGGTCGCGGGGCGTTTCAATCGGCTCGTCGTCGACAGCCTGGTCGAAGGCGCCCGCGACGGTCTGGTGCGGCACGGCGTCCAGGACACGGACATCGATCTCGTCTGGGCGCCCGGCTCGTTCGAGGCGCCGCTGATCGCGCAGAAGCTGGCCGCGTCAAAGAAATACGCAAGCGTCATCTGTCTGGGGGCCGTCATCCGCGGCGACACCGATCACTACGATCACGTCGCGGGCTGGGCCACGAGCGGCATCGCCCAGGCGGGAATGACGACGGGCGTGCCGGTGATTTTCGGCATCCTGACGTGCGATAACGTGGAGCAGGCGCTCAATCGCGCCGGGCTCAAGGCGGGCAACAAGGGTTTCGAGGCTGCGTTGGCGGCTATCGAGATGGTCAATCTCCTCTCCCAACTCGGGTAAAGTTCATGACACGCCGTTCGCGGGCTCGGGAAATCGCCCTGCAGCTTCTCTTCCAGCGCGATCATAATCTGCAGATGCAGAAGGCCGACATCGAGGCCTTCGCGCGCGAGCGGCTCAAGCATCCCTCCCTCGTGCAGTTCTGCCTTACCCTCTTTAACGGCGTGGTCGAGCATGCGGCGGAAATCGACGCCAAGATCACGGTCGCGGCCGAGAATTGGCGACTGCCGAGAATGGCGACCGTCGACCGCAATTTGCTACGCCTGGGAGCGTTCGAGTTGCTGTTCCAGACCGAAACGCCCGCCGCCGTCGCGTTCGACGAGGCGATCGAACTGGCGCGCCGCTTCGGATCGGCCGACTCCACTTCCTTCGTCAACGGCGTGCTGGACCGCTTGCGCAAAGAAGCGATCCCGGCGGCGACTTGACCCATGCCCGCCGCCCAACCCTTCACCCAGATGTGTCAGCTTCTCGCTCAGCATCGGCCCGATCGCCGGGTCGATCTGCACGTTCACACCACCGCCAGCGACGGGCAATACACCCCGCGCCAGATCGTCGACCTCGCCCGTCGCAGCGGTCTGCCGGCGATCGCCATCACGGATCACGACACCTTCGCCGGCATCGCCGCGGCACAGCAATGGCGCCATCCTGAGCTTGAGGTCATCCCGGGCGTCGAGATCACCACGGAGCATCTGGGCAAGGAAGTCCACCTGCTCGCCTACTTCGTGTCGGTGGAGGATTCGCCGCTGCGTCAGGCGCTGGAAGTACTGTGTGCCTCGCGGCGCGAACGGTTTTTCGCCATGGCGCAAGGGTTGCGCGAGCGTGGCGTGCCGCTTGACCTGGGCGACGCCCAGCGCTGGGAGAATCAGCCGACGCTGGGCCGACGGCATCTCGCCGAGTTGCTCGTGAAGGGCAAACATGCGGCGACGATTCGGCACGCGTTCCAGCGTTTCCTGCACGACCAGCATCCGCTGCACGTTGCCAAGGCGAAGCTGCCGATCGTAAGCGCACTGCGACTGGTGCGCGAGGCGGGGGGCGTGAGTTCGTGGGCGCACCCGGGAACGGCGTGTA
The DNA here is from genome assembly GCA_038217425.1 of Gemmatales bacterium. Lineage (GTDB taxonomy): Bacteria > Planctomycetota > Planctomycetia > Gemmatales > Gemmataceae > JAIEPT01. The sequence continues at coordinate 30,076 of JBBQPM010000028.1, forward strand.
CGAGGAACGTCTTGCATGACTTGGCGACGTCGGGGTTGGATGCGGTCGAGGTCGATTTTCCCGCCGTGCGTTATGCCCGCGGAAAGGAGCTACGCGGATGGGCGAGGGAGTTGGGCCTGGCGGTGACGGGGGGCAGCGACTGCCACGGTCCCGAGCCCTTGCGGCAAGCGGTCGGTTCGGGCGGCATTACGGTCGCGGAGTTGGGGGAATTGAGAAATCGAAGACGCTAACGTGGAGGCGAGCTTCCAAGCTTGCCGGGATCGTCAGTCCACAAAACCTTCTTCCCCCTCGTCTTCCTCTCATAATCGCCAAGTCAATCTCTTCTGCATGATCGGCCGCGTACGTCCAGACGGTTTCGAGATCTGTGGGCGTCATGTCCGGCATCGCCGCAATTATCTCCGAATCGGTGAGACCCAAGCGTCGATACCCGACCAAGAGCCAAACGGCGATTCGGTGTCTCGAACGCAGGCGCTGCCTCCGCAACGGTCCGGTTTCTTCGAGATCCTACTCGCCGTCATCTGCATGGCATGCTTCTCCCGCACCTTACATGTAATCATTCCTATCATAACCGGCCGCTGCCCGGAAAGAAATCCCCGCCGCCCCCTGGAGATTTGCGCACGCCCCCCGTAATCTTAATCGGGTAGCGTTTTCGTCCCTCTCCTGCTTCGGATAGGCCCATGCCTTACATCGGTATCGACTTCGGCACCAGCAATTCGGTCGTCGCCAATTTCCAGTACGGTCAGGCCGAGGTGATCCCCAATCGCGAAGGGCACAAATGGACGCCCTCCGTCGTCACCATGCGCCAGGACGGCACGCTCGCCTTCGGCCAAGAAGCCAAGGAGAACTTCGAGGAAGAACGCTCCATCCGCTCGATCAAACGCATCCTCGGCACGCCCGAACGCGTTCCCTTCGTGGGCCAAAACCTGCGCACCGAACAGATCGCGACCATGCTCTTCAGCCTGCTCAAACGTGATGCCGAAAAGAGCCTGGGCGACACGTTCACCAAGTGCGTGGTCACCATCCCCGCGAACTCCAAGGGCCTCGCTCGGCATGCGACCAAGCTGTGCGCCGGCTCCGCGGGGATGCAGGCGCTCACGCTCATCAACGAACCGACCGCGGCCGCCATCTGCTACGGGCTCAACGCCACCCAGGATCAGACCGTCCTCGTCTACGATTTCGGCGGCGGCACTCTCGACGTCACCATTCTCCGCATCCATCACGGCATCTTCGAAGAACTCTCCTCCAACGGCATCGGCAAACTGGGGGGCGACGATATCGACGCCGTCCTCGGCAATCTCCTCGCCAAACGCTTTTTCGACAAGACCGGCTACGACATCCTCAACTCGCCGTACCGCACGCAATTCCTGCTCGCGGTCGAAAAGGCGAAGATCGAACTTTCGAACCAGCCGTCCGCCGTCGCTCGCAAAGCGGAGTTGGTGCCCGAACGCCATCTGAGCCTCGAAGAGGAGATCGACCGCGCGACTTTCGAACGTGAGATCATGCCGCTCATTCAGAAGTCCGGCACCGCGATCGATCAGGCGCTGTCGTTACGCGGCATGAAGGCGCGCGACATCGACCGCGTCCTGCTCGTCGGCGGCACCAGCAAGATCCCGTATGTTCGCCAATACGTCAAGGACAAGCTAGGCGGCAAGGAACCCGAGCCGTTCGAAAAGATCGACCCGATGACGTGCGTCGCGCAAGGGGCGGCGATCGTCTCCGCGATTCTGCAAGGCGCCCCCGGACTCGACAATCACGCCTTCAGCGTCAAGCTCGAACATTCGCTCTGCGCCAATCCGATCAACGAACGTCGGCAGGTCTATCTCGACCCCATCGTCAAGCGGGGCGTCGACATTCCCTGTTCGTTCTCGAAGACGTATCATCCCGTCGCGGACCCGGCCGAGCGCGTGATGATCAGCGTCTTCGAGGGGGACGTCTACGACGAGCCAAACCATCCCGACAACGTCAAGCTTGCGGAGATTCCGTGGGAGTTCGTGCCGCCCCGCCCGCAGAAGGACGCCGCGCTGGATGTGACCTTCGAGTACGGCGACGACGGCATTCTCACCGTGCAAATTCACGACCCTTACGCCGGGCAGAAGAAGCGGTTCGCGATTCAGCAATCGGGGCAGGACCAGCTCGACGCCGGGCAGATCATGAAGATGAAGCGGATCAACGAAGATCTGATGAAGCGAAACGAGGATCTCGAATCGTCATCGGAATATCGCGACGCGCTGGACCTGCTCAAGAAGACGGAGCAGGACGTGATTCCGAAGCTGGAAAGCCCCGCGGATCGACGGGATTTGGAAGAGTTGTGCAAGAACGTGCGTGAGGCGATGGCGACGGGGGACAAGCGCAAGATCGAGGATGCGAGTTCGGCGCTCAACGACCGCCTTTTGAATTACGCTTACTTGCTTTAGTCGATTTCGAGTTTCGGCCGCCGGCCTTGGATGCCGGCTTGTGGTTGCGTTGGGCTGCCTGGACTGCGATATCCTTTACTTTCGCCTTGGGCGCCGACGGGACGAAATCGTGGCCCAGACGTACGAACTCTTGCTTGAGTTTCTCAATCTCCGCGTCGGTGAGTTCGTCAAGGTTGACCAGATTGTTCCGCGCCGCGTCTACGGCACGAATGAGTTCGTCAAGCTTGAGATGGATCGCCTCGGCATCGCGGTTCTGCGTGTTCTGAATCAAGAAGACCATGAGGAAGGTCAGGATCGTCGTGCCGGTATTGATGATGAGCTGCCAGGTGTTGGAGTATTCGTAATAGGGCCCTGTGACTGCCCAGATCAGCACGGACGCCAATGCGACAAAGAACGCCCAGGGACGACCCAGGGCGTGTGCGCATGCCACGGAGAATTTTCGAAATCGGTCCGACATGACGATCTCCTTTCGAAGTCGTAAGGACCCAGGCTGGATGCACTTCGGAGACTATCATTCGGTGAGCAAAAAGCTTGCCAGAAGCGAGACGAAAAATGGCCGAACCCGTGCAGTCGTTCGACAACATCCACGAGACCGATCCGCGCACCGAGAACGAACCCAAGCTCGAGGGCGATTCCGAAGCGCTCGTCCTCGCCGTGAACCAGATCAAGGAGACCGCCGACAAACTCTTGCGCGACGGCGCCAATCGCGGCGACGTCAAACTGCTCGCCACAGCGCTGCGCGAGCTTCGCTATTCCTTCAAGATCTTTAACCCGCTCAAGAAATACCGCAAGGCAACACTGTTCGGCTCCGCGCGCTTGCCGCTCGAAGATCCCTCGTGCGTGCAGGCGTTCGAGTTCGGCAAGCGACTCGCCGAAGCGAACTGGATGGTCATCACCGGCGCCGGCAACGGCATCATGGAAGCGGGGCACCTGGGCGCCGGACGCGACAAAAGCATCGGTCTCAACATTCTGCTCCCCTTCGAACAATCGGCCAACAAGACGATCCTGGGCGACGCCAAGCTCATGCATCTCAAGTACTTCTTCACGCGCAAGCTCCTCTTCGTCAAAGAGTCCGACGCCGTCGTCCTCTTCCCCGGCGGTTTCGGCACCCTCGACGAAGGTTTCGAAGTCCTCACCCTGGTGCAGACCGGCAAGAGCCATCTCTTCCCGATCGTCATGGTCGATCTCCCCGGCAGCGACTACTGGCGGCACTTCCTCGAGTTCTGCAACAAGGTGCTCCTCTCCCGGAAGCTCATCTCCGAATTCGATATGCATTTGTTCAAAGTGACGACGTCGGTCGACGAGGCTGTCGACGAGGTGCTGGGATTTTACCGCGTCTATCACAGCATGCGATACGTGAAGCAAGACCTCGTATTTCGACTGCAGCAGAAACTTGAGCCCGAGAAGCTCGAAAGCATCCGCGAGAATTTTCAGGACATCTTGAAGGCGGGCACTTTCGAACAGACGGAGCCGTTACCGCTCGAGGTGGGCGACGGGCACCTGGCGCACCTGCCGCGACTGAAGTTCAAATTCGACCGACACAAGCTGGGCCGATTGCGGCAGCTCATCAATGCGATCAACGCGTAGTGTGAATTTTGTTCGCAAAAACCGAAGCCGAGCGCGTTATTATCTACGGACGCGGGGATTGACGACGTCGAATGGGAGCACGCCATGAATTCACACATCGTGAGTGAGCTTGCTTGGGAACGGATGGTGACAGCCGTGGAAAAAGTGCGCGAACGTTTGCGACGTGCTACGCTGGCGTTGCAATCCGCAGGCATCCCGTATGCAGTTATTGGCGGCAATGCCGTGGCTGCCTGGGTGATGGAAGTGGACGAGGCCGCGGTGCGAAACACGCAGGATGTCGATATCCTCCTGCGCCGCGTCGATTTAGAGCGTGCCAAACAAGCCCTCGCTCCGGAGGGATTTATCTATCGGCACTCGTCGGGGATCGACATGTTTCTGGATGGTCCCGGAGCCAAAGCGCGTGATGTGGTCCACATCATCTTCGCAGGCGAAAAAGTTCGCAAAGAATACTCGATTTCTGCTCCGGATGTTGAAGAATCCAGGGCGACGCCAACGTTTCAAGTGCTGTCGCTAGAGGCGCTCCTGCGAATGAAGCTGACTTCATTTCGCGACAAAGATCGAACGCATGTCCGCGATTTGATCGACGTGGAACTCGTCGATGAAAGTTGGGTGCCCCGACTGCCGCCCGAGTTGGGGCAGCGGCTTCAGCAGTTGCTGGATACACCCGAAGGTTGATAGTCTCTCTCACCGAGGTACTCGCATGATTCGTTCGCTTACGCTTTTACTACTATCGGCGTCCTTCACCTGGGCAGGGCCCAAGGATCCGCCGGTCGAACAGCAACCGACCGACGACAAGGCTGCCAAGGTCGTGTTGATCGCGGGTTCCGGCTACTTCAAGGCCGGGGAACACGATTACCTCGCCGGCTGCGCGGTGCTGCACGATCTCCTGAAACAAACGCCCGGCGTCGCGCCGGTGTTCGTCAAGGATTGGCCGCAGAATCCGGAGACGCTCAAGGGGGCCCGCACCATCGTTATCCTCTTCGACGGCGGCGACAAGCACGGCTTCCTCAAGGAAAATCGCCTGGCCGAGATTCAGAAACTCGCGGAGTCGGGCGTCGGCTTGGTCGCGCTGCATCAGGGAGTCGACGTTTCCAAAGACCTGGGGGAGCGCTTTCGCGGTCTGTTCGGCGCCGCCTGGGAAAAGGGCTATTCCGCGCGCGCGCACTGGATCGGCGAGTTCAGCAAATTCCCCGATCATCCCATCGCCCGCGGCGTTACCCCCTTCAAGATCGACGATGGCTGGCTCTTCAAGCTGCGCTTCGTGCCGGACCTAAAAGGCGTGACCCCCTTGGTCAAAACGGTCTCGCCCAAGGCGCCCGCTGAGAGCATCCAGAGCAACGAAGCGACGGTGGGCTGGGCATACGAACGCGCGGGCAAGGGAAGGTCTTTCTGCTTCACCGGTTGCCATCTGCACGACAGCCTGGCGCAGGAAGGCTATCGTCGGTTCCTGGTCAACGGCATTCTGTGGTCGGCGGGGCTCGAGGTCCCGGCTGAGGGAGCGCCGGTCGCTTTGAATCCCAGCGACCTCAAGGGGTATCTGCAATCGGCGCCGGTCAAGAAGAAGTAAGCCGTCAGCGCGGCAAGCGAAACAGATGAATCGACCCGCCGGCGACGAGCAGATGCCTGCCGTCGCTGGCGAAGGCGAGATCGGTCGCGGGCGCCGGCAGTTTGGCGAGTTCGCTCGACGTCAACGAGCGCGGGTCCCAGAGCCGAATCTTGCCGTCGGCGCTCGCCGTGGCCAAGCGGTTGCCGTCGAGCGAGATGGCCAGGTCGTTAATTCCCTCCACGAACGTCTGCAGGTGCGACTTGAGCCGCTGGTCGTACCAAATCAGCGACCGGAGTTGCCCCGGCAGAGCGACGTAGAGATATTCCCCTTGCGGGTGAAATCCCAGGTTCGCCTTCGCGATCTTGGCTTTCGTGAGTTCGAGAGCATCGAGAATCTGGCCTGTCTGGGCGTCTGCCCAGCGCAGCATCCCGGACGTCGTGAGCCAAAATAGCAATTTCCCATCAGGGGTGAACGTAAGTGCGGCCACGTCGTCGCCGAGCGGGGCGCCCCGTTTGAGGCCACTCGCGACGTCCCAAATCTGGATCGGCCCGCCGTCCCCCGCGGCGGCGAGCGTCTTGCCCGAGGGAGCGAATGCCAGGTGCCGAACCGTGCGGTCGGCTGGCATCTCCAGCGTCCGCGCGTTCAAGGTGCTCGACGCATCGGCGAAGAACCACAGTTTGCCGTCTTTGCCGCCCATCGCCAGCGATGCGCCGTCAGGCGAAAAGACAATGCGCTCGGCCTGCTTGAGTGCGTCGGGATACTCGGTCGGCACTGCCGGCGCGGCCGTGTGGAAGTGCAGAATTTTCGCTTCCGCCCCGGCGATCAATGTCGAGAGTCGCGGGCTGAGCGCCAGTGTTTGAAAACGCGTCACTTTCCCCGGGCTGGCAATGGTCGCGGCTCCGATCGGCGCCGCTGTCTTGCTCTTGCCATGGACGAATCCCTTCCAGTCGTCCAGCGGCGAACGAGGCTCGGCCATGGCGCGGGCGAACTCCGCAGCCGACGGCGCGAGCGGATGATCTTGCCGATACGCCAGGAGTTCGCCACGGGCAGCATCGGGGGCGACGCCGGGTTTGCGAAATCGCGCAAGGGCTTCGGCCCAGGCGTCGATCTTCGCCGGCCGCTTCGGCGCCGGAGGGCCAGGAACGACGGGTGCGCTCGCATTCCATTTCCCCACCGCAACCCACCCGAGCATGCATAAGCCGACGACTCCCGCGAGCCAGAGCCAGCGCCGACGGGCGCCCTGCGGGGCGGCGACGATCGGCTTCGCACGCGTCGACTCTTCCAGAGCCCGCACGATGTCGCGCGGGGATTGAAACCGATCTTCCGGCTTCTTCGCCATCATCTTGGCGAGAACCGCTTCAAGCTCCGGCGAAATTCGTAACTCGGACTCCGCGAGTTTGGATTCGCCTTTGTCGCGGTCGGCCTGCCAGCGCGCCCGTCGCGCCTGCTCGACCGGCGTCGGCGCCTCCAGCTTGTGAGCGAGGACGCGCTCCATGAACGTTGCCCGCAAGAACGGCACGCTCCCCGTAAGTAGGTAGTAAAATGCACATCCGAGGCTGTAGATGTCGGCACGGATGTCGCAGGTCTTGCTGCTCTCGGCCTGTTCCGGGGCCAGGAAGTCGGGCGTGCCCAGGACGGCGCCGGCCTGCGTCAGGTTGGTCAGGTTCGGATCGTCGTCCCAGCGTGCCAGGCCCAGGTCGAGCAATTTCACGAGGCCGAGCGGATATTGGCTGCGCTCGGGTTCGCGGAGATCTTCGGGGAGCACGACGAGCAAATTCGCGGGCTTGACGTCGCGATGCACCAGGCCGAGTTCGTGGACCGCCTGCAGCGCCTCCGCCGCCTGTCGCAAGTACGAGACAGCCTGAGCGACGGGGAGCGGCCCGCCATGCTTGACGTGACGGGCGAGGTCGGGACCGGCGATGAACTCCATGGCGATGAAGCAATCTTTGCCGGCGCAGTCGGCCTCATAGGCGCGGACGATGTTCGGATGGCTCATTTGCTGCAAGACGCGCATCTCGCGCTGGAAGCGCTGGAACGTGCGCTGATTGGTCTTGGCGTCGGCGCGCAAAACCTTGAGCGCGACGATGCGCTCGTCCTTCAGCGAGCGGGCCTTGTAGACCTGTCCCATCGCCCCCTCGCCGACGCGGGAGAGAAGTTGGTAGCCCCCCAACGTCAGTTCGGCGCTTTTGCCTTGCAGGAGGTAGTTGATCTGAAACGAGGAGAGCCAATCGCGGTTGATGAGTTCCTGGGCGAGTTTCTTGGGTGGCATGTCCTCGAAACGCGACAATTCCGCCTGCCGGCCCTCGTCGAGCAGACGGTTTTGCCCGATCAGGCGGATCAAGTTCTGCGAGGCGGTCGCCGGCATTTGTCCCAGTTTCCATGGAGCGAACAGAGAGTCCTGCGTTATACTAATCATAGCTCACGCCGAGAAGTTCCGAGCCCGATTCGAGAAATAAATCACAGTCCCATGACGAAACTCCCCTGGCCTCCCCACGATCCGGAAATCGCCGCCGCCTTGATGTTGGCCTATCGCGACGAGTCGTGGAGCAAGTACCACGGCCCCAACTGCGAACGCCTGCAGGCGCAGATCGCCGCCGCCTGGGGTGGCGAACACGTCTTCCTGTGCGGCAGCGGTACCTACGCGGTCGAACTCGGCCTGCGCGCCTTGAACGTCGAGCCCGGCGACGAGGTGATCCTTGCCGATTACGATTTCCCGGGCAATTTCCTGACCATCCACGAACTCGGCGCGACGCCGGTGCTGGTCGACGTCGATGCGGAGAGCTGGAACCTGTCGATTTCCGCGGTGCGCGCCGCTCTGAGCCCGAAGACCAAGGCGATCGTCGCCTCGCACCTGCACGGCGGAGTGGTGCCGATGCGCGAGCTGCGCGACGCGGCGCCGGGCGTCGCCATTCTCGAGGATGCGTGCCAGTGCCCCGGCGCGTGGATCCAGGGCAAGCGGGCCGGCGCTTGGGGCGACGTCGGCGTCGTGAGTTTCGGCGGCTCGAAACTCCTCAGCGCCGGCCGCGGAGGGGCCGTATTCACCTCCCGGCCCGACGTGGCAGCGCGGGCGCGCGTGCATCACCTGCGCGGCAACATCGTTTGTCCCCTCTCGGAACTCCAGGCCGCCGTCCTGGGGCCGCAACTGGCCAAGCTCGACGAACGCAATCGCCGACGTGGCGCGTTCGTCGCACACCTCACGCGAGCGCTGGCGGACAACCGCCGGCTCAGGCCGTTCGTCAATCGCGTCGACGCCGAGCCTGGCTACTACAAGGTCGGGTTCCAGTACCAGGGATGTCGCACCCACTTGATTGAGCGGATGCACGCGGCCGGATTTTCGCTCGACGTCGGCTTTCGCGCGGGGCACGTCGGCCGATCGCCCAAACGCTACCGCGCCGGGTCGAGTCTCGAGCAATCGCTGCGGGCGCACCAGCAGGCCGTGGTGCTGCATCATCCGCTGTTGCTCGAGGACGTGAGCCATGCCGAGCGCTTTGCCGCGGCGCTTGCTGCGATGGAGTGAGTGGAATGGACTTCGCCCGCCGAGTTTGCTAGGATAGTCTTCAACACCTATGGAGTCGCCGATGCACGCCGTCACCGCGCTCATGCTGTTCACGCTGGCTCAGCCTCCCGCGCTCGCGCCGCCGATCGCGACCAGGTTTGTCCAGGTCTACCCCCACTCGGAAAAGGCCGAGGTTTTCGCCCGCAGCCTGGGGCAGATCCGCGCCGTCGTGCTCATTCACGGCTACAAGATTCATGGCCTCAAGAGCACCACCGTCGCTCAGCCGATTTTTCACGGCTGGCAAGAGCCCAAGAGCACCCTGGTGATCGAACTGGGAAAAAACTCCGACGTGTTCGCGTTCGCCTACGGTCAGAACGGCACGCTCGATGCCGTCAGCCAGCACCCCGCCTTGACGGCCGCCGTCCGCAAATTGCAGTCGATCGGCTACAAAGAAATCGTACTGCTCGGGCACAGCGCCGGCGGCGTGATCGCCCGACAGTTCGTCGAAGATCAACCCGACGTCGGCATTAGCCGGGTCATTCAGGTCTGCCCCCCCAATTGCGGCACGAGCTTGGCCGGGCTCACCCTGGCGGTCGCCAAGGAACAAGAGGCGTTCGTCAAGTCGCTCAGCAAGGACACGCGAATCAAGAACCAAGCTGCGCGTCTGGCCAAGCCGATCCCCGCTCATGTCGAGTTCGTTTGCGTCGTCGGCATGCTCACCAAGACGGGCGACGGCCTGGTCTCGTGCCATTCGCAATGGTGCGAGGATCTGCAACGTCAGGGCATCCCCGCCGTCAAAGTCCCCGCCGACCACTGGACCATCGTCCGCTCGAGCAAGTCGGTGGAGAAAATCGCCGAGTTGGCCAAAACGACGCACCAACGACTCAAGCCCGCTGAGGTCGAGACGCTCAAGAAATTGATCCTGCCGTAAGTCCTCGGGCAAGGATAAGATCGTCAAAAGAAGTCAAGCCACAGAGAGCACAGAGGACACGGAGAAATACAAGACCTGCAAAGAGCTTCACGGCAGTCCTCTTTTTTATCTCTGTGTCCTCTGTGCTCTCTGTGGCTCGACTTGTAGACTCTTTGGTCCAGCGCGTAAGTCCGAGGAAGCAAGCATGTCGATTCTGGATGTCCTCCGCGAACGCGGTTTCGTACAGCAGTGCACCCACGAACAAGCTCTTACGAGACTCCTCGCGGAGAAGTCGACTGTCTTCTACTGCGGTTTCGATCCGACCGCCGACAGTCTCCACTGCGGCAGTCTCATGCCGATCATGGCCATGCGCCATCTGCAAAATGCGGGCCATCATCCCATCGCCATCGTCGGCGGCGGCACCGCCATGGTCGGCGATCCCTCCGGCAAAACCGAGATGCGCAAACTCCTGGGCCCCGAAGACATCGACAAGAACGGCGCTGGCATCCTCGCCCAACTCCAGCGTTACCTCAATCTCGACGGCACGGCAGGCCGATTCGTCAACAACGCCGACTGGCTCATGCCGCTGCGCTACATCGACTTCTTGCGCGACGTCGGCAAGCACTTCAAAGTCAACGAGATGGTGAAAGCCGAGGCCTACCGGCAGCGACTCGAACGTGAAGAAGGCCTGTCGTTCATCGAGTTCAACTACCAGCTTTTGCAGGCGTACGACTTCCTTGTGCTCCACCAGAAGTTCGGCTGCCAGCTGCAAATCGGCGGCGACGATCAGTGGAGCAACATCCTCGCGGGCACCGACCTCGTGCGCAAGTTTCATGGCCAGCAAGCCTACGGCCTGACATTCCCGCTGCTGACGACGGCGCGCGGCGAAAAGATGGGCAAGACCGCGGCGGGGGCGATCTGGCTCAGCGCCCAGAGAACGTCGCCGTTCGAGTTCTTCCAGTACTGGCGCGACATCGACGACGTCGACGTCGCCCGCTTCCTGGCCTACTTCACGCTGCTGCCGATGGACGAGGTCCGTCGGCTCTCGGTCCTCAAGGACAAGGAGATCAATGAGGCCAAGAAGATTCTCGCGTTCGAAGCGACAGCCCTATGTCACGGCCCCGAAGCTGCGGCCAAAGCGAAGGCGGCCGCAGGTCTCTTCGACGGCGGCAAGGCGGACCTCAGCGCCGTGCCGACGACGAATTTGCCGCGCAGCGAATTCGTTCAGGGGATCGCGGCTACCGATTTGTTGGTCCGAACGGGATTGGCGGAGTCGAAAAAGGCGGCGCGTCGGCTCATCGAGCAGGGGGGCGCGTATCTCAACGATCAGCCAATCACGGACGTGGCCGCGGTCATCAAGGAAGACGCGTTGGGGCCGGAGGGATTGTTGTTACGGCAGGGAAAGAAGAAGTATCACCGCGTGGTGGTGCAGTGAGTCTCGACGGTCAGGGGGCGATCAGTTACACTGAGTGGAGCGAGAGGCGACTGGGCCGTGTGGGCCGAGCACATTTTTTCGCGGACGTCACATAGAAGGTGCATCATGAGTATCGTGCGAATCGGCCTGGCGGAAACGAAGAAATTCTCAGAGGGCTACGACGCCATCTTCGGCAAGAAGAAAAAGGAAGAGGCGGAAGCGAAGGAGAAGAAACCCGCCCCCGCGAAGTCGGAAGAGAAGAAGCCGGACGCAAAGAAGAAAAAGAAGTAACAAACGGAAATGGCAGAACGGCGACTCGACCCCAGGGGAAACGCGTCGTGGACTGGTACGATCTCACCGGAAAATACCACGCCCTCACGTTTACGAATGAATGTCGGCTTTCATCGCTGTCCGCCGAATGGCAACGAGAATTGGCTTCTCTTTGGCGATTAGAGGCGGACGTCAACAACGGCGCGTATCTTCAATTCCTGCAAAATTGGGGGAGAGAAAGTTTCATTTACGCCAGTGAGGCGCTACGCAAAATTGGCGCCCGACGCATGGCCGAAATCGTCGACCAGTGCCAGGCTCTGGTCGACGAGCATTTTGATCCCGAAGCCAGAGCTCTGGAAGAGAATCAGTGGTTGATGCCAAATTCCTTCGTAGATCGGAACAGCGTTCTTGTCCCGGCGCCTCGATCCTCGCTACCCGATGAAGTTGTCGATCGCATCCAAGTTTTATCCTGTGCCTTTATGGACTATCCGGACGATATTGCGCAACTTGGGATGCGCTATTACAAACTGAAGAGCTGACGGGACAAGCTTTCAACCCGGAGGCTGGAAAGGGCAGTGGAGGCGGATGCCAACGCGCTTGCGCCCTCTTTTGCCCAAGCGGCTCATCGCATCAATGCCGTCCCAGCCGCTTGGGTTCGTCCAGCGCGCCATAGAGAGTTTCGTCCCCCGATTTTCGATGGAGCATTTCTCGCCCAATTCGAGCAAACGGCGCCCTTGCCATTCCAAGTATTCCTCCGATTTTTTTTGCGTCCTTGCAGTCACTCAGGCGTGGACCCCGCGTCCGATGGTCAGAAATTCATATGATGGACACTATCTGGAGCACCATGTGCGACTTTAAGGTCGCGATTTGGTCGCTTCTGGTGGGTGACAACCAGGCAGGGATGGGATGAACCGGACTCAACGGAGCAACATTCGAAACTATACGTTGCTCGCGCTGGTCGCTGGCTATATCGCGTGTCCAAGCGTCGCCCATGCGCACGAAAAGTGGTTCCTCGACGCGGAGCCACACCCGGTTCGCTGGGAGAGTACGCTGCGCTTTCCGGAGATCGTCGGCATCGGCATTGGCGTAGGGCTGACGGTTCTCGTAGGACTCGCGTGGCGGGCACGGCGCGGGCGCGATCTGATCCCCGGCCCCGAAATTCTAGGAGCCTCGGAAGCAGGGCGCGCCCGCTTCTACTCCCTCGTGCCCTTGATTCTCGCCGTCCATGTCGGGCTGCCGCTTCTGGTTCTCGCCCTCAAAGGGAACCTGTTTTCCCCGAACAACGAACTTCACGGGGTCTGGAGGTACTGGCTCGGAGTCGTGCAGATCGGCGTGGGCCTCAGTTTCGTGTACGGAGGAATGGCGCGACTAGCTGGCGCCGCACTCGGCTTGCTCTGGCTGGTCGGCATCGGCGTCTTCGGGTTGGTTCCGATGTTGGAGAACGCCCATTACTTCGGCTTCGCGGCGTTCTTTTTTTTGGCCGGCCGCGGGCCTTACGCGATAGACCGGCTCCTCTTTCCCGCCCTGGAGCCTTCGCCGCGCCTCGCGCGCCTGGCGATGCCGAGCCTTCGCATAGGGCTGGGGTTGGGTTTGACGGTGGTCGCATTCACCGAGAAGCTCGCCAATGCGGAGTTGTCCAGGGCGTTCCTGGAAAAGTACCCGCTCAACTTCACCGCCTGGGTCGGTATGCCGATGTCCGATGAACTCTTCGTGCTGTGCGCCGGCGCGACGGAATTGTTGATAGGGCTGTGTTTGTTGTTCGGCTTCTTCCCGCGAACGATCATTCTGACGGCCTGGATCTTCATCAACATAACTCTGACGATTTTTGACTGGGTCGAACTCGTGGGCCATTTGCCTTTGTATGGCGCGATGGCGGTGCTCCTTATCTGGACCCCCTCGGGCGAGGATCAACGCCTGTGGGCAGAAGGCGTTCTCGAGCCCGCCAAGGAGCCTGAGAGTCGGGACACCCCAAAACTTGAAATCCACTAACGAGACGTCCATTGTCAAACGCTACTTTCGTCACGCCCGAAACAGGCGTCTATGTTGATGAGGCTGGACAACCGGTACTTCGAACGTCGATTGTCGGATTCCTCGACATTTTGGGCTTTTCGCAAGCCATCCGATTGACCTCCGATCCCGTCGAATCCCAGCGCCTGCTTACGCGAATCCTGGGAGCACTTCAGGATTCTCGTCTTTACGTGAGGCAGAGCCTCATCGGCGACTTTGCCTTACTTCCAAACCGTTGGGCGCTCAAGTTCTTCAGCGATAATCTCGTCCTCGGTTATCCGTTCGATCGAAGCGAGGTGTCGCCGGCGCAAGCGGCCTGGTTCATCATTCGTTGTTCGCAGCGTTATCAGCTTCGTATGGCATTGAACGGCTTCTTCTTACGCGGGGCCTTGACCCAGGGATCCATTTGTTTGACGGACGACATCATTTTTGGGACGGCGCTTTTGGATTGCTATCAACTCGAATCCAAAGCATCGATCGTTCCTCGCGTGATTTTGGACCAACCGCTGCGCCAATTGCTAACGCTGGCATTTCGTGAAAAGCAAGTTCCTGAGACATTCGCCAATTCGATTTGCTACGACATCGATGGTTGGTGGTTCGTCAACTACCTTGAAGCGACGTTGGATTCCGAAAAAGTCGATTGGTCCCTGGTCGAACAACACAAGCACGCCATTTTGCAATCGTTGGCCGGCGTCACTCGGCACGACGTCTTGCCGAAATTTGGCTGGGCTTGCCGCTATCACAACATGTTCTGCCATTGGTATCGAAACTCGGCCGGCTATTCCGACCGAGTCCGGATCGAACGCGGCGATGAAGATTCGGTTATCCGCAGACTGGGCGACGGCGCACTCGAACCCGCATAAAATACGGCACATGCGCCCAAGATAGGGATTTCCATCCGTGCGGAATTGGGCCTTTCGAAAGCTGGAGTGGAAGTATGGACCTCGCATCGACCGTCGGGATACCGGAAGCGGCCACTTCTAACGAGCAGCTTCGTTCCGAGATACGTCAACTCCTTGCGGCCCTGGGGAGGCATCCGGAGGCGCCGACCTCGGACGCGGACCTTTGCCCTGCCGATCGTCGGATCGTGGCGTTCCTCAATGCTCATTTCTCCGACCTGGCGCCAACCGCGCCGATTCGGCTCCCTGCTGCCGTGTCGCTTTCGCGATATGGGCTCGCTCGCGGCTTTTCGCTTCCGGCAAGCAAGGACCATATCGGCACGGAGCTTCTGACATCGTACCGCGTCCGCAACGGCGTGCTGCACAATCCTCGCAGCGACCGACGGACCACCAAAGGGACGTTTCACGTCTGCGAAGGCGGATTGCCGATCCCGGGCGATAAAAAGGCGGTTCCGCGTGCCGTCTTTGTTTCGCTCCTTCGCCACGCGATCGACCCGCCTAAGGAATTGCTGATCGTGCCGTTCGCTTCGGACGACCCTCAGCCGGCGCGATCGTTCTTTTCCCTTCTGCTGCGGCCGATCGTCTGTCCCGAAGTCCCCGGCGTGGGAACCCAGAAGACGATGGAGGTCCGTTTCTTCGCCCCTGCCAGTCTCGTCAGTAATCTCGATTTTGTCGAGTCAATATTCAGCAACGCAGGCGATCCGTTTCAGGCCGAAAATGACGCGGGATTGGATGCGGAACGCTGGACTGGCCACACCGGATGCGTCCTTCTGGCGCCACATCTGACCCGCCTGACCAAGAAGTCGCTTGGCCTTCCGAACTGGGAAAAAGCGACGCCTCAACAGCGTCGAGACGGCATGTGCTGGCGCGATCCCGCCGAGCTTTACAACGAAGGCCAGGCATTCAAGGCGACCTGCCGCGACGCTACCGGAGTCATCGTCACGTTGATCGCGGACAATTACTTTGGCTATTGCAAAAAGGAAGTCAAAACGCAGATCTCGTATGCCGCCAATTTGCTCGGCAACGTCGAGGAAGAACATTCTGGCGGAGCGTTGAGCTTCGCTCGTTACAACCTGGGCCTGGCATTCGAGGCGAGGAATTATCGGACCAACGACCGTACCCCCTCGGACCTGGCTCGCGAAAACCCAAAATCGATCGATCTGCAACCCGAAGGGCACGCGATCGACCGGCATTGCCCAAATTTAATTTACATTCCGCACGATACGCGCGGCGACGTTTTCCGGTTGCAACTGTGGTGGACGCACGCCGGGCTGGAAAGAGCGATAACGATCAAGCCCCAAACCACCTACATGACGCCGTCCGGCTACAAGTTAACGCTGGATAAACATCCCTCGACCGGCGTCTGGCGGCTGACGGGGACCGTCGCTGAGGGACTCTTTTGCCACAAACCGTGCACCGTCTCCGGCGGCGGCAAGAGCGAGATTTCCAAGAGCCTGGGAGACTACATTCTCTATGGCCCGATTCTGGTCGCAGATCTCGACAAAGACTTCGAACTCGTGCAGCAGTTGATGGATCACGACTACGGCGACCGTTGGAAAACGAAACGCAAGACCGAAGAGACGGTTCCCAGCCGGCCGCTGATGAGTCCCCTGCGCTCCCTCGGTAGCGTGATCAAACTGCTCAACCCTTCCGACGAATACGCCCCGGAGTACAACGCCTGGCTCGCGTCGTTCCCCGATCATATTTTTCCGCTCGTCTACATCATTAAGCGCTACATCTGGGCGGAGAGTGAGGAACGCTGGCGCGATCTGCTGAGCGTCGATTCCATCAACGGTCGGCCCGGACACGAACTCAAGGCGAGAGGTCGGCGGTTGGTGGGCGGTTATCTCCGCATCGGCCTCCTCTCTTCCAATGCCTGGCGAACGTTCAAGCTCCGACAAGATTTCATGCCCGCCGCCAAAATCCAGATGGAAGACGACATCACCGCCTCCGCAGTCGTTCCGTCGAATCAACTTCACCACTTGCCCCCAGGGAAGCAGGCAGTCAGCCATAAGTTCTCAGTCAACTGCGAGTATCGCCTGTTCCAGCGACCCGACGACGCGGTGCATCGCGGACTGGATCGACAGACCGAATCGGACATGGCTCGATCCGACAATTTCCTTTCCAACTTCGAGCCGTTGGCTTCCGAGCAGGTCCGAGCGATCGTCGATCGGGTCACGGAATTCGATGCGTTCTCGCCCCCGATGCGCGCGCTTCTCTCGGCGTCCACGGAATCGGGAACCGTCGTCTGCTCCGCAAATCCTCGTTTGGTGGATGGCAAGCCGAGTCAGAATCCGCGCTATCTTCAGATCCGCCCGGACCTCATGTCGCCGGAAGTTCGAACCATCGCCGAACGGGGCCTTCGTCTGGCTCGAGGCATTCGCAGCGATGAGCCCTTGCCCATTCCGGTCGGCGCCGTCCTGATTGGGCGACGTAACAATCCGCCCGACCGCGCCGCGGGCATTCGGCCGCTTGCCGTCTACAGCCCGATCCATTACCAGGAGTTGCCCGAGTTCTTCATGGACGTCATCTGTTCGCTGACCGGCAAAAGTCCCTCAACGACGGGAGCCGGGTCGGAAGGCGCCTTGACCAAGGGACCCTTCAACGCCTTGCGAACCATCGTCGATCTGAACGCTGCGCTGCTTTCCTACGTCCTCACGGGGTTGCCGGGCTTTTCCACAGCGGCGGGATTTGTGGGCCCCGACAAGCGCGTCGATCATGACATCAGCTTGCTGGTGCCGGAGATCTGGTGCCGACTCAGCCCCGACGAGCGCGATCCAGCGTTTCTTATTAGCGAAGGGTATTTGGAACCCGTCCGCGACTTCGATCACAACGGCCAAAAAGTGCCCGCCAGCAGACTGGGCTACCGGATTACGTCCCGCTTCGTGCGGCGGTTTTTCGGCCGAATCTTCGATCATCCTGACCGCGTCTTCGATGAGGCGTATCTCCGACCCGAGACGCAAGATCTGGAAGCTTTCGTGGACGGGATTGGCAACATCTCCGAGGCACAGCAGCGGGTAGCCCTGCAAGCGTTCGAGGACGGTTCGATCGAAGACGCTTGTCCTCCGTTGCGAGCGCTCCTGGCAATCATGGCGTACGGCGCGTACGAAGGCAAGGACGTGCATCATCCGGACATCCGCGGCCTCTTCACGCGGGAAACGATCCTCGCCAGCGATTGGTACCGGCAACGGCTGATGATGAAACAGCGCGTGGATGAGAAGCTTGGTCGCCGATTGATCGCCTCGCTCGAACAGTGGTTGGCCGAAAACGCCAAGGCGGATGCATCGCTTATCGCAACCATGAAGATGCGCCGGGAGTTGACCGCGAAACAACTGGACCAAATCGTTTCCCCGGAATACCTGAGCAGTTTGCAAGGAACGCTCGGCGTGGACCCGAGTCTGTATGGGGCCGCGAAGCCATGAGCGGTTCAACCTCGCACGGAACGATGAGCGACCGAGAACGTGATACGCAATTGCTGTTGCAAGCGGGCAGGTTACTGCTCGAATACAACGAATCATCCGGGGCCATCATCCGCACGTTGACGGCAACGGCCACAGCGTTGACGACCGCATCCCTGCATGTGGCGGTCTCGTACGGAAGCGTGACGGTCGCCCTTGGCAACGACAGTCCTCTCTTTCAAGCCGTGAAGGAGTTGCGCTACAATGCCGCCCTTCAGACTCGCGTGCACGAGATCCTGGACCAGGTGCGGCATCGCCAACTCGACGCCTCAGCCGCGCTGGCTCTTTTGGGTCGAGTCGAGGCTGAGTCGCGCCGCCATTCACGCTGGCTGGTCGCGTTTATCTTGGGCGCCGCCGCCGCCAGCTTTGCTGGCTTGATGAGAGCAGATGGACCTGCAGCCTTGGTCGCTGGCGTCGCCACGGCGTTGGGCCTCCTGGTTCGCCAGGAACTGGGGCGACGACACTTCAGCCTTCTCACCCTCCCTTTTGCCGCATCCTTCATTGGAGCAACTCTGGGCGG
This sequence comes from Gemmatales bacterium, assembly GCA_038217425.1. Classification (GTDB taxonomy): domain Bacteria; phylum Planctomycetota; class Planctomycetia; order Gemmatales; family Gemmataceae; genus JAIEPT01. Next base: position 48,597 of record JBBQPM010000028.1, read on the forward strand.
ACTTGCCATTCGGTACGGGTGGACGCGAACGCCGGAACCCGTTCTCTTGGTGCCCGCTTTGATGGTGGTGCCCGGCCCCCATCTCCTCAATAGCATCTTTGATTTGATCGACAATCACCTGCCGATGTGTCTGTCTCGTCTGGGACTGGCGATCGGCATTTTGCTCGCGAGCGCACTGGGGATCATTGTCGGCATCGAATTGACCGATCCCCTGGTCATGGATCCCGAAGGATCGAACGGGATTCGGCTAAATCTCCTCGCCGACGTGGTCCTGGCAGCGATCGCAACTTGCGGATTTGCAGCGTTCTTTAACACTCCCTGGCGGCGCCTGGGAATGGTAGCCGCGTGTGGGATGGCGGGGCATGGCCTGCGCTACTTGTGCCTGGAAGCTGGACTTCGCCTGGAAGCGGCGACATTTTTGGCGGGCCTCGCCGTCGGCGCGATCTCCGGTTGGTTGACCCGCTCCACGAGGGTTCCCGTCGCCGTCATCGCCTTCGCCGGCGCCGTCACGATGATTCCGGGATCAAGCCTTTATCACGCCCTGGCGGGCGCTCTTCAAGTGGCACGCATGGCAAACCAAAGCGACCCTTCGCTTGCGACTAGGACGCTCGCCTATGCCTTCCATGGTTTCGTCGTAGTGAGCGGCCTCGCTCTTGGACTCGTTCTGGGCATTCGCACGCTGCCAATGCTGCCTTTTTTGCCCTCGAAGGAGAAGATTTCACCGAAGCCTGCAGGGCCCTTGAACACGGATGCCTGAACGAATAGAAAACTCGGGCGAGTCTTGCGCTATCGGTGATTTAAGAGGATACAGAGGCAGCTGACTTCGCCGTTGCATTTCCTTTCGGCTTATTTTCAAGCCGCTCGACGATAAACAGATTTCTCACAAGCTACGATCGGAATCGGCATGAAAGTCTTGGTGATCGACATTGGGGGAACGAACGTCAAGATGCTCGCTTCGGGGCAGGACATTCCGCGCAAATTCCCGTCGGGCAAAGAAATGACGCCGCTCACGATGGTCAACGGCGTCCTCGATGCCGCGAAGGATTGGGAATACGAAGCGATTGCAATCGGGTATCCCGGCCCGATTCTCTGCGGGCAGCCAATGACGGAACCCGTCAATCTCGCTCCAGGTTGGATGGGGTTTGATTTCTCCGCCGCTTTTCACCTGCCTGTCAAGATCATCAACGACGCGGCCATGCAGGCTCTGGGCGGTTACCAGGGAGGCAAGATGCTATTCGTGGGTTTGGGCACCGGTCTTGGCGCCACCGTGATCCTGGACGGAACGATCGAACCGCTCGAGTTGGGCCGGTTCCACTACAAGAACGGCACTCTTGAGGACTATGTGGGGGCGCGCGGGCTGCAGCGCCTGGGGCGCAAGAAATGGCAGCGTCACGTCGAGCTCGTCGTGGAGCGTCTGATCGCGGCCCTTAAGCCGGACGACGTGGTCCTGGGCGGCGGCAATGCGAAGAAGCTGAAGGGACTGCCGCCTGGCACGCGGTTGGGCGACAACGCCAACGCGTTCCTGGGCGGTCTCCGTATGTGGGACGACGGCGTCCGCCGGCCACGAGCCTTTGGCTGGAGTCCGAATAACATTCTGCAAACGCCAAGCGAGGGATAAAACGCGAATCCGTCGCTTGTGCGTCCGTCGAAGTACTCGCCCGACGTCGAAAAAAATAATCCTGAAGCAAGAATTTCGATCCCCTTCCACTGGGGAGGAACTCGGATCTTCATATAGATAGACCCGTCGCCTGAACGCAATTCTCTGGAGCACGGCCATGAACGACTTGAAACGGATCAGTTTGGTAGCGGCCGCATTGGCGCTGGTTGGTTGCGATCGGACGCCGACGATCGCCCCGAGTCCGCCGCCGGTGGTGACGGTGAGCAAACCGCTCGAGAAGTCGATCACGGATTACGACGTCTACACGGGCCGACTCGAGGCGGCGGAAACGGTCGACGTGCGTGCCCAGGTGAAGGGGGAGTTGATCGATTTCCACTTCAAAGAAGGGGACATGGTCTACGCGGAGAAGACCTTGATTGGCTCCAAAGTCGGCAAAGAGACGTATGCGGAGAAATCTCTGCTTTTCACGATCGATCCGAACGTATACCAGGCGAATTTGGAAGTGAGCGAGGCGAAGAAGTTGGCAGCCGAGGCCAACTATAAATTTGCCAACGCCGAGTATGAGCGGAGCAAAGGCCTGGCCGCCCAGAGTGCCGCCTCCGCTCGCGAGGTCGAGACTTGGCTGGCGAAGAAGCTGATGGCGACTGCGGAGATCAAACAGTCCGAGGCAGAAATCAAGCGTACCAAGCTCGACGTAGGCTATACCAAGATTTACGCTCCTATCACCGGCCGCATCGGCAAGTCCCAGGTTTCCAAGGGCAACCTCGTCAACACCAGCGGCGGCGACACGTTGCTTGCCACCATCGTCGCCGTCGATCCGATTTCGGTATTTTTCGACGTCGATGAGGCGGCGCTGGAAACCTATCGCGAGCGCCGCGCCCGGGAACTGGGCGACGAGGCGAAGTCGCCTGCGGAGATCCCCCTTTACCCACGGCCCGCGCGCATAATTGGGTAATATAGGGAGCTTGCGCCCTGGGCGTGCAGGTAGTATCCTTGTCATGAGAAGGATCGTCGCGCGCGGCGTCGGTTGGGGCCGGCACGACCGTCCTCGTCATACTCAAGGACGGCCACATGGCGAAGCTTGTCGATGTCGAATCCGTCGGCTCTTACTTTCAGTCACTCTCCGATCCGCGGCACACGCGCAATCGGAAACACCTCCTCGGCGATATCATCGTCATTGCCATTTGCGGCATCCTCTGCAATTGCGACGG